>CAIQPO010000036.1 GCA_903873735.1 Candidatus Collierbacteria bacterium | reverse complement strand
TGTTTACTCCCAATATTCTTGCCAAAACTAAAAATAAAGTCCAGGCTGCTATCTGCACTTTCAATGTATCTAGGAGTATTTGTTGGCTTCTTCCCTCTCCTCTTTTTTGAAAAACTTCATAATTTTGCCTGGACTAAAAGTATTTGGGATTATCTTACCTTTGGTCAGCACCGATTTTATGTCCCGGTTCGTTGGCTCACAGACATCACCATTTTTTGGCCAGAAAGACTTAGCCATGTGTTATTTGGCATACCCAACCTTGGCTGGCTCTTAGCAGCCCTCAGTCTTATTGGGATTGTCGTAGCTTATAAAAAACGAAAGATTGATATCTTCAGCCTAATTGTCTTCTTTGTTCTAGCTCTTGAGGTGTTTAGTATTAGAAACTACAAAGGACCTAGATCTCCAGAGTACTTGATATTCACCCATTTCTTCATGCTTTACTTGGTGGCTTTTTCTACCGCCAACCTTCTATCGCTTATCAAATTCGGTAAAAATATTGCTCTCGGTTTAGGTTTAATCACCATTCTATTTGTCATAGCCACATATCATCCAAGAACAAACGCTCCAGAAATCATCGCCCTCTCCAAGACAATACCTGCTGAATTTGAGAAAGTGAATATACTCGTCTATCCAAATTCATTTGAAATTGCTAATAGCTTTTATTACCTCCTCTGGAGAGAAAATAAGGTTAGTCGTAGCGGGCCAATCATAGTAGTTTGCGACAATCACACCCCAGGTGATGCGCTACACAATCAATGCCCAAAAGAGCAGGTAATAGGGGAATCAGGCAGGTTTGTCCTCCTTCTTCCAGTAAATATGCAAAATGTGAAGCTTGAAAGAATCAATCCTGAAACCTACTATATGCGCACGTACAACAACTACGAACTGAAAAAATATTAGCCCATAGAATTGACTTTTGAGGCTATATGTGCTAAAATTCACCCCACACTTCGTAAATAATTCTAGTTCCTTAAAAGAAAGAAGGAGGCTACTATGGCTGGCGTTGTTACCGGTCGATCCCGTCGCGTTGAAGGCAAGTTTCCTTGTCCCTATTGCGGCGGTGAAGTTACTAGCGGGTTAAAAACCTGCCCACATTGCGGTGGTACTTACGAAACTGCAGACGCACTTAAGGCTAAGCCAACAAATGTTGCTGTTACTGGCGACAGGCTGTCTGAGAGTAAATCTCGGCAGATCTCTTGCCAAAGCTGCAACACTCGCACAAACGAAGTGCAAGCAAAAGCCAACGGCTGGCGCTGCACCAACTGTGGGAGCATGGTTGAGCCTGGGCACGATGAAGAATTCATCCCTACCGCTCGTCCAGAACCATCACCGCGGTCGAGCTTCTCATCAGATCCGGGTCATCAGTACAAATCTGAACCCCACAAGACCAACCTGTTGCCCTACATCCTTGGTGGCGCAGGTCTGCTGGTGGTAATCATCTTTCTGGTGGTGCTAATCTCCAATCACATGAAGAAGCTTGATGAACGCACCACAGCTTCGGCCACGGTGGTGACGCATGTCTGGCAGACTTCAGTGGAGACGCTTAAACCATACTCACGCAATGGTGAATCTGACCATCCTGTCTCTGGTGACGGAATCACACCTTACCCCATGGTTACCAAACAGGTTGATACAATCCCCAATATCGTGAGTACGGAAGTAAATACCACCTACGAACTGGTCCCACCGAAGTCTCATACGGACCAGACCGCGACTGCACCGAAGCAGAAGCCACTCCAACCGTCAATAATGATGGTACAGTTGATATTCCTCTCTGCGCCGACCCCACATATGAGCCAGGACCAACCCAAGTCTCAACTGAGGTCGTGATCATTTATGGCACCCCCACCCCGGTCTATGCAAACGTCTATCCATATACCCAGACTGGTATGGAAAATGGTGGTCCGTTCAAGATTGATGGTCGTGACACTGAGGTCACCTGTCCCACCCAGAGCAATCTGCCTACCAATTGGCAGATCAACAGCACCTGCTCAAAGCAATACTGGATCACACTTAGCCTGGACGATGGGAAAGAACCTACTCTCTGGCCTGTAAGTGAGACTCAGTATCTGGCGGTTATGAATGGCAATGTAATCTCTGTTATGCTCAATGGCTACGGAGACATCGCCGAAGTTTCCCTGCCTTAAGTTTCTCCAGCCCGAGCATTGCTCGGGCTTTTTTGCGCTTACTTGATAAAATATAATCTATCCTATATAATTCAACAAAATCTTGCACATTAATTCTCTCGGAGGATTCCCATGTATCAAAGACTCAAATTTCCAATCATCGCTATGTTTGTCCTCGGGCTGCTCATGGCCTTTACCATCATCCCGATATCGCTGGAATCATTCCAGCCAAACAACCAGCAAGGCCAAGAGATCACGCTTGATGGCGGTACCGATATTTTTGTCGTATCCGCTGTTTCAGCTGTGGAAGTTTTGGCCATCGGTGAGACCCAAGCCCCCAAAGTCATCGACAGCCAAGGGAATGATATCTTTTCCGCTACCGACCAGGTAGGCAAGTACTTCATCGCCGAAACCCAGATCACTGCGGGAACCTATCAGGTCGCCTCTGGTGGTTTCATGATTCGCCTTCGAAGCGCTTCCCCGATGACCGTAGATTCCACCACCCAAAAGAGTGTCCAAGGCCTAAACATGTTTATGATTGGCACAGTCATTCTATACCTGGTATTGGTGGTGATTATGTACTTCTATCTCGCCACTCGAAAGAATCAACTACACCTGGAGGCATCGCATGAGTAAATCATATTTCACCTTCTTGCAGGTCGTCATGGCCATTGTCTATGGCTTCATGATCTGGCTTGGCACCGACCTACTCAAAATGGCCTATATTCCTGATGTTTCCACAGGCCAGACTGTTATGGTCGGCGGTGTAATCGGCGAACACTTCACCCTCACTACCGAGTCGCCCATTGCTGTCTCGGCCGCATCAAATGAAGGCGAGTTTTACTTGCTGGACGACAATGGCAACAAGTACCTTGAAAGCCATCTCTTCGCCAACCGCGTCCAGATTGCCGAGGGGACACTGCCGTCGGGCCACTACACCGTTTCCGGATCCGCTGCCTCGTTTACACTAGAGGCATCCGAAGGCAGTAGCCTGACTACCGTCAGCGAGCCGCCCACCCGGGTAAAGATATTGTACACGGTCATGTTTCTGATCATGGTCGCACTAGTCATCTGGTATGTTCGCATGGTCCGTGGCCAGTACCAGCGACTCTTCTCCAAGGAATAACATTTACGGGCAGTATATCTGCCCGTTTTTTTGTGCCATTTGCAATCTTTTCATAGTGTAGAATACTAGGATATGAAACAGAGCAAGACCGCTTTGATAATCGGCATTACTTCCCAGGACGGGTCGTACTTGGCCGATTTTTTATTGACAAAAAACTATAAGGTTGTTGGCACTCTAAGAAGATCCACCACCATGCACCATGAGAACATTGAACATCTCAAGGGAAAAATCATTATTGAGTCAGCAGATCTTACCGATAGTGAGTCGCTAAACAATGTTATCCAAAAGTACCAGCCAGATGAAGTCTACAATATAGCCGCTCAATCAGTTCCTGCTGATTCCTGGAACCAGCCTTTTTACACTGGAGAGGTGACTGCTCTCGGACCAGTTCGTGTCTTTGAGGCGGTAAGAAGATTTTGCCCCAAGGCTCGTGTCTATCAAGCCACTTCGCGTGAGATTTTAGGAGGAGTAGAGGGAATAGAACACGCCAATGAAAAGACCCCCATCTTTGCCAATAACCCATACGGTATTGCCAAAGCCTACGCCCACATGATGATTGATTGCTATCGCAAATCATATGGCATGTTTGTCTGTGGTGGAATTCTTTTTAACCACGAAAGTCCTCGCCGCTCACTTCACTTCGTTACCAGAAAAATTTCGATGGGAGCCGCCTGTATCAAGCTCGGTATTCAAACTCCTCCAATAAATGAACTAGGTCAGCCCTTAGTGGACTCAAACGGCAAACTTCATCTCGGTGATTTAAATGCCACCAGAGACTGGGGATACGCCAAAGAGTATGTCGACGCCATGTGGCTCATGCTTCAGCAGGAAAAACCCAAAGATTATGTCATTGGTACCAACACCAGTTACTCAATCAAAGATGCTTGTGACTTCGCCTTCTCGCATGTAGGTCTAAACTGGGAAGATCATGTAGTCACCAATCAAGCCCTCCTAAGACCAACAGAGATTACCGACATGAAAGGTGATTTTTCATTAGCCGAAAAAGAGCTTGGTTGGAAACCTCGCACTTATGCCAAACAACTCATGGAAATCATGACTACTTCAGATATAGAATGGCTTACCAAAAACGGGTATAAATAAACTATGAAGGAAGTCCTCATCACTGGCTCAGAAGGCTTTGTCGGTAGACATCTAAGAAGAGAGTTTGAGGAATACGGATACGATGTCTCTGGCACCACTCTCAAAGATGAAGATGGTTTGCCTGAAAACACATTTCAGTGCAATATTCTTGATGTCGCTTCTCTTGAAAGAATTATTGGTGAGCGAAAACCTGAGGTAATATTTCATCTAGCAGGGCAACCCAAGCCAGGCCTGTCTTTTGAGGCTCCGGCCATGACTTTTGAGATTAATACCATTGGCACAGTCAATCTACTTGAGGCAGTTAAATCCATAAAAAATTACCACCCCAGAATTCTCCTGGTAGGTAGTTCTGAAGAACATGGTGCAGTTGCCGAAAAAAACCTACCCATTACTGAAGAGACTCCTCTTAATCCACTCAATCCTTACGCCATTAGTAAAGTAGCTACTTGGTACTTGGCTCAAGAGTATCACCGCACTTTCGGCTTCGACATAATCTATATCACTCCTTTCAACCACACCGGACCGGGGCAAGCTATTGGTTTCCTAGCCCCAGACGTAGCCAGCCAAATTGCCTATCTTGAGAAGAAAGGCGGCGAGCCAGTAATTGTCACTGGCGATCTATCCTCCAAGAGAGACATTTCTGATGTTAGAGATGTGGTCAGAGCATATAGACTCCTTACTGAAAAAGGAGCTTCAGGTGAAAGATACATCGTGTCTTCTGGAAAAAGTATCTTAGTTAGTGAGATCGTGATGAAGCTCATTAGTCTATCCGCTATGCCACTAAAACACGGCATTGATCCCAGAAGAAGTAGGCCATCAGAATTCAAAGACTTGTACGGCAGTCACGAAAAGCTTACAGCCGCTACCGGCTGGGAGCCAGAGATTGAGCTGGAGCAAACTCTTTTGGACTTGCTAAATTGGTACAGAGAGCAGGTATAGTAAAGATATTGAAACCAATTTCTGCCATCTTCAAATCATCAACAATAAAAGATAGCCTGATAACCGGCATTGGCTTATCCACCACTGCCCTCATTGGCTTTATCTATACAGTTATTCTTGCTAGAACTCTTGGCCCTGAAACTTATGGCATTTACTCAGCCATTACCGCCCTCTCTACCATAATTTTTAGCCTTGGAGACTTAGGGATTTCTTCTTCTCTTATAAATTTTATTCCAAAGAGACCAAAAAGCAGGCAAATAATTATCAATACCACTTTTACTCTCCAGCTAATCATTGCCCTCTTTGGACTTCTTCTCTTCTGTTTATTTGCCCTCTTCCACCAGCAGATAATTCCTGGTTCTTTGAGGATACATCTTTTCTTGGCTGGAGTAATTTCGGCAAATTATCTATTCTTAAGCTTTGCTCAAGGTCTTTTCTCATCAGAAAGAAGATTCTGGTCGTATTCCTTAAGCCAAATCATAGACCCGATTGTTAAAATTTCACTAGTGTTGCTGCTCCTTTATTTTAGTCGGCTAGATATATCCACTGCTATTTTTTCAAATATTGTCTCTACTTTTTTCGCCCTGTTTATCACCCTAAACAAAGACTTGAGGAAAATTTCTCTAAATGTTGATAGGAGCTTCTTGAGTGAAATGTACAGATTTGCCCGCTGGATAGCGGCCGCAAAAATATTTTCTGTTTTTATCTCGAGAATAGATGTGATTTTACTCAATATCCTTGCTGGTAGTTTTGCCGCAGGTATTTATTCAGCTGCAAACAGAATCACCCTTTTATTTGCTCTACTTATCGGTATGCTGAACTCTGTAGTGAGTCCTAGATTTTCCAAGTACAAATCAATCAAAGAAGCCACTCCCTATATCAAAAAACTCTTAATCTTAATTACGGGAATTTCTTTAGTTGTATTATCCACAGCTCTTTTTGCCAAGCCAATAATTTTGCTGGTTTTCGGCCAAAGTTACTCACAGGCAATTACTGTATTTCAGCTCACCACTATTTCCATGATCCCATTCTTATACTCGCTAGCTCTCACACCAGCCATAATTTACACCATAAACGAACCACAAAAACTAACCCTTCTTACTGGCTTGCAGGTAGCTCTTGTGGTGCTGCTTGAGGTAATATTGATACCAAAGATTAGTTTCCTGGCTCCCGTAGTGGCAAACGGCATAGCCAATCTCTGTTTGGTTTTTGGAGCCTTTATCATTCTTAAATCAAAAAATGTCAAAACCAGCTTGGACTGAAAAAAGTACCAAAATCCTAGAAACTGCGTCAGACCTACCTCGATACAATCGCTGGTTAATTTCAAATTTTTCGCCCCACTTTGGAAAAACAATTCTAGAGATTGGATCTGGTACGGGAGCCCTGTCAGCTTTCTTTCCCAAAGAAAGCTTCAAAACACTCACCGACATTAGGCCAGAATTTATCAGCATCTTGAAGCTAAACTTTAGTGACCAAGTAGAGTTTTACGATATTGAAAAAGATGAAGTTGGAGGTTTTAAGGGTCAGTTTGATACTATCTTTTCATCAAATGTCTTTGAGCATATTGAGCGAGATCAGATTGCTCTAAACAAGTGCTTCGAGATCCTTGCTCCATCAGGAAGGTTGTTACTGTTTGTCCCCGCTTGTCAAGAAATCTTTGGGAGTTTAGACAAAGACATGGGGCATTACAGGAGATATACTCTCGATGAACTAAAAAAGAAAGTTGAAATAGCCGGTTTTATGGTAGAAAGAATCTTCTACGCAAACCTTCCCGGATACTTTACCTGGTGGGCTAGGGGACATCTCATTTCTTCCAAATCTAATGATTCTTTATTTGGCAAGCTATTTGATAGTCTAATTACTCCATTGATATATATTGAAAAATTTATCAAGCCTCCCTTTGGCCAAAGTCTAGTCCTGGTTGCCAAAAAGAAATAATCTAGTCATATGGAAATAAAATTTGAAGAACAAGAGCCGAATTTACCCCAAATTCATTATCTAAAAAACGAGAAAGTCCTTCAAGTTATCAAGAAGAATTGGGGACTGGCTGATGAGCAAGTTGCGGAGGCTACTCTTCCCGCTCCTTCTGAAAACCCTACAGATCTAGAAAAATGGGAAAATGATCAAAGACAACAGAGGACAAGACTTCTAGCAGCTGGTTTGGAATACGGGGATGAAGATGTGGCATTAAGATCATTGCAGCAGCTTCTTTATGAAGAGTGCTTCGGCATCAATACCCACCCCGAGTTGCAGGATAGTAGCTGGTGGAACAAGGGTTCATCGGCACCTACCCCTGGAGGCGAGTTAAGTCACTCCTATCCAATGATGAGAACCAGCGGTGTAGGCATTGAGGACTGTGTGAATAT
>CAIQPO010000035.1 GCA_903873735.1 Candidatus Collierbacteria bacterium | reverse complement strand
GGTTAAATGGTAGAGATGAGCGGACTAATGGCTGGAATTCCAGGGCAGGTTATGGGAGATTTATCGGGTATCGGTGAGTCAGCTTTAAAGCAGACGGTCAAAGCCTCGGCTGATATTGCAACAAAGACGATGGAAGTGCTGACTACTACACCTTCACAAGCAGCAGCCAAGGCTGCAAGTGAGGAAAAAGGTGGAGCAAAGAACGATCCTCAAGCACAAGCCAAGAAAAAGGCTGAAGACAAGCAAAGATTCGAAGCTGTAAAAGGTGAGTTAGCGCAGTATATGCAGAGAAAGAAGCAGCTTGATCAACAGATTGAGAGAGAAAAAGCAGGGGAACAGCAGCAAGCGGATAGGAAAAATGCTGTGGAGAAGAAGAAGCGGGAGAGTTGGGCGGCGCAATTTTTTAAGAAAATTGGTGGGGCGTCACACGGAGAGACTTCAAAACAAAAAGAATAGAGTTTATAATTGTGTCACAAATTACAAACTTAGGTGTGGAAGTGTGCGCCACATGTTTAAGGGCGGAAGGAAAGCATTTATGCAAGTAAAATCCGACGAACTACGCGTAAAGTAGAAAATAGAGATTTAGATTGAGGTGGAACCTCCCTAAAAGGGCCGCAGTCAGAAATGACTGTTTTTTTATGAAAAAAATCGAAGATTGGCTAGGGAGAGTGAAGAAAAAAAGAATTGCCTTTATTTTTCCACATCCTGATGATGAATCGGTGATGAGTGCTGGTTTAATCCAAAGAGCCTTAGATTTGGGGTTTGATGTGTCGGTGGCGATTATTACTGAAGGTAGCAGAGGAAAAATTTTTGTACACGGTAGGGGGAGAAGTGCCTATGAAATCAGAAGAAGTGAGATGGCTAATGCTATGAGTATTTTAGGTGTAAGAGATTGGGTAATGTGGCGCTTTGAGGACGGATTCTTGAAAAATACAAAACAATGGAGGTTGAGATTGACGAGATACCTTGAGGCAATAGATCCAGGGGTAGTGGTGACTTATGATTTTAGTGGAGTGACTGGACATCCTGATCACGTATCACTCTCAAGGTTTTTGAAGAAAGAGGTTATGGCCAAAGAGACTAAGTTATTGTGGGTAGCATTTGATGAAGAGAGGGGGGCAGAGATGATAAGTAATCAGGTAGGAAGATATGCCTCGAAGCCAGATTTAGTGCTTAAACTTAACTTTATCGAGTCAGTAAAAAAATGGAGGGCTGCCTATTCTCACAAAAGCCAAAACTTAATTTCCTACTTGAAGAAACCTTGGTGGTGGTTGTCGTTTTCTTCTCGTGAGGAATGGTATTCTATTCCAAAGTTGGGTAAAAAGTATAAATACCGTTATATAAGATTTAGAATATAGAATAGATATGATGAAGATTTTTAATAGCTTGAGCAAACAAATTGAGCTCATTGAGCCTTATAAGCCCGGAATAATTGGCATGTATGCATGTGGCCCTACTGTCTATGATTATCCTCACATAGGTCATGGAAGAAAGTATGTAAATGATGATGTTTTGAGGAGGGCTTTGACAAGAATTGCCGGGTTGAAAGTAAATCATGTTCAGAATATTACTGATGTGGGCCATTTGGTATCAGATGGTGATGAAGGAGAGGATAAGCTGGAAAAAGGCGCTAGAAAGTATGGAAAAACTGTATGGGAAGTGGCAAGTGAGTATACGGATTATTTTTTCCAGGAGATGGATATCTTAAACGTTTTGAGACCAACAATTTCATGTAAAGCCACAGACCACATTGTCGAGCAGGTAAAGATGATTGAGGAGTTAGTTGAGCGAGATTTTGCTTATGTGACTAAAGAAGCTGTCTATTTTGATGTGACAAAGGCAGAAAATTATGGTCAGCTTTTTGGACAAGATTTAGGAGAAAAGATGGTTGGAGTTAGAGAAGAGGTGGAAACAGACAACTCAAAGAAAAACCCAGCCGATTTTGCTCTTTGGTTTATGAGAGTGGGAAAATATGAGGATCACGTAATGCATTGGCAAAGTCCCTGGGGAGATGGCTTTCCTGGATGGCATATAGAGTGTAGTGCTATGAGTAGAAAGTATTTGGGTGATCAATTTGAGATACATACTGGAGGCGAGGATCACATAAGTATTCACCATCCAAACGAAATTGCTCAAAGTGAAGCGGCAACAGGAAAAACTCCTTTTGTGAAGTACTGGTTCCATAGTGCTTTTTTGATGGTGGATGGTAAAAAAATGAGTAAAAGTTTGGGGAACGTTTACAAGGTGGCTGATATTATTGAGCGAGGTTATGACCCGATGGCCTTAAGGTACTACTATCTTTCAACTCATTACAGAAAGCAGATGAATTTTACTTGGGAAGGAATGGAAGCAGCAGCAAACGCTTATAAAAAATTGAGAGAGCAGGTAGAAGAGCTGATGAAGATAGCGAAAGAAATGGGGTCACAGGAAGGGGAACATGTTGATACATTTATCAAAGCTGTAGAGGAAGATCTAAATATTGCCAATGCTTTGGCTGCTTTGTGGGAGGGAGTTAGAAGTGATGTTATTCCTGAAGAAAAGCTAGGATTGGTGTCGCTTGCAGATGAGGTTTTGGGATTAAGGCTAATTAGAACATCAGAAATTGATATCCCTAAAGAGGTGATTGATCTAAAAAATAAGCGAGAGGATGCAAAAGCAAATAAAGATTACCAGATGGCTGATAAACTAAGGGATTTGATTTACAGCGCAGGATTCGAAGTGCGTGACACTGCTGATGGACAAGTTTTGAAGCCTCGTTAAATTTTAGAAAAACATTTGAGATTGGGGTAAGATGGAAGAGTGAAAACAAAAGGAGTTTTACTGGTACTGTTGGCATTCACAATGGGAGTGGTGGTGAATAAATGGTGGTGGGGTGGAGGTAGTGTTTTGGGAGAGTCTACCAGTACAAACACTGAAAGGAGATTGCTGAATTTGGAAAGTAGGGTTTATAGACTGGAAAAAAATGCAGGACTAGTCCAATCAAAAATAAGTGGAAGTGCATCAATTTCATATGTGGCTTTAAATGGTGGAAGAGGTGAAGGGAGCGAGTGGACTAAAGTTCCTGGATCTGAGTTTACTTTTGACACTAGTCTTTATGCCAATCCGGTGGTGAGTTGGGAAGGTTGGCTTGACAACGGTTTGGGTATGGTGAGGCTGTATGATGCTACGAATAAGAGGGCAGTTGATGGAAGTGAGGTGTCGGTGACTTCTGGAACTAAGTCGAGTTTTTATTCTAAGAATCTATCTATTTGGAGGGGGCAAAATCAATATTACATAGAAGTTAAGAGTATTGCTGGTTCGGTAGTGGTTTCGCAGCCGAGACTCAAAGTTTTAGTCAAATAAAAACCCTCCCACAAAGGGGAGGGTAAATTTGCTTTAAGCAGATCGATATGAGGTGGCCACCTGACGCAGGACAGTGTTGTCCGGTCCAAGGACGATTACGTGGAGTTTGATGTTTCCCAGGAGTGAGCGCAGGGTGTCTTCGTCGAGGGAACTGTCTTCGCCGTCGGAGATCAGGATGATCTCGGCTTCGATGTTGCCCTCTTTCTTGATGTCGCGGACGGCAATCTCGATGGCGTGTGAGATGTTGGTTCCACCGCCTGAGTAGCCGGACCTTGCGACTAGGTTGAAAACACGCTGGGCTTCGGCCGCAGTCAGCGCCGATTTCTTTTCGTGTACCGAACCGTCGAAGAAGCGAAGGAAGTACTTGGCCTTTCCCTCAATTGCTTTTGAGAGTAGGTGACAAGCCACGCCTCGTGCGGTTATGTATTTGGGTAAGCCTGAACTACCTCCTTCGGCCATGCTTTGAGAGACATCTACTAGCATGTAGAAGAGAGCAACCTGGGTGACTTTTTCGTAGTGCTCAATGATGGGCACGTCGCCTGTTGCAATCTGGTAGGGAAGCATGGGATCAGCAAGCTGTTCTGGCGAAAGACCTGCGAACTGATCCATCTCCTGCATACGTCCAACATCAGTGTGGTCGGTGGGGTAGATAGCCTTTTGCTCAAAAGTGGTGGTTTTGGCAGTGACAGGAATATCGGCTGTGCTTGCCACTTTGAGCATAGATAGGTCTTCGATGTCCATTTGCCGGGCGAGCTCTTTGACGAGTTCTTCATCTTGGGAGCGATCTTTGAGATCTTCATGGCTCATACCAGCCATTTTGGCTAGCTGCTGGAGCAGGAAGGGGTCTGCCTTTTTGAGGATGGCCCGAGCCAATTTTTCCTTGGCTTTTTGTTCATCCTTTTCTCCGGCTGCGGCTTGAGAAATCGAAGGTGTTTCGGTTTCGGAGTTTTCTCGCATCTTCTCCAAGAGCTGGCGAAGTAGTAAGTAAAGCCAGGTGAGGAGAAGTAGGAGGAGGGTGACTATTAGGGCGATTTGAAGAGGGTCTAAGTTTTCCATGCTGCCTCTTAACTCTTGAAAATAACTTTGTTCAGCTGACCGAGTTTCTTGTCCACCTTCTCAAGAAGCGCGTCGCGCTGAACTTGAGTGGTGGTAGTTTGAGGAACTACGGCGCTGATTTTGGCGCGAAGCTGTGTCAGGTCTCTTGCAGTGGCAACCATGTCATTGGGTTGCATCTTGCTCAGGTCTTCCTGGCGCAGGGCTGGGATTTGGCCGGCATATTCTTTGATGAGTGCTTGTTGGGCATCATCAATGCTGGCACCCATTTCTTTTTCCGCCTTTTTGATCGCCGGTGTGGCTGCAGTAACAAAGGTAACCTGTTTTTCTGTGTCTTCACCGTCACAGACACCGTATTTGACGGCTAGAATGTCTTCGGGGATGACTTCAAAGCGACCGAAGAGAAGCGCTTGGGCTTCAATAACTTGAGTCATGCGTGCCATGGTGCGGTCGGAAATGAAAGCACCACTGGCTTTGCGAAAGGCATTCATAGCATCGATGTACGCCTTCACCATCACAGGATTATGGATTAGGTTGGTGTTGGCGACTATCTCAGAGAAAGCTGTAAGGTCAGCCATGTCCATCTGGGTTTGGGGTCGGAGGCCGCTGAGGTAAGTGGTGAGCATGCGGGCATACTCTTCATCCTCATCGAGGTAGGCAACTTGGCTTTTGAACAAGAAGCGATCCACCACAGCTTTGAGGTCGGGATTGGCTTTAGCACGTGCCCAGGGGTCACCGTTGGTGGTGGCCAGCGAGGTGTGCAAGCGAGAAACAACCCGTTCTTTGCCGTTGAGGAAGAGTCGCTCATTGAGGAGTGTGAGCATGGCTCGGAGCATGGGGTCTGACGCATCAAGGAACTCATCAGGGAAGAAGAAGTCGCAGTATACGGCTCCTTCATCGAGCCAGTAACGAACACGACCTTCTTCGGTCATAAGTTTGGTGTTGATGCCACCGAAAACTTCCGGCTTGGTGCTGAACTTGCTCAAGTTGATTTCGAAGGTGTTTGAGCCGGTAAAAGCGCCAAAGGTGGCGCGGGCGAGAAGGCTTTTGGCCGTTCCCGTGTCGCCCCAGACCATGACATGTTCGCGCATGGTGAGAGCAAAAGCGAGCTGGCTGATAACGCCGGTGCGTTGAGGAAAGATGAGATTGAGCTCTTCAGTCAGGCTTCTCATGCCAGCACTCATGCGGGCAATCAGAGCAAGGTCGGGCTTGGTGCAGTTTTGGATTGTAACGATTGACATAGGGATCTCCTTATATCAATGTGCAGAAGTTTATGTGGCCCTATAGTATACCATATTTGTGCTTAAAATGCCATCTTTGTTTGAAGATAAAGTAAAATATCAGTTATGTCTTTAAAAATAGGAATTGTAGGCTTACCAAATGTGGGTAAATCCACACTTTTTAATGCTTTGTTGAAACGACAGCAAGCTTTGGTGGCAAATTATCCCTTTGCTACAATTGAGCCAAATATTGGAGTGGTAGAGGTGCCTGATGATAGGCTTAAGATATTGTCTGATATCTCGAAAAGTGGGAGAGTGGTTCCGGCTACGGTGGAATTTGTAGACATTGCCGGATTAGTGGCTGGGGCGGCTAGTGGAGCTGGTTTAGGAAATAAGTTTTTAACTCATATCAGAGAAGTGGACGTGATTTTGCAAGTATTACGTGATTTTAAGGATACTGAAATCGTAAAAGAAGGAAGCGTAGACCCTGATTCTGATTATCAGACGATAGAGACTGAGCTCATCTTAAAGGATCTAGAGACAGTAAATAGAATAAAGGAAAGTAAAGATATTAGAGCCAAGGGTAGCGAAAAAAAGAAAGAGTTGGTGGAGAAACTATCCGATTGGCTAAATTCTGGGAAGCCAGCAAGAGATCTGATAAAAACTGAGGAAGATAGGGAGTTGGCAAGAGACCTGTTTTTGCTTACCATGAAGCCTGAAATTAAAGTGTTTAATGTAAGTGAGTCAGACGATAGATTGAAAGGAAAGGGCGAAGATTTGTGTATTAGTGCAAAAATCGAGGCTGAAATTTCTGCTTTGTCGGAGGAGGATGGTAGGGCGTATTTGCTTGAATTGGGAATGGAGAAATCTGGACTGGACCGTTTGATTACCAAAGCTTATGACACGCTGGGACTTTTAAGTTTTTTAACTACTGGCGAAATGGAAACAAAAGCTTGGACCATTAAAAAGGGGACTAAGGCGCCTCAGGCGGCTGGAGTGATACACACAGATTTTGAAAAGAAGTTTATAAAAGCAAAAGCATGCAGCTTTGACGATTTCGTGACTGAGGGTGGTTGGAAGGGGGCAGCAGAAAAAGGGAAGGTGAGAATGGAGGGAAGGGAGTACGAAATGAAGGATGGTGATGTGGTGGAATTCATGATAGGCGGATAAATCTGATAAAATATGCGTTACAGTTCATTAATAGGAGCACTCTCATGGAGACTGTTTGGCTTGTATCGTGTTTATCTTTGCTTTGTTGGATTGGGTCAATTGCCATGGTGTTGCCAGTACAAGGGATCAATCTTGGAGGTTTTTTGACCCAGAAGCGAGCCTTCTTTTTGATGGTGGCCTTGTTTCTGGCTGGAAGTGCCTTCTGTATGCTGACATTGCTTACTGTTCCAAAGTAATTGATACACCCCTCTTATATTGAGGGGTTTTTTGTGGTAAAATTTGCACGTTATTATTACTGCGAAGAGGCATATGAAGACAACCGAAACAAAGTCCATGGGCTTGGATCAAAAATACGAGCTCGTTGTCATCTATCCAATTACCGAAAATGAAATTGGAGCAGAGAGACAAATTAATGATAAGTGTAAGAAAAGAGGCATGAAAGTGGTGGCCGTTGATAAATGGGGAACCAGAACCATGGCCTATGAGATTAGAAAACAAAATAGAGGATATTACCTCAAGTTAGATTTAGAGGGAGCATCAGACGCTGCTAAACTTTTAGAGAAGGATTTGCAGATGGATGATAAACTGCTAAGATTTTTATTGATTAGAATTTAAGAAAAAGATATGAGTACGAGAAGTCTTAATAAGGTGTTATTGATTGGAAACCTGACCCGTGATCCAGAGTTGAAGTACACTCCTCAAGGAACCTCGGTATGTACTTTTGGATTAGCTACTAATAGAGAGTGGACAGATTCCAGTGGTCAAAAGCAAGAAGGTGCCGAATTCCATCGTGTAGTTGCCTGGGGAAAATTGGCTGAAATTTGCAGTCAGTTATTGCAGAAAGGGAGAAAGATTTATATTGAAGGAAGGCTACAAACTAGATCATGGAAAACAGCTGAAGGCCAAGATAGACAGATGACTGAAGTAGTGATGGAAGAAATGATTGCTTTGGATGTGCCTAAGGGTGCCGGTTCGTCTGAGTCAGCTGAATCATATATGCCAGAGGATTTAGCAACCTCAAGTATTTCTCCTAGTGATGAAGTGTTTACTCCACAGGAGAGTAAATCATCTGCAAAAGATGTAGCAGATGAGATTCCATTTTAAAAAAATATTGAAATAAAATGATAAAAAAGAAAAAAATCAAGCGCGTTACAAAACCTTGCCCATACTGCGTTAAAAAAGTTGAACCAAATTATAAAGATACTGAGTCACTCACATTAGGGGTGTCTGCTAAGCGCAGAATATTACCTAGATGGAACACTGGTTGTTGCCAGAAGCATCAAGGTAGACTCTCGGTATCTATCAAGAGAGCAAGATTTTTGGCTCTTTTACCTTTCACTGACAAGGCGTAAGATAGATTGTTGTTAATTATTTTTACTTGCCCATGAACTTATCTAAGATAAGGAGTGTTTTGTTGGTCTTAATCGTCGCTGCTGTTTGTACGGGAAGTGGCTATAGATTTGGTCAAAATAGCGTTAAGTATCCAGTATCAAAGGGTGATATTGATACGACTATGATGGCTGAGGTTTTAGGACGCTTAAGAGAAGGGTATTTGAAGCCTGAACTCATTGACACAAAGAAGATGATGATGGGGGCGACACAAGGGATGACATCTGCCATAGGAGATCCGTATACAGCCTTTTACCCACCGGTAGAAAATTCTCGTTCAAAAGAGGATTTGCAAGGTGAATTTGGAGGAGTAGGTATTCAACTTGGTTTTGTAGACAAGACTTTGGCGGTAATGGCTCCTCTTAAAGGGACTCCAGCAGAAAGAGCAGGTGTAAAGGCTGGTGACTTGATATTAAAGATTAGAGATGATGCCAAAAAGATAAATAAAGACACTTCTGGCATTTCTATTGATGATGCTGTGGATATTATTAGAGGACCTAAAGGTACAACCGTGGTACTGACTATGTTTAGAGAGGGTGATAAGCAATCTAAAGAGGTTAGCCTGGTTAGAGAAATCATTAATGTACCATCAACTGAAATTACCTGGCTCGATAATAATAAGGTAGCTTTGGTGAGTGTGAATAAATTTGGGGAGAAAACATTACCTGAATGGGAAAAAATTGTGGATGAAATTGTAAGTAAAAAAGCTAGGGGAGTGATACTTGATTTAAGGAATAACCCTGGGGGTTATTTACAGAGAGCGGTTGAACTAGGAAGTGAGTTTATTGAAGACGGAGTGATCGTGAAACAAAGAGATAGGGTAAGAACTGAAGTTATGGAGGCAACAGGAAGAGGAAGATTGGTGGGCATGCCTCTTGTTGTTCTGATAAACAAAGGGTCAGCTTCCGCATCTGAAATTCTATCTGGTGCTTTGAGAGAGAGGTTGGGAGTCAAACTTGTAGGTGAGAATAGTTTTGGAAAGGGCACAGTTCAAGAGGTTCAAGAGTTGTCAGGTGGGGCTGGGCTTCACTTAACGATTGCTGAGTGGCTTTTACCATCAGGTAACAATATTCACGGAGAGGGTCTGAAACCTGATGTAGAGATTGTCTACAAGCAAGATGAGAAGAATCCCCAAAAAGATAATCAGGTTGATAAGGCATTGGAAGTACTAAAGGGAGAATTTAAATAATATAAAAAGCCCCTCCGGAAGGAGGGGTTTTTGAAGGTCTGTTACTTGTTTTTGTTTTGGGGCCGGACGCCAAAGAAGTAGACATACGCCAGGCTGATGATAATGTTCATGATGTCTTCATCAGGGATGCCCGGGGTAAACTGGCCGACGATCATGATGAGAACGGTAATGCCCACGAAGGTCAAAAAGTTCTTGAGGGTGAAGCCAGCGGGGGTGTGATGTTCCTTGGAAACTGCTGCATGTTCGAGTGCCATTTGAGCCAGTTCTTCATCTTTCATAAAGTACCTCCAGATAGGGTATGGATATGACGAGGTAGATTATCTTAACCTACTCCTTTTGTCAAGAACTAGGCTTAATTTTGGGACTCTAGTTCGTTGAATGCATTTATGGTGTAGGAAAAGACATCTGATAGATCACCTTCAATGATTTCTTTTAGTGCGTACCAAGATTTTTCAAGACGATGGTCAGTAAGTCTATTTTGGGGAAAATTGTAGGTTTTAATTTTTTCAGCTCTCATACCGTGACCAACGGCTTGGGATCTTTTGTCTGACAGAGAAGCCAGTCTTTTTTCTTCCTCAGACTGCCAGAGTTTGGATCTTAAAAGGTTTAGGGCGATTTCTTTGTTTCTTGACTGATATCTTTCTTCACGGACGAAAACTACTATCCCTGTGGGTTTGTGGGTGAGCCTTACTGCTGTATTTACTTTGTTTACATTTTGGCCTCCTGGACCACCTGCTCGAGTGAACTGCCAATCTAGATCAGAGTCTCTGACCTCTATTTGGTTGGATTTTATTTCTGGTAGAACTGCGACAGTAGATGTGGAAGTGTGTACTCGTCCTTGACTTTCAGTTTCTGGGACTCTTTGAACTCTATGGACACCAGATTCGTATTGAAAAGTTTCGTATGCACCATGATTCCAAAGATTCTTGTCAGGTTTGCTAACTCTAATTACACCATCATCTATGGTTTCAACAGAAAAGCCATGTTCTGTGGCAAAGCGAGTGTACATTCGCAAGAGATCTTCTGAAAATATTTTTGATTCATCTCCACCTGCTGCACCTCTAACCTCTATGATAGCTGGGGATGAGTTGAAGTTGGCCGAAGACTCTGATGATGATTCTTCTTGAACGGTGTTGGAAGAGGTAAGAGATACCAAGAGTTGGTTTAGGCGAGCAACTTCTTCTTGTGCAAGAAGTCCAAGCTCTGGGTCACCGAGAAGCTTTTGGTTGTCAGAGATTTCTTGCTGTATGCGATTGATTTCCGCCTGAATATATGGATTATCCATTATCTTAGTTTAGTTGATAATGGTGGCAAAAAGCTATTTTGATTCTTCGATCTTTTCTGCCTCGACTTTTTTGACGGTAAGCATCTCTTTGAGAGATTTGGCTGGGGCGGCTTCCTTGTCTTGAGATTTATTTTTCTTAACAAAGCCAGCAGCAGCTTGGCGTTTGGCGATAAACTTATCGACTCTTCCGAGAGTGTCTAGGAATTTTTGAGTGCCTGTGAAGAAGGGGTGGCACTTGGCACAGACATCTACTCTAAGGTCTTTAGTAACTCCGCCTACGGTAAAAGAGTTGCCACAGGCGCAGGTGATAGTAGTTTGGTGATAGGTTGGGTGTAAATTCGATTTCATAGCAATTGATTATATCATGAGAATTTTTGGTGTTTAACTCCTTTTTTCACTCTGGTAAACTCCAACGGCAATGAGCAATCCGCTAAGAATGAGCAGGGGTGTAACAGGCTCTTTTAGCCAGAGAAATGAGAGGGGTAGGGTAAAGATGGGCTTAAGGTATGAAAAGATGGCAGCCTCTGACGCCTCAAGCCTTTTTTGACCTTCCTGATATGCCCAGAATGCCACGATAGAGCCTCCTACTGTCATATAGAGAATTCCGGGCAGTGAGGCTTGTGGAGGTAAAGAGAGAGTGCTGGAGCGAAGTGCAAGAATAAAGAAAAAGGGGATGCTTACCAAAAACGAGCAGAGAGTAACCAGGGGTGGGTGTATGTTTAGCTTTTTGGATAAAAGAAGAAAACTAGCCCACGAAAGGTTGGAGAGGAGAATGAGTAGGTTTCCACTTAGTGATATTGATGAGGTGTCAAGAGCTGTTAGTAGGGGGGATATTGTGAGAATGGCAGTGCCAGTGACTGCCAGAAACAGTCCGATCCATTCTCTGCGAGTTATGGATTCACGTAAGAAGAGAATGCCCCCCAGTATAGTAATAAGCGGGCTTGAGGATTCAATGACTGAGGCTTGGATAGAAGTGGTTTTTTCTAGTCCGTAGAACAACGGTAAGAGGGTGAGTGGCGTACCAAGTAGCCCTAGAATGATTGAGGGAAGAATTTGAGATGATTTGTAGCCGTTTTTATTTCTTATTAGAAGAAAAATGGGAATATACAAAGCGCTAGCAAGAAGGAATCTGATGAAAAGAAAGTTTTCAGGAGAGGTATGCTGAAGAGAATTTTTGATGATGGGGGGTGCGAATCCCCAGAGGGCAGCATTTATGAGCAAAAGAAAATAGGCAACAGTGCGTTTGGATCGGGCGGCAGGCATTATTTTAGTATACCTTAGCGAGGGAAATGACTAGACCGACATCTTGGGAGTTAGTGATGATGACCGCCGATTTGCCAATTGTAAAGTCAGTGATTTTTAGATTAGCACGTCTTGATAAGACAAAATCTTTTCGGCTACCGTTGTAGTTTAGTGAAATAATTTTTTTGTTGCTGTCAGTGCTTAGTATTTTTCCGTAGTAGACTGACGGTGATTCTTTTACCTCATCTTTAATAACTACAAGTCTCTTTGCCTCTATGATAGTAGGTTTGCTAGTGGTTATTCCGATTAAAATCACCTTATCAGAGATAGCTAGATTTGATAACTTAATGTTTTGATTATTTTTTGCAAATACTGTTTTGTCTGTGGTTTTTATCTGGAAGATGTCTGTAGATGATTTAAGAGTGATGTGGGTTGAGGTGATTTCTGTAATGACGCCAGTGGTTCCGAAGAGGGATTGCTGAACAATCTTTTCTTGGAGCTTGGCTTCAGTAGTGGAGAGATTC
>CAIQPO010000034.1 GCA_903873735.1 Candidatus Collierbacteria bacterium | reverse complement strand
GATTTAAGTCGATAAAGGGATGAGAACTTGGCGGAGCTGGTTTCGTAACAAACCCAGCGAGCCCGGCCCTGAGGCGCAAAGCGACCGAAGGCGAATCCCGTCACCCACCCAAAATATAAAAATCTCTCAATTGTCTGAAAATTTTTTACGAATTTATAGTTTTCCAAAAAAACTTTTAGGTGTACTATTCATGTATGAACGAACTACACTTTATTTCAAATCTTCTTTTGGGAATAATTCTTGGTTACTTTATTGGTGCTGAAAGGGAAGCGAGAGGTAAGGACGCCGGGATAAGTACCCATATTATGGTAATTTGCGGTTCATCTCTGTTTACTCTCCTTTCAGCTACTGACCCAGAGTCAAAAACTAGAATTGCCGCTCAAATTGTATCTGGAATTGGTTTCTTAGGAGCTGGGTTGATTCTAAAAGATACCAGCTCGAGGGTGAGAAACCTCACCACTGCCGCCAGTATTTGGTTTGCTGGTGCCATTGGAATGGCGCTTGGCTTTGGATATTATTGGATAGCCATTATCGCCTCAGCCGTATCTATCATCGTTCCAAGAATTCCAACTCATGATGAAGTAATCACCTTTTACAAGGCAATATTAAAAAAAGTATTCTCTTCAAAAAAAGACCCACACAGGGTGGGTCATGAGGAATCACTTGACTGATTTTTTTCGATCAATCAAATATTGGATGAAAGGAGAAATCAGAATGCTGACTACTGCCAATAGCAATAATGTAGAACCGGTAATCACAAACGGATTTCCACTTCCACAAGCAAAGTAAAAGACCGCACCCAGACACAGCAACAATGGAAGAACCGTGGCAATAGCATAAGCAAAAAGCGATAGGACGAAAAACACAACCAGGGCAATCTTGCCCAATTTCGCAATCTTGCTCATCAAATCCTCCTTTCTGTTTTAAGGTACTGCATGGCCGATTATATACCCATTTTCCGCCACAAACGAAATACCCAAAATGCAACCAATATAAAAATTCCATCGTAAGGAATTCTATATCTAACGTCTCCGTAATACATGACAGTGGAAACAAAAAGCGTGAGGGGAAAAATCCAAAGTTTTACAAAGAGAGATCTATTTTTCTTTTCTTTAATCTGAAAAAATGAAAGGATCAATGCAGGTATCACAAAAAATGCAAATACTAGCAAAGACGAAGACAACACTGGCTTCTCTTTTGAATTGTCAGACCCTGGCCAAGCATTATTATCAAAAAAAAGGTAATAAGGCTCAAATAATTTATACAAAAGCCTCCGTGGTTTTTCAAAATAACACCCTATCCCAGCCATATAAAAATGGCCACTATCATAAAAAGGTTTATCAAAATATTTTGTACCCTCAAAGTTTCTTTGTACATGACTAGGAGAGGCAAAACCCCAACCGTTAGAATCCTTATATTCTTTTATAAAACAAGCCCCTTGAGCAAAATTCAGACCTCCATTTAATGGAGTCAAAATCCATTTATTTGAAATATTAAAGTTTAAATACACAGTGATCATTCCTGACCCCAAAAAACCAACAACCAATACCAACCAAAGTTTAATATTTCTTAAAAGCTTAGATTTTGCTTCTTTCCATAGCAAATAAGCTGCACACAATAAAATACCCAACATTAAGGTTGGTCTG
This sequence comes from Candidatus Collierbacteria bacterium, assembly GCA_903873735.1. Taxonomy (GTDB): domain Bacteria; phylum Patescibacteriota; class Microgenomatia; order UBA1400; family MFAQ01; genus CAIQPO01. Next base: position 18,564 of record CAIQPO010000034.1, on the reverse strand, counting down.
AAAAGTAAGGGTAAAAACGAGGTAACTGAGAATATGTAAAGCTTAATACGGACACTCATCTGATTCATAAGCACCCAAAAATAAAAAGAGACCAAAATAAAACCTACAGTTTCGGTCATCAAAAAGCCAGAATAGCTAATAAGTGGAAAATAAATAATCATTACCAGCAAGTAAACTAGAGCCTGATTTTTACTCAAGATTTTTTTGGCAACTCTATAAAGTAAATAAATTGCCAAAATAGAAACAAAGCCTTGAAAAATTGCCACAAAGACCACTCCTTTATACATATCACCAGTCAAGGCAGACATAAATGAAATAAAAATGGAGTAACCAGGTTGGGTAAACACATTGTAGTATCCCTGAGTTCCAAACATTATTCTCTCTGCCGCGTCAAAATAATTCTTGGTGTCAGAATATAAATAATCAGTTAGGGGATGGGCGATGAGGACATGATAAAACCTAATTAGCAATCCCACAGATAGTAAATACAACTCCCAAAACATAACCCAATCAATATTTTTCCTCAAAAAACGCCAAAAACCCATTAATTCATTATCAACTATCAAAGATTTCTAGTCAAAAATTCCACTGGATTGTGATCATCAGTTAGCACCTTACTTTTGCCAGTGTCTACTGTTACCTTTGTAGAAAACAACTTGGACAAATCCGCATCTAATATTTTGTCAGGCCTAGCTTCATCATCCTTATACGCCACCACAAAAATATTTTGTAAATCTGTATCGTTTCTTTTTGGTGACAATTTATAAATATCTACATAGGGAAATATTTCCCTGATAGTTTTAATTTCCGCCAACACAAATTCAGACCTAACCCCGGTAAACGATCCCACAAGATTAACCATCATCACTCCATCATCGCTCAACTTATTTTTTAGTTGGCTTATAAATTCAAAAGTTGTCAAATGTGGTGGTGGAGAAATTCCCACAAAGGCATCCAATAACACCACGTCATAAATATTATTGGAATATTTAACATATTTCCTGGCATCATCTTCAATAACACTTATTGCAGGGTCTTCTTTAAAAAGAAAATACTTTTTAGCCAGCTCAATCATCTTTGGATCAATTTCAACCACATCAATTTTTTTACCCTCATTTCTCACAAAATCTCTAGGGAATGTCATACCAGCACCACCTATCATCAAAGCGTTTCTTCTAGCAGGTTTAAGTTCATCGCTGAGTCTGTATGCCTTTGTATACTCAAAAACTAGATTATTCGGTTCGTTAGGAAATATTGCTGATTGCCATCCATGATTATCCATCACTATATATCTCACTAGCTGTGGAAAATACTGAATCGATTCTTTTACTTGAATTCTAGAGTATCTAGAATCAATATCGTCAATAATTCCAATACTAAAAAATTTATTTTCTCTTCCATAAACCCAAGCAACTCCAATTACCAAAACACCAACTATCAAATCAATCCTGTTCTCAAACTTACCTATCACTGCGGATAAAACTATCAAAATCATCGCTAACAAAAATAAAAGTAATGTATTTCCGAATAATGGAATAAGAATAAAACCAGCAAGAAAAGTCCCACAAATACTACCGACGGTAGAAAATGCATACAAGCTCCCCAATGCACTCCCTTTTTCTTTTGTATTGAGAATTGTGAGATTTGCACAAATTGGTGAGATGGATCCCAACAAAAAAGATGTCGGACCAAACAACAAAACTGAGGATACCAAAAGACCAAAATTACTTGAAGTAAACGAGGTGGAGATAAACTGTAGAACTAATTCTTTAAATAAACCAGTTAATCCCACAAGCAACCCAGAAATTAGAAGTAATCTGGATATCATGCCGTCCAAATCGCTCTCTCTATCAGCAATCTCACCTCCCCATAAATAACCCAAACTCATCGCTCCCAAAATCACTCCAATAAGACTAGTCCAAACATAAATTGTGTTACCGTAATAAGGTGAAAGTATTCTCGAACCAACAAGTTCAAGTACCATTCCCATAGCCCCAATTACAAACAGCAAAATCCCAAGAAATTTCTTTTTATCCATTCTCATTAAATTTAACATTACTTTAGTGATGTAACATAAACATATGTTTGACAATATTTTTGGTGATGAAATATCATCTAAGCCAATACCACGAGCTGAAAGACTCCAAGAGGAAGGTATCGAAATTGGTTTCCTAACCTCAGAAATATTTCAAGACCCTGATTTCCAAACAAACTTTTTAAACAAACTTCCTCCTGAGGAACAATACCAATACCTAAAAAACACATCTCTTTTTGAGAAAAAGCTATCTAAAGATAGATGGGCAAAGGCTGGGGGGGAGAGTGGCACTATCTTTGGTGATGAAACTATAGCACCATCAGTGCCAAAAGCAGATGGAACTATAAGACCCGAAGAAAAAGGTTATTCAATCAATCTCGAAGTAGCTAGACAATCGGGTATTGACACTTCTAAGGTATTAGTATTCAGAGCGACTCAACCCTCAGAGACTGATAAACCTGAACTTTACTGGACCACTGATTATTATGAAAAAAAAAGGACTCACTGTAGAGATGGGTGTCAACAGAGACACTGCAATAATACTGGTATCTACTCTTGATAGGGTGTGCTCGAGTGGGGCAATACAAGACGTTAATGATGACCACGGCCTTGCGATTAGAATTACTGGAGACGGACTAATTAACCAACAAGAGGTTATTGGAGTTATACCTACCAAACAACCTACAGCTATATAAATATGGAGGGTTTTTCTTTTCTTCCACAAGAATACTTACAACAAGGCTTTTTGAGCAAAGAGGCAGCTAGCCTGAATATTCGCGCTGTTGATATAGAAGAACACAACACTAACCACGAAAAAATACCAGCACCGCTTCTCAACAAACTCCGCCAGCCTTCAATCTATCTTATCGAAAAAAATTATGACCAACAAGAACAGCTTTACGTAAGAGGACAGATCGATTTATTTCTTAATACTCACCCAGACCTGGAAACACAAATTAGAGAAGACCCGAGTCTAAATAACATTTTGAGGCTAGCTTTCGATGTAGTATATTCTGGCACAAATCAAGATCTTCAGCAAATTACTGGGCTACAACCAGTACAACAAACTTTAGATTTAAGCCATCCCAGGGCCACTAATTGTACAAACTTCAATTACTCTTACTATAAAGTTTTTCGAACAATCGCAGAAAAATATAATCCAGATATCTTGGAATCACATGCAATCATATCAACCAAAACTAGTCACAACCTAGAGTTACCAAGGCGCAAAGGCACATATTCAAAAGAAACTCCGCACACTCAACATACCCTCGTATCATACAAAGACGGGTCGCTAATATATTCAGTAATTGATCCATATCATGTTGGATCACCTGATCGGTGTATTGATCAGATGGACTTTACCTCCCAAAGAAGTGCTGATGCGATTAAGGTAATTACCGAAGCGATTACAGAAAAGCCGCCAGAATATCCAGTGGAGCTTGCTAGACAAGCGATTTATACAAGAAATCTTGGTGAAACTGATGATCCAAAACTTACGGCTCAAATCGCAGTTATACTATCTTCGGAAGTCTGGACGACATTAAGAAATCAAAGATCACAAACTCAAATTGCCCTTTCTCAAAGCGATGCTAGCCTTCAACATCAACAGGACAATCTTGTGCAGTATCCAGGCTTGAGATCTCATACGGAAAAGGTAATGACTGAACATGTCCATAAAATCAGAGACCCGCAACTAAAAAGGCTTATAACCATAAAGTCTTTGGAAACAAGGGTTGTAAAAAGCATTGAAAACTCTCTTCAGCAAATGATTGACCAGTTTGATGATGATAAAGATTTAACCATTCTTTTTTCACTAGTCGAAACATCCGACAATGCATATTTGAATAACATTCCATTGTCTGAGAGTACATGGGAAAAACTTAACACTTTTATTGAACAAAGATGTTTACAAAATCCTGATTTCCATTTTTTACTAAAAACGCAAGGAAATACATCCAAGGAATCACTCCAAGAATTTAATAAAAAATCTGCATTTCGATTGTTTAGAGGACATTTTGATGATCCGTACCACATGGGATCATCATTCGCTGGCAATCATCAACGCGATCTAGAAATTCCTCAAAACAGACAGGATATTCTTTATCAGCAATTCAGAGCCAAACTTCTTGTGGCAGTATCGCTAGGAGGAATCACAGGCTGGGCAAATCTATACGATAATCAAAAAAAATACCCAGAAGGTTCTGGAGCAAACATTTTCAAACAAGAACTTGAACGATTGCTTCAAGAAGCTGGTTTGTCTTCCTTGATTTTATGACGACATATCCGGTTTAGAAGATGGCTAACAGATGTTTGAGTGTGGGTGAATTTACTATCTATTCCAAGCTACTATTTAAGTAACTAAAGTCCCAAAGGAAAAGTCACCGTTTAATATATCCGGAAGTCTGTCCAAATCTTTGATATCAAATACGAAGATTGGAATTCCAGATCTCATGCACATTGCAAAGGCTGTTGTATCCATCACTTGAATACCAGATCTTAAAGCTTCAAGATACGATATTTCTTCTAGCTTCTCTGCATCTGGATATTTCTTTGGATCTTTTGTGTAGATTCCATCAATCGTACTTGCCTTAAGTACCATTTCACATAGTAGTTCATCTGCATACTGCGCTACGGCCGAATCAGTTGAAAAATTTGGCTTCCCCAAACCTCCAGCCAATACCACCAATCTATTTTCATCCAGGTGGTGTCTTGCCTTCATTCGAATATAAGGTTCTGCTAACTCCGGTATGTGGAGTGCCGTCATCAATCTGGTATTCTCGGCACCATTCCTCACCAAAGCTTCTCTCAGGGCGATGCCATTCATTATTGTCGCCAACATGCCCATAGAGTCAGCTTCTGTATGGTCTACTTGCGAACCCCTTTCTCTACCACGGAAGATGTTTCCACCCCCAACCACCATCGCCAGCTGAATTCCGGTCTCATTCACAATATCTATAATTTGTCTAGCCACTTCATCATATTTTTGAAAATCAATATGCTCTTCTCCCGACTGAAATAACTCGCCACTCACCTTCAAAATCAATCTACGCCTTTCAATATCACTCATATCAGATACGAATATATCACAAAGAGATATAATATCGGCAACTACTCATAGGAGGTAATTTTGGACACTTACAAAGTATTAAATATCCCCAAGTCCAAGCAGATATCTGGTGCTATTCATCGAGGTGAGTCAGTTCTCATCGAAACAGAAACTCACATCGACTTCATCTTTCTGCCAGACAGTATGGGCAACAATCCAGCCACAAAAAGGCTAGTGGTCACCGGTAAATGTTTCAGACACTCTGAAGCCTGGCCACCAGAAAACGAGCCACACTGCAAGCTGGATATAGAAGAAACAGACACTGAAAACGAGAGAGCCACCTTCTTTGTTTACTAACCCCCATTTAATGGGGGATTTTTTGTGCAATTTTCAAAGCACCATCAATTGGTTTTACCAGAAATATTTTTTGTTCTGGAAACACTGCCTTCAACCGTCTCTCAAAGAGACCAAAATAATATTCATTCGAAAATAAACTCCCCGCAATATATAGCGGAAGGGGATATACTTTCTTCATTTTTCGATTTATTGTAGCTACCATCTGTACTAGTTCAAGTGCTTCAAACACTACTTTTTCATAGGCTACACTTTCCCTTCTTTTTGCAGCATGAATTAATATTTTTGCTGCACGAGCCACCTCCATCTTGTAATTTTCGGACCTTAATAAATAATTTTTCAAACCCACAATATCTTTTACTTTATAGAGCTTAAGAACTTCTACCAGAAGTTTTGTCTTCACCAATCTCTCATCTGCCATTTTTGCCGCCACTCTAATGCATTTATCACCCAATGAATAACCACTACCCTCATCAGATAACAAGTGTGATACTCCTCCCACCTTGATTAACTTCCCAGTTTTACTTCTTGCCACACAATTTGAACCAGTTCCTGATATAAGTCCCACCCCAAACCCACTATCAGAACCCGCCCATAATACCAGCTCAATGTCATTTACTACGATTATTTTTTCAAACTCTATATCAGACGCAGACAAAACCCTTCTTATTAATCTTTCAGCCTCCGCAACTTCTCGTTCATTATCAAGTCCAGCCACACCCCAAACCCAAATTCCACCTTTATGTTTTCTTAAAGAATTCACCAATCCCGACAGCACCATTATCAAACCAGACTCATTTTTCAAATCAAAATTTGCTCCCGGCAAATCATCTTCTTCAAATACACAAACCCCATCACTCCAAACCTTTACCTTAGTATGTGTGGCGCCACAATCAACTCCAATTACAATTTTGTCTTCTTTCATTTTCTTTCTTCAATAAATTGATTCATTCGCTCAAGGTACAAAAGTACAGTTTCAACATAAACAGCGTGACTCCAAGCTAGGGGAGTGGCTGAGAGTACTGCACCATTATCAGGATGATACTGCTCTGCCATTACTGGAAGCGAACCCATTCTATCAATTACCCAGTTTAACTCTTCAGCCAATTTTCTTAAAATCTCTTCCGATTCTGCAAACTTCATCTTTCGCTGCAGCTCCCAAAGTGTAGTCACAATCCAAGGATTTGATTTATCAACCAAAGCATCCTTGTAATACTGATCTCGTTCATACCTGATAAAACCGCCAATGCCATCCTTAAGATGAAGTCTGTCTTCAACAGCCTTAAGAGTACCTAAAAACATCGGATCATCTTTATCTAAAACCTCGTAATACCACAAACCAAATAGTGAACTGGCATCCACTATCTTCATTCTTTTCACCGATAAACCCTCAACTTGTAACCCTCGAACAAAACTGTTTATCTCATGATCATAAAGATAAGACTTCATTGCCTTTACCATTTCAGACACTGCTTGTGTGTATGTGTGCGCATGATTGTACTTACCCAAAATCGTAGCGAACCTTGAAGCTGCTTGTAATCCACCGCAAACCGCAGCACAAGTGTAAGTTGATACTCCTGAAACCTCTTCCCACAAGTCATAAGATTGAATTGGCAAACCAGTATATTTATCTCTAAACTCAAGCATAAATTCTGTTGCTTTCTCGATAAAAGGCTTATAAATTGATTCAATAAATTCAATATCGTTGCTGTATTTATAGTGCTGCCACAAACCCCAAATGACAGTCGCTGTTTCATCTTCTTGAATAGGCAACTGTAAAATTTTATTTTTAAGCCAGTCTTTCTGAATAGTAGACGACTGCCAAGTGGACCCCAAGCTATAATCCGGCTGAAATTTATGGTGTAAGTAGCCATCTTCATGTAGCACCCTTTCACAAAACTCGTAAAATCGCTTAGTCACTGTAGAATATCCCGCTTTATCCAAAGCAATGGCCACATAAGCAGCATCTCTTGGCCATACATAAGCATAGGAATCCTTTCCATAAAGGAGCATATCCGAATCCAGAGAGGCTACAATTCCCCCTTTTTGATCCAGATGAGTTCTTAGTATAAAAAGAGAATCGTAATACACTTGGATAATTCTTTCAGACAAACCCATAAAATCATGTTTCTTCGCCTCACTCCACGCCTGCCAAAAGGAAGTGGTGGAATGCATCACACCATGAGCCGTTTTCTCACCAATTACATCATTCAATTTATAAGCTTCGTCCATCGTGTGCCCTGCGCACATCCAGGAAAATACCTCTACGGTATTCATACCTTCGCAATCCACCTCAAAACCAACAACCGAGTCTACCGGACCATGCTCAACCGCATTTTTCGACAACAATCCATCTTCAGCATCAAGATATGACCCAGTCTTTCCCTCAAAGCCAAACATCCCAACAGTGTAGTCGTTTATTCCACCTCTTGAAGTAGACCCATTAATCAAAAACACCCTTCTGCCCTTGTAATGAATAACTGCATTTTTTGTGGGATCATAAAAACCAGTGTTTCTAAGCTTAGTCTCTCCAATTGAAAATTCCTGACCAAAAAATACCTTAACTTTTCTCAACTTTTTTTCAGTGTTGTATACAACCACACTTCTTACCAGTACGGGGATTTCGTTGTAAATCACGCTTCTTACTACCACTTTCAAGTTCTCGTGCTTATTCTGATAAACAAATTGACCGAGCATTGATCTGTTTTGATAGGAAATCTCCACATCCCAATCATGTTTATCTAACCAGGAAAACTTACCATCCCACCATAGCCCCAATCGATGCTTACCACCATTCACATGATTTTCCAAACCCACGTGAGGATAATAAATATCCCTCAAAACCCCCTCCTCATCAAAGCAGGCAGTCATCTGTCCATTACCAATTACCAAAGCTCTAGCCATCGTTTTTCTTTACTATTCTTAATTTTAAATCAGTAAAAGCATTATTGAAATTGGAATATGCCTGAAAAGGGGATCCATATGGAGAAAAATAAGCGTGTACATCCCCATCATTAGCCCATTTAGTGCACATGTAATAGAAATGATCACTAGTTTGCATCTTTCTCCAATCTGAAATTATCTGATCATCCTTACTAGCCATCACTTGAGTTTCAAGTGCGTAAATCTTTGTCAGTGTATCTTCTTGTAAGCTATTACCCCTCCACGCAGTAATATCACGATCCACATCCGCCCAAGACACAGGAGAATCGCTACTATATATATCTGCTTTTTTAATTACCTTTATTGCTTCTGAAGGTAATACAAACTCACCACCAGTGGCAATATTATGACTTACAAAATGTTCAAAAAATCTAAAAATCCCTGTGTCCTCCCACTGATGCTCTCCGAAAGTCTCAAAATCCATAAACAGATTAACTACTTCATCTTCTGGGTATGAAGAATTTATCCAGTGAGCAAAAGTTTCTGCAGTCAGTGGCTTATCGCTTCGATGGGAGTCAGAAAACCTAAAAGCTACATCATCTGAAAGTTTGTAGTGTTTTAGCAAAAGCGGCAATCCAGATGGGGAGTGAAAGATCTTGGTCGGGCTCTTCCTCCCAATAACTTTTTCAGTTCCTTCAGCTAGCATTGCTTTATAACCCATATCCTGAACCAACTTAGCCACATTATTCGTATATATAAGCTCTGTATTTCTAAACACCTTCGGTGTAATCCCAAATCTATCCTCAATCATTCTCTTGTGCTGGCTTACTTGAAGTATAAATTCTGTCGGTGAGTACAAGGAAGATAGCGAGTGATAATAAGTCTCTGACAAAAATTCCACTCGTCCTGTTTTGGCCAGTCTTTCCAGCAAACCCAAGAGATCTGGAGTGTATCGTTCCATTTGTTCTACAGCCACTCCAGTAATCGACACAGAGAACTTAAACTTATCTTCCTTTTCCATCAATTTTTCGAGTAAAGTGAGCATCGGCCGGTAAGACTTCTCTGCTACTTTTTTCATTACCTTCCCGTTTTCAAAATCGAGATTCTCTGGCACTTCGAAATAATCATTTTTACTGTCTATATCAAAAATCGATAGGGGTTTCAGCCTCCATGGCTGATGAATCTGAAAATACAGACATGTTTTAGCCACGATCCACCTCCAAAAGCTGATGGTAGTTCTCTCTAATTTTTATTGCTGATTTTTCCCAAGTAATTGCTCCAGCCTCACTTCTAATTTTTTCACCCAACTCCCTTCTGTAGTCTCCTTTCTCAATTAAAGCCAATATACTCTTGGCCATCAAATCCGTGTCCCAAAAATCAAGTCTGATTGAGCTAGGCAACACTTCAGCTACCCCAGAAGTTTTTGACACCACCACCGGTACCCCAGCCACAGCTGCTTCCAAGGCAACAATCCCAAAAGGCTCAGAAACTGAAGGCATTACAAATACATCTGCACGCTGATAAAGCCGATCTCTTGCCTCGTCTTTCAAAAACCCAGCAAATAATACCGTACCACTCAAGCCTGAAAATGCACTTGTCATCATCAACTGCTTAGTCATGTCTCCGTCTCCAGCAAAGACAAACACCGTCTCTGGTCGTTTTTCAAATACCTGCTTTGCCATCTCAATAAAATAAACAGGTCCTTTTTGAATAGTAAGTCTTCCCACAAAAATAACTACCGGACAATTTTTAAGAAAATCCACCGACACCTGTCTGCTGTGTGGTAAATAATTATTACCATTGTGTACCACCTCCACTTTTTCATCAGGTACCTGATACTTCTCCACCAGCACTTTTTTAGTGTATCCGCTGACAGCAATAATTTTGTCTGCTGCCAGATATCCTTTTTTCTCTATCTCTTCCACTTCTTTATTTCCATCTCCACCAGCCGTGCGGTCATACTCCGTACTATGCACATGCATCACCATGGGTTTTCCTGTTTCTTCCTTAATTCTCAACCCAGCAGGAACAGTAAGCCAGTCATGAATATGAATCAAATCAAAGTCTTCTTCTGAAACTGCGTTAAAGACTTTTCTTGCATAAGTTTTCACGTCCTCAATTACGTCACCCTTATACTCAACTCCATCTTTTCCTGCGTATGGACGCAGTTTTGACCTCACATAAATAACTCTGTAAGGCTTACCGGTAGGAGAGTGAAAAATGTTTTCACAGACACTTTTAGGAGTCATGACACTGGGAAGCACTAAAATTATTTCCTCACCTTGCTCGACTAAGTTTTCTACAATTCCCTGACAAGCAATCCCTAAACCTCCCGAATAATTCGGGGGATACTCCCACCCTATCATTAGTATCTTTCTTCCCATTACATAACAAAAAGCTGCTAAAACGCCATCTAAAATCCAGTATATCGCTATTTATTACTTAATAATAGTATCTGTCAGCTCAACCCAGCCTCAACCCAACACAACTTGACAAAAGACTTATAGTGTGATATATTGGCCGTCACTGTCGCTTCACCCCTCTGGGGAAAGCGCGAACCTTAACAAGTCTTACTTTCAATAAGAATCTATTTCTGAAGGAGTACACATGCGCAGATCAATCCTCATTTCCGTTTTGCTTCTCATCATGCTGCCGATTCTCGCAGCGTGCGGACCGTCGAAAGGGGCAGAAATTAAGCTCCTGGCGTCGGAAAGCACCGGTTCATATCTGGGTGAAGATTGCAAATCTGGGCTTCTCGGCCAGTTCAAGGCAGAGTCCGGCATTTGCGTTACACCCGTCTATGTGAACAACGTAGACATGAACGCCCAGCAAGAATTCGCCATCACTGGTGGAAATCCGAACAAAATCAGCGCCTTTTTAGTGGACGAAGGTGTCTGGCTCCACGAGAAACTGACCTCCCCGGCCAAGATCGCTGAAACGAATATCGTCTTCGGCATCGACTCCGAGAAGGCGGCTCAACTCGGCTGGCAGCCTGGCACCACTCACACAATGCGCGAGGTCTTTGACCTGATGAACTCGAGCGAGCTGGCTACCGTGGTTTGCAATGCTCATCAATGCAATGTTGGCGCGATGTTCTTTACCGGCATCGTTACCAGCATCAAGGGTGACACTGGCAACCCAGCCACTTTGTCCGATTTCAGCAATCAGGGATATATCGATCAGGCAAAAAGCTTTTATGGCCATGTAGCCCGGTCTGGTGGATCGTCTGCCGAAGCTAGCAATATCTACTTCGACGACAAAAACACCAATGCCAATCTCTACAACGCCATCGTCCTGGAAGAACCGGCCGCCTCGGCACTCAACGCCCGCCTGGCCTCACTTGGACGACAAGTAACCTTCTTCTATCTGTCCGACGCAAATGTTGTTGCTTCTCACACACTCGGCTATCTGGCCATGGGTGACCCTAAAGACGGTGCCGAACAGGCTCGTCTGGCCACCTACAACCTCCTGGTCGAGTTCTTGAAATCCGAAAAGCAGCAAACCGCAATTGCCAACACGGGGCTTCGCCCTGTTATCTACGGCATCACGCCCAACATCACGGTTCTCAAACCGGAGTGGGGTTTCGTGGCTCAGCCCAATGTGGCTTATGTGCCCATCCCCAAGCGTGCTGTTATGATGTCGGCCATTCGCGTCTACGCCGAACAGTACAAGAAACCAGCTGATGTGGTTATGTGTCTGGACAACAGCGGGTCAATGCAAAACAACGGTGGCTTTGAGGGCTTGAAAAAAGCCCTTGACAGCATTACCAGTTTGACTTGGCTCGCTTCAAAACAGCTCTATCCATCCAGCCGTGATTCGATCAATGTCTTCCTTTTCGGCACCAACGTCATCGGCCCGGTCAGCATGAGCGGCAACGATCAGGCGAACTTTGAAAAGTTCCGCTTCGATCTCGAAGTCAACATGGGAAACCATGGCGACACCGCCCTGTACGACTGCGCCAAATACGCGCTGGACACTGCCATCGCCTCCCACAACCAGAACCCCAACCATAATACCGTCGTTGTTCTAATGACGGATGGTCAGCGGACTGTCGGTTGGGAGCGCAAGCAGTTCATCGACTACTATAAATCGACTGGCACCCAGATCCCCGTGATTTCGATCGCGCTGGGCTCGAATGCCAGCGGCGAACTCGGATATGATCACTTTGGCAAATTCGTCAACGGCCAGTATTTCGACGGCCAAGACCTTGCTGAAGCTTTCAAACAAATCTGGGGCGGTAACTAGCCAGTCTCCTGCAAAAGGGGAGGGTAAAACCTCCCCTCTAAAATTACCCCAAGGAGACCCGTTATGGATAATGAAACAGTATCCTGGAAAGACATCGCCGCATTTGGTATCGGGATTCTACTCTTCATCATTTCTTTCTTCCTGATCCCAACTGAAACCATTAGCCAGTTCACCGGAGATTCAAAAACTCTTGTGCTTCTGGTAAAAGGTGTGATTTCCCTGATTCTCGCCGTCGTGTGCATTTTCGGTGTATATCTGGTTCTAAACCCTAAATCAGCCAAACAGCTGATGGACGAAGCAGAACGTCTTGCCTTCAAACAGCAGACAACCAAGCTTCACAACATCGGCCAGAAGGCAAAAGAGGCTGCCCGCTTCGCGACCCGCCCCTCAGCGGCCACCGCATTCAAAGAAGCTGGCGACCTTATACAAAAGCTCGCTGCCCGTTACTTCCAAGAAGAAGACGTGGTGGCTTGCAACGATGCCCTCAATCTGTTTGGCTTCCTGGCTGAAGATCTCGACGCCTATCTGCCAATGGTCAAAGGTGAAAGCCTGATGGCCAAAGCTGACCTGGAACGTGAGATCCGTGAGACAGAAACAGAGGTTGCCCCCAAAGCGCTGAAATACGCGCAGAGACTGGGCAGCCGGACCGAGAGTCACAAGACCCTCACCAAAGACACCGCCCAACAAACCATGGAAGAGCTCGCTCGCTCCATGGGCCTGGAAGACGACAACTAAATCTATCCGAGGAGACTATTATGCCTAAGAAAATGCTTTATGGATTGATCGTGCTGATCGCTGTTGCGGCCACCATCATCGGCCTCATCGCGCTCAAGCCTGAACAAAACACCGTGATCAACGGTATCGGCGCCAAAGTTACCTTCGAGAACCCCGAGATCGTCCGCATCTTGGATGAGAAATACGGTATCACCGTAAACATTCTCACCAACAGCGGCCTTGACAAGTTCGAACAGAACGGCAAGGTCGACTACAACGGCGTGGACGTTATCTTCGGCGGTTCTGCCAGCTTCGCTGACGAACTGAAGGTGAAATACCCTGATGGCCTCCCGAACTCTGCCGGTAATCCGTTGCGCATCCTGGAAGTGAAAACCGTCGCTCAGAGCCCACTTCTGATTCATGTCAAAACGGCTAACGGCGATCTGGATGCCTTCCTGCGCGCTGGAATCTTCACCCAAAACGGCAACTCCTACTCGATCAGTGGCGATAAGCTGCTTTCTATCATCAACTGCTCCAATGCAAACGGTGACTGGAATAGCATCGGCGTCAACATCCCCGGCAAGTGTCGGTTTGGTTTCACCAACCCGAACCAGTCGAGCGGTGGACGCTACACCTTATCGTTCATTGGCAGCTGCCAGACCAATCCTGAAGATCCCTGCTCACAAACCATCACCGTCGAACAGCTACCGTCTGTCATGGAAAGCCTGATGCACGCCTTCGATGTCTCCGGCAAGAAGCCTGGCGACAACGACAGTGTTCAGTTCTACTATGACTGGGCCAATAGCCAATCCGCGGCCGAGCGTCTGATGTTTGCCTACGAAAGCGCCCCTATCAGCTGGCTTGCCAGCCCGAATGTGCCAGCGTCTTTCCATGATCAGGCAAGCAAGTCCATCGCCTTGGTCTACCCCGAATACACCTTCATGAGCACTCAGGTCGGCGTCAGCCTCTCCGATCCCGGCAAACGCCTGGTCGAGATTATGACCACCGATCCTGACATCATCGCCGCGCTCAATGGGGAAATTGGCTTCCGCGCCGGCTTCGGTGGCAACCTGCCTCAGGTTTTGCCTTCTATCAACCCGAACCCGTCGTTCACCATCATCCCTGACCCGCGCGCCGATGTCACCAAGGCCATCACCACCGAAATCTGCACCCGTTGGCCTGAAAACCCCGGCTGCACGAAGTAGATTCTCAACCGGCCAAACCCCTCCCCCGCGACTAGCTCCGGGGGAGGGATAAGCAAACCTCTTATCTTATCCTCATTTGCAAACCATTCGATTGAAGGAGTTCATATGACCGACAATACCGCTCTGTCCGCTGATACCGCCGTTGTCACCGCCGACCAGCTCGCCGCAACCGCTGTCAAGCAGGTTGTTCGCATCCCGCGCCTCTCGGCCGCCCAATTGGAACTGGCCAAGAAGACCGCACTGAGCCTCAAACCCACCGTGAAGACCATTGACCTGCCCGTCAGCCTGAACCTGGCCGAAGCCGCGCGCAACGCTATGTCCCAGATTTCCGAGCAGATGCTCGCCGGCGTGACCGTGAAGGACATGGAGAACGCCAACCTTCTCTCCAGCGAGGCCCTCAAGGCCATCAACAGCCTGGACCTGGAAGAGCTTTCTCCTGAACCCCGCGAAGTCAAAGCCACTGGCCTGTTCGCCTTCGGCCGCACGGTCAAAGAAACCATCGAAGATGTGGTCAAGCGCGTCATCAAGTTCATGGACGGCTACCAGGAAATCAACGTCAAGATCAATCGCGTCCTGGTTGAAACCGGAAACGAGTATACCGCGCACACCAAGACCCACTCCCAGCTGCTCACCATGAAGGACCGCAACTGGCAACTGTTCCACGATCTGCGTGTCTCCTATGCCGCGGTCAAGTTCTTCCTCTCCGGCCCTGATGGCTACGAAGAACGCGAACGCCGCAACCAGGCCGCTGCCGACGAAGTCGCAGCCGCTGAAGCTGAAGAGCGCGATCCCGATCAGATGATCATCGACGCTGCCAAGGCTTACCAGAGCTATATCGAGCGCGTTGAGATGTACGGCACCACCCTCTCCGGCGCCATGACTGATGCCTATCAGAAGAGCGTCGCGATCCAGATGCTCATGGAAAATGAGTTGATCGTGATGCAGGGCCTCGACCACTTGAAGAAGTCGGTCATCCCCGGTTGGCGTGATATGTTGGCCCTCGCCTGGGCCGCCTACAAGCAGAAGGGTGCTATCGACTTCATCAATACCATCCGCGCCGCTGACGCCAGCATCCGCATCCGCAAGGCCAAGATGATCGGTCAGACCGCTGCGCTCATCGCCGAATTCAAGAAATCGACCACCTATGACATGGCTTCCATGCGCTTCCTGAACGAAGAGCTGGTCAAGGCTGTCGAGCTTCTGAAGTCCGCCTCCGAAGAAGGCGCCCGCATCCGGGAAGCCGCCGAAGCGGAAAACGCCGACCTCGTCCTGGCCCTCTCCAAGGTCGCCGTCGCCTAACCGAAAGTAAGACTTTTTACCCCACCCCCACCTTGTGTGGGGGTTTTTATTGCTCAAAATTCGAGTTTGTTCATAAGTTTCCACAATAATACTCAGAAACCACCCTAAAGGCATTAAAATGACCCATAACACTATCTATATATACTTAAGCAAACGCAGTTTTTCCCAAAACAGCCAGGCACCTTTCTCACTCACTTCACTAGTCATCATTGAGGCAGGGGAGAACTCAAACTCACACACCATCTTCTTAGCTAGTCCTATTTCAATCATTTGTAGTACCATGCGAGAGGCATCCTCTGGATTCTCACTTAAAAGTATCCCTCTTGGAGGCAAAGCTTGTTCAGCAATCGTCTCTACAGCCCTGAATCTATAAATTAGTTTATGTCTTTCCAGAAAGCTCAAGTTGTCATATTCCTGCCTTCCAATCGGCTTTGAAAACAAGATTAAACAGCCTCCACGAAATTTGGGATGTATCAACGCCTTAAAAGCCTGCTCGCTGGGCTTGGTTACCTCCATATGGATCATATTGTCTATATACAGCTTCTCGTAAAGGCGAACTACTTCATTGTCATTTCTCCCAGTAACAATCTGCACCCACCTCAATTTACCAATCTTTGTAAGAAATTTTTGAGTGTGTGACGATCTCTTAGACACTACATAAAATCTAAATCTTCCACACATTCTATCCAAATTCATTAGAAAACTTGAAAGATAATCCAACCCCACTGCTGCCCCAGATATGGGAACCACCACATTAATTGGCTCATTAGACTCTCTACCTAGTGCCTTGCATCTGGTATCACCTTCGCCAGAAAAACCCACACACAGCTCTTTACTCACAGGATAAGGGGACACTTCACAATTAAATCTAATCTTCCTTGACTTCGCCCATACTGTTAGCTCGTTTCTGGTTTGTCTACTCGGCACAAAAGTAATATCGGCACCTCTTACACACCAGATATGCTGTGAAGTATCATCAGTTACCTGGACTGCCAAGACGATATCTACTTTTCTAAGCTTTTTTATATATCCTTTTATTGCACCAATTTGATGAGCCAGCCCAAAATGAGTAGCCACCACCACAATCGAATCTACTTCTGGATGGGCATCGATGATCTCAAGAAGTCTCTTTTTAATCTTTCCAGAAGTCTTTCTTAAATACCATGAATAACAAATCGTAAAAATGTCCTCAAGCCAACCATATTGAATAGCTTCATACACCTTCCTTAGAAAAAAGTTTACGCTGGTAATTCTGTGAATCCAGGTCATAAACGGGTCCGATGAACCTAAAAGTTCATAGGGGATTTCTTTAGGTTTACTTCCCACTAAAGCGCCTGTCACTCTCAAATGACCCAAACCCGCAGGAGCATATGTAAACAACACAAGTCTCACTAATACTAATATACGCCGTTTAAGCCTATTCTGGTGTAAAATATGAGGTGTTATTTTGATGTCATTTCGGGTCAGTAGCTCAGTCGGTTAGAGCACCTGCCTCTTAAGCAGGGTGTCGCGGGTTCGAGTCCCGCCTGACCCACAATAATAAAAAGTGCTCCCTTGTGGAGCATTTTTTGTTATTGAGATCAATGCGAGACGAGAACGAGCACAGTCAGATTCGTAACGAAGCTGACGAGCAGATATTCACCAAAGGTGAATATCCGAGGCCGAATAGCCTATCTATAAAACTTATCGTTCATCCGTAACAGTTTTGGCGAGCTGGGGTCTGTGGAGAGACCGAAGACTTCGAGTATATATTCTTAAATTGACAACAAATTGTGCTCCGGGAAGGACTCGAACCTTCAACCTGCGGTTCCGAAGACCGACGCTCTATCCAATTGAGCTACCGGAGCATGAGTATATTTTACTCTATTCAGTTACATATTATTATCCCATTTCTAGACTTATAGGTCATTCGATGATATAATAAACGCCAGCACATTCACAGGAGGACACATGTCCAGCAAAACTGAATTAGACACATCTTTTTCAGATTCAACCATCTCTATAGGTGGTGGAATCTTCACTGGTGGAGGACTAATTATCGGAATCGGCACTCATGTTGGAGCAGGATTACGCCTACCCATGAACTCCGATAATCCAAATTTCGTTGGAATTTTTCCAGGTATTATGATTTGCATCGGAGCCGGCGTTTTTATTGGCTTCGGTTTAATCATAGGTTCAGGTTCCTTCCTCGGCCTCTGGAGCAAAACAAGACACAGGAGATAACATGAAAGCTTTCAACAGTTTCATCGGAAGATTTCCATTCTCTGGTAAATTTGCAATTAGGAGTTTATTCTCCATATTTCTAAGCAGCCCCGACAAAAAGAGCAGACTCACTTCATACGCCATTCTGCTCGGACTACTAATCTTCTTTGTCTTCGGACACGGTAGTCAGGCATGGCTAGGCTACAAAGGAATGATCTCACATTCACCACTTTGGACAAAATTCATATTTTTGCCATACATGGTAGTCAACATTGCGGTTACCATCGTGCACACATATCTCGTTTTCAGAGCTACCATACTTCTGTTTACCTGCAGATATGGAAGGAGATTTCACTTCTTAAGCACCCTTCCGAACAGCGAGATGGCACTGGCACTATTCGTAACCCTACTCGGTCAAGCACTCTTTATAGTGCCTTACCTGATATATGTTAGCTGAAGCCCCCTCAATGGGGGCTTTTTTCTTGACAACTACCATCAACTTTGTCAGTATAAAAATAAGCCATGGTAAAAAAGGCGATTGTTCTGTTATTTATATTCATAATATTATTCAGAGTCGT
>CAIQPO010000033.1 GCA_903873735.1 Candidatus Collierbacteria bacterium | reverse complement strand
TCGACCTTTGAAAAGTTCATATTAATATAAGCATTTATGCCACAGAAACATCTGAAGATTTAATTATTCCTTCAGAGATAAGCAATTTGGTTGCCTGCTTAATAGCTTTTTGCTTTTGCTTATCCAACAACTCTTGTGGCATATCGATTTTGAACAAATCGCATGGATTCCATTCTTCACCTGTGACAAAAACATTGTAAATAGCTGTGAGAATCATTCTTGCGATAGCGATAATAGCTCTTTTTTTGCCCCTCCTTTTGTAGATGCGTTCATATTTGTTTTTGTAGTAAGGAGACTTGGTAGATTTCACGGAAGCATGTGCGACTTGCACTAATGCAGGTTTGAGGTAGACTCCGGCACGTGTAATTCTAACAGATTTCTTCTTACCAGCAGATTCGTTGTTACCGGGAGTTAATCCCGCCCAACAACACAATCTCTTGGAGCTGGCGAATTGAGACATATCAGTACCAATCTCAGAGATAATGGTTATAGCAGAATTTCTTTCAATTCCGGGAATGGTACGAAGAAGGGAAATTGCAGATTCAAAAGGAACAACCATCTCGTTGAGTTTTTCGTCTAGTTTAGAAATAGACTCTTGAACAAACTCTAGATGGGAACGAATCATTAATATACGTTCTTTCTGTTCCTGAGTCATCTGATAACCTTCAATGGACTCAGTGACTATATCCGCTTTCTTCTTTAAGGATTTTTTCAGAAGCGTTGAACAGTGTTTTGGGTCAAAAGAATCACTCGAAATCAGGTAGTCTGTGATGGAGTAGGCAGATTTGCCGAACATGTCGGAGACGACAGCATCAAGAGCTACGTTGCAAACAGTAAAAGCATTTTGAAAGCGATTCTTTTCACTGCTCTTGCAGGAAACAAGTTTGTAGCGATAACGTGTGTATTCACGAAGAATACGTATCGGTTTAGGGGGAATGTAGCTTCCCGGAACTAAGCCGAGACGGAACAGGTCTCCAATCCACTTGGAATCCTTAGTATCGTCCTTGTTACCTTTTACAGCTTTTACCCATTTAGGGTTTGCAACGGTAATGCGGATAGTATCTTCCAAAAGGTTGTAAACTGGAATCCAGTACTTTCCTGTAGATTCCATGCAAACATCAAAGCAATTGTTGTCGAGTAACCATTGCTTGAATTGTAAGATGGAATTGTTGAAAGTAGAAAACCTCTTTTTTGAATAATGTGGGGTAAGCCCTTTGGAAGTAATTATTGTGGCAACGAGAAATGTTTTGTGAACATCGATGCCACAGCAAATTGGGTAAACGACTTTCATGGCAAAGCCTCCTTTCAAATTAGAGGAAGAAGACATTGACTGAATCATCACACATTTAACGGTTAGCTAAAGCAATTCTTAGCGTTCGGTCTCGAAGACCCACTTATTTGTGCTTGAAAGATGATTCTTACACTGATTAATATACTGCTTTAAGTTGAGAAGAACAGTCTACGACTCACCTCTCCGTGCTTTGTAGTGTATCTTTTCCTCAACAAAATAATATCACGTGGTAAAAGTCGCACACCATTTTTTCATAACTATTTGTGCCGCCAGCGACAGCGGCGGAATGGAGATTAATATGAATATTGAACATGAAGATGAAGATGAAGATTTATTTTTTGAAGAATATGAGATTCTTAAACAATCAGAAAACGATATTTCTTTAGCACCATCTTTTAC
>CAIQPO010000032.1 GCA_903873735.1 Candidatus Collierbacteria bacterium | reverse complement strand
TCAAGATTTATTACCGAAATCCCAACAGATTTAGTTAATAGGTATGGTGGGGTTTCTAATAAAAAGGAGGATATCTCTAAAGATGACTCGGATAAAACCACAAGGAGGATCGTGGCGGATTGGGAAATTGAAGCGGAAACAAAAGATGACTTTGCTGAAATTGATAGCTGGTAGAGCTTGGGGATAGTAGAATATGATTGTGATTCGTGAAACTCAAGACCAAAACAGCAAGAAATTTGATAAACGGGCGAAACATCCGTTACAGAGCTGGAGTTGGGGTAATTTCAGAAAAAAAACCGGTGGCGTGGAGGTGAGTAGATACCAAGAATCCTCAGATGTTGCTGATGAAGTTTATCAAATAACATGGCACAAAATTCCTAAGACAAAATATGTTGTTGGGTACTGCCCCAAGTCCAGCATACCTAGTGTGAATTTTCTTTCGTATATTACTAAAGAGGCTAAGAAGAGAGATGCTATTTTTGTGAAATTTGAACCCAATGCTTTGGCAGACAAAATGAATTTGGCAAGAATTTCTCACCTGGAGAAAGAGGGGTGGTTGGTAAAAGGTAAACCTCTTTTTACTAAACATACTTTTTGGATGGATTTAGCAAAAGGTGAGGATTCAATTTTTCAGTCTCTTAGTCAAAAGACTAGGTACAACATTCGCTTGGCAATTAAGAAGGGGGTGAAGGTTGAGATAGATAATTCTGACAAAGGATTTGATGAATATTGGAAGCTGACCGAAGAAACAACAAAAAGGCAAGGTTTTTATGCCCACTCAAAAAATTATCACCAGAAAATGTGGAATGAGATAATTGGCGAGGGAAAAGGAGTGTTGATGAAAGGAGTCTACAACGACGAGGTATTGGCGACATGGATATTATTTGAACTAAATGGCGTGCTTTACTACCCTTACGGAGCTTCTAGTAGTAAACACAGAGAGGTGATGGTAAGCAATCTGATGATGTGGGAGGCAATTCGTTATGGCATAAAACAAGGGTGTAAACTGCTTGATATGTGGGGTAGCTTAGGTCCTGATCCAGACATAAAGGATCCGTGGTATGGGTTCCATAAGTTTAAGCAGGGATATAATCCGGCATTGGTTGAATTTGTGGGTACATATGATTTGGTGGTGAATAAGCCCATGTATCATATGTTTCTAGTGGGGGATAAATTGAGGTGGTTGGTGCTTAAGATGTTAAAGAGAATAAGGAAATGACGGATATCAGGCAAGAAAAGGAGTGGGGAGAGTATCTTCGACTTAGAGGGTGGACAGTCAAGAGTATCGGATGTGCTTGTGGTAAGCACAGATTGCAGGTGCTAATTTACAGACTTGGATGGTGGCCATTCTCGATTCTTAAATTACAAAGAGCGGAATGCGATCCTGATTTTGATGAGCTAAGAAAGATAAAGAGGAAATTTTGGGTAATTAACTCATATATTGAACCTTTAAAGGTGATAAATTACCAGAGGTTTAGTAAAGCTGGTTATAAAAAAACCAAGTTTCCTTTTTTAGCAACAAAAACAGTGGTGGTGGATTTGACAAAAAGCAAAGAGAGCCTGTGGAATGATCTGTCTAGTAACGCAAAAAGGTTGATCAAAAAGAACGAACAGATAAAATCAGTAACTTTACCGAGCGAAAAATTTAGAGAGATCTGGAGGAAGTCTTCTAAGGTGTGGGTTTTGAGTCAGAGTGATTTAAACAATTTAAAAAAAGCCTACAAAAATAAGCTTAGGATCGTGGCAAGCAGTGATGATAAAGAACTGCATTCTGGAATTATTTTGTTGTCCACAAAAGATTGCATAAATTATTTTCAAACCTGGACCAACGAAGCTGGAAGAAGGAGCGGTGCCCACTACAAGTTAATTTGGGAAGAAATTTTGAGAGCCAAAAGTCTAGGGAAGAAGTTTTTTGACTTTGAGGGGATTTTTGATCAAGAATATCCAATTAATAAATGGAGAGGTTTTAGCGAATTCAAAATGAAGTTTGGTGGAAGGGTAATTAAACACCCTGGATCTTTTCACAGGTGGTTTTGATAAAATGAATTAATGGATCGATCCCCTGCCTTTTCTGGTGATTATTGTGCCGTATGTGGTGGATGGGGTTTTGCACCCCCTACCAGCAGTAAAAAATGTACTACTTGCAATGGTTATGGGGTAAAGATCATTAGGAATAATCGATATTTTTTTTCTAAATTACCTTTGGTGGTAGATTTTGGCAAGAGAGACAACTTGAAATTAACCAAGAAAATACTTTTATCTGTCGCCTTAGTGATTATGGCTGTTTTTGTTGGTTTATTGGTATTGATGTTTACATATGGATTTTCTTAACACAAACACTACTTCTGACACCCCAGTCTCTGCTCAGGGTAGCCAGAAAATTGAACAGTTGGATATTTCCACTCAAGTGAGTGGAGAGGTGTTGAGACTTATTATTAGGACAGCGGAAAGGCTAAAAGACCAGGGCAGAGGGGTGTTGACAGAGCTAGATTTGCTGATGGGAGTTATTGAGTCACATGCAGAGATTGATTCACTGCTGACATCAACAGACAAGAGCGAGTTGTATGGAAAAGCTACAAAACTTTTTGGAGACAACTTTTCAGTAAAATTTAACGGTAGAGTGGTTTGTTGTCCTCAGGCGAAAGAAGGGCTTATCTTGGCTGCAATAAAGAAAATGACCGGTCAGTTTTCAGATATTGAGCTTTTGGGGACATTGTTTTCACTTCCTAGAATTGTTGATTTGGCAAAAGATTCAACAGCTTTACAAACTGTTTTTGAAAACCAAAAGCAGACAAATGTATCCATACAAGTGGCTCAAAGTTTATCTTGTAGGGCAATTGCTTATACTGTTGAGGATAATTCTTTGCAGCTTTTTAGTCAAAATAACGAACAAATTGCTAGATCACTTACAACCCAAGGACAGGTGGGAACTTTTTTCCTGGGAAAGCAGGGAGCGGAGTTGATGAAGGCCGCCTTATGTGCGGTCGAATCGATGAAACGAAACTTGCCTGATTTTAAGTTTTACAAATCTCTGTCACTTGATCTAAAAACCATGATGGATTCAGGAGGTGACGTGGGAGAAGAGACGAGGAGGTTATTAGAGGACATAAGAGTAAATTCACCGACAATTCTAATTGCAACCAACTTTGATAGAACTGGAGCGGAATGGCTGACGGCACTAGCGCTTATCAGGGAAATTCATGAACTAACGGAGGCGAAAATTCTTGTTTTGTGTGATAGTGATTTCTTCAAAATGACGGTAGGAAATTCGACTGATGCTAGAGATTATGGAGTAATTAAAACTGGAGACTTGGATCAGGCAGAGGTGGTAAAAATTATTGGAAACAAGCTAACAGAGATATCTTCTGGTGGAGTTGCATCAGAGGTGGGTTTGAGCGAAAAAATATATGATACCGCAAAAAAGTACCTGACAAGTGAAAGCTTCCCAGGTAAGGCGCTGAAACTTATTGATGAACTACTAGCTGAAGCAAAGATCAGAGGTATGAAAACAATAACCGAAGATTTGCTTCTTAGAGTAGTTTCACAGAAAACTGGAGTTCCTATTGAGAAGCTGACACAGTCTGATAAAGATATCTTGATTTCTTTGGAGGACAAACTGAAAGCTCGAGTAGCGGGACAAGATCAGGCGATCAGTGCAGTTTCAGGGGCAATTAAGCGAGCAAAATCTGGACTAAAAGACCCCAAAAAACCCATCGGTACCTTTTTATTTCTTGGTCCAACAGGGGTGGGTAAGACTGAACTGGCGAAAGCAATACACGATGTGTTTTTTGGAGTCGACAAATCATTTTTAAGGCTGGACATGTCGGAGTTTTCGGAGTCACATATAGCAATGAGGCTGACCGGCTCGCCTCCTGGGTATGTGGGTTATGAGGAAGGTGGTCAGCTGACAAATTTTGTGGCAGAAAATCCGTACTCCCTAATATTATTTGATGAAATTGAGAAGGCTCATCCTAAAGTATATGATCTATTTCTACAGATACTTGATGAGGGTCGACTAACGGATTCTAAGGGCAATTTGGTAGATTTCAAAAACACCATTATTATCTTTACCAGCAATATTGCTGCGGAGGAGATCTTTGATAAACTAACTTCTAATCCTGAGTACGACAGAAACAAGCTTTTTGAAGAGCAGGTTTTGCCCAAACTTAAACAAGTCTTTAGACTGGAGTTTATAAACAGATTTGACTCCCAGATTATTTTCAACCCTCTATCAAAAGAAGTTTTTGGTTTGATTGTGCAGATGAAACTTAAGGGTCTTGTTAAGTTGTTGGCCGACCGAGGAATTGGACTGGAGGTGACAAATGAAGGCCTTTCTGCTTTTGTTGAGAAAAATGCCGATGTAAAATTTGGAGCCAGATCAATTGAAAGAGCAATAAAAACAGACATAGAGACGCCAATATCTGAAATGATTATTACCAACAAGGTAGCTCCGGGACAAACTTTAGTCTGGGGTGCCAATAATATTTTTGTAAAAAATGCTAGCTCCTAAGGAATGCAATGATTGTGAAGGGTGGGGGTGCAAAGAGTGCGAGTATTTTGGGTGGTTTTTGGTTGAGGAGACTGACGGAACGAGATACTTTATAAAGAAAGGGGGAGGACCCTTAGCTATGGGCGGCCAGAAACCTCAATCACCTTGGATAATTGAGCTAGTTAAAACTCTGACAAAGGAGCCTCATGACCTGATTTGGGCAAGTAGGATTATGGAGGAGCTGAGAAAGAAGAAGGCTGATCAAACGGGATCAACCTCTTGATTAGTAGTAGCCGAAATTTGTTTTAGTGAGCTGACAGAATCAAGACTACGACCCAGTTCAGAATGGGAGTCTCTGGTGGAGTTTAGGGCATTATAGGCATTGGTTAAATGTTTGGAGAGAAGTGTAATGTCAGCACCCAGCTTATCGTAATCAATAATGATGGTTTTGAGTCTTTGAAAAATCTGCGAGGTTTTTCCTGCTAGCTTTTGTCCTTCGAGTGAGATGAGAATCGTTTGTAGGTTGGCATAGAGAGTACTAGGTGAAACTGGATAGACTTTTATATCACGAGACAAATTCATGATTTCAGCCTCTACAACGACTTCATAGTAGACCGACTCTGAAGGAATGTACATGAGAGCGAAGTCTAGAGTGCCTTCGGATGGAAGTATGTATTTGCTGGAAATTGACTTGAGATGGCTTTTTACATCTCTAATAAATTGTGATTTCGCCAGCTGTTTTTCCTGAGTAGAAGTTGATTGATGCATTTTTTGAAAATTTTCCATAGGAAATTTTGAGTCTATAGGAAGGAGACCAGATTGAGTGCGGATAGCCATATCGACAATGCTGCCAGATTTAAAATGATATTGGGGTTCAAAAGAAGAAGTGGGAAATATTTGTGAAACAAGGTCAAATAGTACCTGCTCTCCAATATTACCTCTTAACTTGGGTGACTTTAGATATTCATGCAGGTCTTTCATAGAGCGACTTACTTCTGAAAAAGCCCCGGCTTCACGTTTTAACTCTCCTATCAAAGATGTGGTTTGGTCAAGTCGCTGGAATAAATCTTGATAGTTTTTTTGTACCATTAAACTATTGCTGGTATTGGTTTTGTCAAAAGAAGCTTGGAGTGACTTTAGCCAGGCAGTGATTACCGGATCAGTCTTGGGCTTGTCTATTTGATTTTTCAAGAGGAGATATATTAAAGTGAAGCCAACAAGGATGGAGGCTATGATTATGAATGTATCTGGTGACATAAAGTAATATTACTGTAATGAGGCAAGATAATCACAAAAAAGGAAAAAACTATTTTTGGCTGGTAGTGTTTTGTGTTTTGTTTTGGTTATTGGTGGTAGTTTTAGCTCGTACCACATCACCAGATCAAATCAGGAATTTTTTGATACCTGGAATTTTTCTCCCTATGACGATTGCCTTGAGTGTGGCGATTTTTTTAACCCTTTCAATCTTAATGATGTCAGCTCGACGAGCATTTAGATGGTCGGGGGCAATTGTGGCTTATCTTCTGCTTAGAGCTAATGGCTTGGGCATCTGGCTAAATGGGGTGTTGATTATTGGAATTATGATAGTGTGGGAGGTTTTGGAGAATTGGCCTGAAAGAGATCATGTCAAAGACGAGGTGGTATAACTAAATTTAATAGCTATTAAATAAGGACAGATATGCAACTATCAACCGAACCGATTAATAAAAATCTAGAAAAACAATTGTCAGACATGCTTTACGGCACATTGGCTGAAATTGAGTCTCCAGTTTTGATAAAAACAATTGTCGAGGATATTTTGACTGAATCTGAAAGAGTGACTCTCATCAAAAGACTAGGGATAGCTTTGTATTTAGATAAGGGAAGAAACTATGATGACATCAAGAATAATATTAAGGTTAGCTCGGCGACGATTGCCACGGTGGCATCGAGCATTGGTGGGTCTGGATGGCAAGAGATTATTAGGAGAATTAAGGCAGACGAGTGGGCTTCTGCTTGGTCTAAGAAGATATCATCCGGCTTGAGAAGGTTTTTCTGATTGGA
The DNA here is from genome assembly GCA_903873735.1 of Candidatus Collierbacteria bacterium. GTDB lineage: Bacteria > Patescibacteriota > Microgenomatia > UBA1400 > MFAQ01 > CAIQPO01. Next base: position 12,327 of record CAIQPO010000032.1, on the reverse strand, counting down.
TGTGAGTTAAAATATGGGTTATGGGAAAATATTACGTTACAACTACTCTACCTTATGTAAATGCTGAACCGCATGTGGGATTTGCCTTGGAGATAGTAAGAGCAGATGTGCTGGCTAGAGCACACAGACTAAGTGGAGATGAAGTTGTGTTTAATACAGGAACTGATGAGCACGGACAAAAGATATATCAGAAAGCACTAGAAGAAAATAAGTCACCTCAAGAATATTGCGATGAGTATGCAGAGAAGTTTAAGCTATTAAAGCAAGCTTTAAATCTGACCTACACCCATTTTGTTAGGACTACTGACGAGCGTCACATTAAAGCTGCCAGAGAGTTTTGGAAGAGATGTGGTGATAGTGGGGATATTTACAAAAAAGAATATTCAATAAAATATTGTGTTGGCTGTGAGCTTGAAAAAACCGACTCTGAACTGATGGAAGGGAAGTGTCCACTTCATCCAACAAAAGAAATTGAACTAAGAAGTGAAGAAAATTATTTTTTTAAGTTTTCAAAGTACCAAGAATCACTACTGGAATTGTTTAAGAATAATGCAGATTTTGTCTCTCCAAGATTTAGAGGAGAGGAGATACAGAAATTCATTTCCCAAGGATTGCAGGATTTCTCAATTTCGAGGGTGAAGGAAAAGATGCCCTGGGGGGTACCCGTTCCAAATGATGATACCCAGGTAATGTATGTTTGGTTTGATGCTTTGGTTAATTACATTTCTACTTTAGGATGGCCTGATCCAAGTTCAAGCTTTGATACATTTTGGCCAGGTGTTCAACTATGTGGCAAGGATAATTTGAGACAACAGTCTGCAATGTGGCAAGCAATGCTCATGTCTGCAGGTGTTGAAAACACCAAGAATATTCTGGTTGGAGGTTTCATTACTGCTGATGGTCAAAAAATGAGTAAATCTCTGGGAAATGTAATTAACCCAATTGATTATGTAGAAAAATATGGCACAGATGCTTTGAGATACTATCTTCTGGCAAGGATTTCAGTCAATGAAGATAGTGATATGACCAGAAAGTCGTTTGAGGAGGTGTACCAAGCAGATTTGGCAAACGGCTTAAGTAATCTTTGTGCCAGGGTATCAAGCATGGCAGAAAAAGCAGAAGTCAGTGTCGATAAGACCACAAGCAGGTTTAATGAAGAGTACTTGCAGAGATTAGATCGTTTTGAGTTTTCTGAAGTTATGGAGTCAATTTGGGAGAGAATCAGAAGCCTAGATAAAATAATAAACGAAAGGGAGCTCTGGAAGATGGAGGGAGAAAAGAAAGCTCAGGAGCTAGCAACAATGATTATGGAGATTAGGAAGATTGCCTGCGATCTCCAGCCATTTTTACCAGAAACTGCAGAAAAGATGATGTCTGTGTTTGATAAGGAGCAAGTTTCTAGAGGAGAAAATCTATTTTGGAGATTGGACTCTAATAATCAAAAAAATGGGTGAATATTGTAGACACACACTGTCATCTATCTGATAAAAGACTGGGTAATCTGAAAAAAGTAATTGCAGAAGCTAAAAAGGATGAGGTGAAGACTTTAATAGCCCCGGCAGTATCGATTGTTGATGCTAGAAAGGTGGTCGAGCTGGCCAGTAATGAGGATGGCGTTTATTGCGCTGTAGGTATTCATCCTGAGGAAGTGATCAACCTTCGATTTGAAAACAGTCAGTTGGTGGAAATTGATGAGATTCTTAAGCGTTCTTCTAGGGTAGTAGCTGTGGGAGAAATCGGAATGGATTTCTTTTGGGATAAGACAAAGCAAACTTATCAGCAACAAAGAGATCTCTTTGTCAGCCAGCTAAAAATGGCATCTAGAAATAAATTACCAGCTATTGTTCATATGAGAGACAGCGAAGAGGAGATGAGGGCTGTTTTTGATGAGGTAGATCTGCCAAAAATTCAGATGCATTGTTGGTCCGGCTCTGAAGGCTTTTTACGATATTGCTTGGAGAAAGAGATGATGATCAGTTTCGCTGGAAATATTACATATAAAAGTGCCGAAAATTTGAGATATTTGCTTAGACAAGTACCACTTAACCAGCTTCTACTGGAAACAGATAGTCCATATCTAGCCCCAGAGCCAGTTCGAGGCAGGACAAATGAACCTAAAAATGTTAAAATTGTGGGTGAATTTATCGCATCACTGCTGAATGTTGATTCTGAGAGAGTGTTTGAACAAACAACAAAAAACGCAAAATGTTTTTTCTTATTGCAAAACTAATCAAAAAATATCCAGAAAGAAGCCAAAGGCTGTTTGAAATTTTACCTGGCTTTACCAGCTGGAGTTTAATTTTATTTCCTGTTTGGGGATCGGTGTTTTGGCCAATAGGGGTGGCGTATTTTATTATCGCTTTTAATGTTTATTGGCTCTATCGATCTATCACTCTGTCGGTGGCGGCGGTGATGTCGTACTACAGAATCAAAGCTTGGGAAAAATATGACTGGATGGGAGATGTGAGGGGATTTGCAGACTGGAAAGAGGTAAAACATGTAATTGTCATGCCTACATACAAAGAGCCAGGAGAAATATTAGTGAGGACACTAGATGCACTAAAGAAACAAACAATTGGAGCAAAGCAAATTGTCCCGGTGATTGCAATGGAGGAGAGGGCGGGTAAAGAAATAAACGAGACGAGAGTAAAGATGCTAAAGGAGAAGTTTGGTGATGATTTTGCTGGGCTGTTTTTTACCTACCACCCGGCAAATTTAGCAGGAGAGGTGGTGGGCAAGTCAAGCAACGCAGCCTGGGCAGGCAAGGAACTTCGAAAGGAGGTAGCCAGGCATAAAGACTGGAGTATGGATAAGATGACTATCTCATCTGTAGATTGCGATGTGGCGCTACACCACAATCACCTAGCGGCATTAACTTATCAGTTTTTAGATGATCCCCACAGGTATAGAAAAATCTGGCAAGGAGCGATTGTGTTTTACAACAACATTGAGCGTATTCCGTGGCCTATGAGAGTTTTTAATCGAATGAGTTCGGTGATTAACATGGCACAGCTATCAAGACCAGACAGATTGATTAATTTTTCAACCTACTCACTTAGCCTTAGACTGATGGATGACATTGATTATTGGGATACAGATGTAATTCCAGAAGATTACAGAATTTTTTTCAAGACATATTTTGCGACGAAGGGTGAGGTAGAAGTGGAACCTCTGTTTATCTCGGTTTCCGCTGACGCCGCAGAGGCGGAAGGTTTTTGGAGTACTTATACAAATACATATGAGCAAGTAAAACGCTGGGCATGGGGGGCAAGCGATGATGCTTATATTATCAAGAAGTATTTTCTGGATACTGAGGCGCCTTTTTGGGATAAAACAATTAGAGTGTTTAAAGTTATTGAAGACCACTTTATGTGGCCCGTTAATTGGTTCATTGTGACTCTAGGAGCCAACATGCCACCGCTTTTAAACGAAACCTTCTCTAGAACAGTTATGGGGAAGACACTTCCTCAAGTATCATCAGCAATACTGACAATCTCTTTGGTTAGTTTAGTAACAATGGTGCTTATTGATATCAAGGCTAGACCCAAAGTGGACGGAGTACCTCTCATCAGGAGGCTGTTGTCTCCGTTTGAATTTGTATTACTTCCAGTAGTAGGGTTTTTCTTTTCAGCACTTCCAGGCCTTGATGCCCACACAAGGCTAATGATGGGCAAGTATCTTGAATATAGAGTTACTGAAAAAAAGGCGTGATTTAATATGACAAATAGAGATAGCCAGAAGCAAAATACAGAGTCTGTGATTTTTGCTTCTGGATTGGTAATGTTGATAACTTTTTCGCTGATGTTGGCTTGGGCATGGAATAAATTACCACCAGAGTTACCATGGTTTTATTCATTACCCTGGGGCGATCAGCAACTAATTCCAAAATGGGGTATGGCAGTGGCTTTGTTTTTCTTGTCTCTGGTTTATCTGTTAAATAAGAGATTGGCAACATGGGTGGCGGGAGAGGATGCAATTACTACCAGGGCGGTATTGTTGGGTGGAGTGATTGTAGTAATCCTTTTTATCTCATCTATAGCAAGAGTAATTGATATTTTTATATGAACCTAGTACCTACAGCCGAAATCACAGTTATCCCATTTCTCATGGCTTTAGTAATAAGCTTGATTTCAACTCCAATAACAATTTGGTGTTTTTCGAAGTTGGGCTGGGTGGTAGATCCAAAAAAATCACCTCATCCTGCACATATACACAAGGATCCTGTTCCGAAAGGTGGTGGCTTGCCGGTATTAGTTTCTGTGCTGATTACAACCTTGTGCCTTATCGAGCTTGACTACCATCTCATAGCGGTGTTTGTGGCGTGTATTCTTACAACAATCGTGGGTCTTGTAGACGATATTAAGGGGGTGAATCCTTATAAAAGGCTGGGTTTTAATTTCTTAGCAGCAATCATAATTGTAGCCTCAGGCATTGGAATTTCGTTTGTTTCTAATCCATTTGGGGGCATTATTGATTTAGCAGCGTTAAAAATTACACTTTCGTTTATTGGGAATATCTTTCAGATATGGATTTTGGCCGACTTATTTGCATTACTCTGGATACCTATATTGATGAATGCGATTAACTGGTCATCAGGCGTTGATGGTCAAATTAGTGGAGTTATTACTATTGCTGCAGTGGTGCTAGGGATGATCTCTCTAAACTACTCGGCTGATATTACACAATGGCCAGTGTCAACACTAGCTTTTGCTTTAGGGGGAGCGTTCTTGGGTCTTACTGTTTACCATTTTTATCCTCAAAAAATAATGCCTGGGTACTCTGCAACCTCTCTGGCTGGCTTGCTCCTGGGAGTAGTGTCTATCTTGGCAACAGCAAAGGTAGGGGCGCTCCTGGTGGTGTTGGGTGTGCCACTGATTGATTTTGTATACACTATGACAAGAAGAGTAATAGCTGGAAAATCACCAGTGTGGGGAGACAAAAACCACCTTCATCACAAACTCTTGAATATGGGTTGGAGCAAAAAAGGGGTAGCTTTGTTTTATTGGTTGGCTACTGGGGTGCTTGGTGTAGTAGCCTTGAACTTTGAAGCTAAAATTAAATTATTAGTTATAATGACCTTGGTGGCGTTAATGGCAGTTTTTAGTATATGGCAATACTTCTATCGATTTTCAAAACAGCGAGACCTAGGCAATGGGTAAAAAACCTGGCTCTTTTTGCTCCTCTAATTTTTTCTGGTTTTTTATTTCGTGAAGGTTATTTCATGTTGGTGTCAGAGGCTTTTTTGTCGTTTGTGTGTTTATCTTCTGCGACCTATTTCTTCAACGACCTGGTAGATGTTAAGGCGGATCTAAAACACCCGATAAAAAAGAATAGGCCAATTGCGTCTGGCAAATTACCCAAATGGATTGCTGTAATAGTATTAATGTTGCTGGTGGTAATGGGCATAAATTTGGCTGCCAAGATAAATTTATACCTGTTGGTATCAGCGATCGGATATTTGGCCCTTCAGGTTTTGTATTCATTTTATTTGAAACATGTACCCATTATCGATGTGCTGACGATAGCTTCAGGTTATTTACTAAGAGTTTATGCCGGATCGTTTGTAATTTCTGCGCATATGGATGTATGGTTTCTGCTAACAGTAATTTCTGTGTCACTGTTTTTGGCCATCGGAAAAAGGAGGGGGGAGCTAACTACATCCACTTCTGAAACTAGAGCAACGCTGAAAAGGTATACCGAGTCACTTCTTGATGTGTACACAGCAATGTTTTCTACTGCAACATGGATAACCTATTCTCTTTTCACCTTTAATCATCCTAGGATTGTCCCTGATGGGAGAGCATTGTCTTTCATATCAATCCTTCCAAGAACTCTAATTTCAGAAAAATGGCTAATGTTGACAATTCCACTGGTAGTTTACGGACTTATGAGATACCTGCAATTAATTTATGAAAAAAATGAGGGAGAGAGTCCAGAAAAGATATTATTATCGGATATACCCTTAATGAGTACTGTAATTATTTGGGTATTGCTTACTGTTGGAATTATTTACTATATCGCCTAAGATTTATTGAACTAGCTTGGCGTATTGTCCAGAGACATAGCCATATAGACCTTTTTGGTACTCGATTTGTAGCCAACCTGAAGCACTAGCCTCCTTGTATGGAAATTTGTCTCCTGGATTTACTTTGGCAATCTCGGCTGATGAGGCAGATGGTTTTTCTCTCACTTTTAACCAACCTGTGGGGGTGGAAAGAATTTCCACATAAGGCTTGGCGAGTGTAGCTGACGAGGTTGACTGCTTGGGGAGAGGAGTAATGGGGGCTGAAGACGCTTTTGTGGGAGTTGGGGTGGCTGAAGGGGTTGATAGGGGGGTAGGTGTCGGGGTGGGAACAATTGGTTCGGTGGCCATACTCATGTTGACTACCAGTCGCTGACCTGCAAAAGTTTTAGCTCTAATCCTTAAGTCTCTAAAACCTGGGCTAGAAAAATCAAAGGTATGTTCACCTGCGGATATGTTTGAGTAGATTTGGTCGGAGAAACCAACTGGTTGGTTGTCTACTGCTACGGATACTTTACCAGGATTAGTGATGAACTTAACTTCTACAGCAGATTTATTTGATATCTTTTCGAAACTTAAGATGTAGGAGGTTGACTGGTCTTGGGTTTTTCCAAACTGTCGGTCTATGAGGGTGGTGTATCCTGGTGTGAGTTCGACTTTAGTCTCATATGGGGAAAGTGTGCTGTCTGATGTAGTGAGCCTAATGGTATAACTCCCGGCTTTTAGAGATTCAGAAAAATAAGGGGTTTTTCCAAAGCTCTTGCCGTCAATTAAGACATCAGCTTGGGGGTTTGAAGTAATCATTAGCCCAAGTTTTTTATTAAAAAATGAGAGATTACAGCCTGAGAGGAGCATCGATGATGCAAGTAGCCATGAAAAAATGAATAATCTTGTTTTCATATTTACCTAAGTTTAGCAGATTGATGCTAAAATATGAAAGAATTTAGGCCGGTTGGCGAAGAGGTAACGCTGCGGTCTGCAAAACCGCCATGCGCCGGTTCGATTCCGGCACCGGCCTCATTGACCTAGATTATTCAGCAAGCTCACCGATCTTGATGACTTGTTCCACTAAACGGTTTGAGTACCCCCATTCGTTGTCGTACCAAGCTAATACCTTAACCATAGTTCCATCAACAACTCTTGTCATATCAAGATCTACAATGCTTGATTCTGATCTGCCTACAATATCGGATGAAACTATTGGCTCATCGGTTATCGCCAAGATGTCTTTATAGTTTGGCATATTGGCTGCGTCTCTAAATATCTGATTGACCTCCTCTACAGAAGTAGACCTTTGCGTTATGAAGGTAAAATCGGTTATTGAGCCTGTAATTACAGGGACGCGAAGCGATATCCCATCAAACAAACCTTTTAGTTCAGGCACGGCTTGAGTTGCGGCTACCGCTGCGCCAGTAGAAGTGGGGACAATGTTTTCGGCTGCGGCTCGAGACCGGCGAAGATCACGGTGAGAGTTATCCTGTAAATTTTGATCGTCGGTGTAACCATGTACAGTGGTAAGCATAGCTTTTAATATGCCTAGCTTTTGGTGGAGGATGTCGGCTACAGGAGCAATACCATTGGTAGTACAAGAGGCATTTGAGATAACAGAAAAGACGCCGACTCTATCTTTGGTAACCACTTCGGAATCATTCACTCCAATAACAGAGGTTGGAACATCGTCACCTTTGGCAGGAGCAGATAAGACGATCGATTTGACTCCACCAGTGTGGTGTAGACTGGCTTTTTCGAGAGAGGTAAACACGCCCGTTGACTCTATAACAACTTCTACCTGATAGGTACCCCAGGGGATTTTGGCTGGGTCTCTTTGAGCGAGAACTGGTATTTTAATTTCCTTTTCTGGGTGGGTGATGATAATAAATCCCAGAAGAGGATTGTCGTCTGTAACCTTATCCGGAGTCTGAACTTCTTCTGAACTCACTGGGTAGGGGAGAGTACCGTAAGCGGTATCATATTTGAGAAGGTGCGCCCAACCAACTACTCCAAGGGAGCCAGAGGTGTTTATGGCAACTAGATTTGAATTTGAGAGATGTTTTTTTAACCAGACTCTGGTTGCTGATCTACCGATTCTACCGAAACCATTTATTGCAAAATTGACCATTGTTTCTGTTAATTGTTAATTTTAAGGGAGCTTGGACATTGCATCAAGAAATGGATGGGTTGAGGTAGCAAGATACTCAAGCATAGCGCCCCCTCCGGTGCTTACAAAAGTAAAGTCACCATATGCAAATCCAAGCTTCTCTATAGCAGAAATGGTGTCGCCCCCTCCAAGAATGCAAGTTTTCCCTGATTTTTTTAGGCAGTCTAAAACCTCTTGAGTTCCGTGGGCATAGACAGTCTCTTCAAACTTACCCAGCGGACCATTCAGAACAATTGTAGATGATTGAGCAATGGCTTGTTTGATTCGATCAATTGTTGCCTGATTAATATCGAATCCGTCTGCCAATAAGTCTTGTGGAGGAGCAAACTTACCACCAAGGATAGTGAGGTCAAATTTTGGCATGATTTGTTTGATTATCTCAAGCTTATCTAACTTAGCCCCGGAAGCCAGAAGGAGGGTGGGGTGGGTAGGAACTTTAAGCACTGAGTCGAGCGTTGCAACTTCTTTGTCAAACTGAATTCCAGTGAGAGTATGAACAGATTCGGGTATTGTTTGCATGGAGGTACATGGTCTGTAAGTGGCAAAGGCATCATAGATGTAAACATTGGCGCCAGCTGTTAATTGGTGAGCAAAGTCATAATCTAGGATTTCTTCTCTTTTATCAAAGCGTAAGTTCTCCATAAGACAAAGAGGGAATTCCCCCGCCCAACACTCCCCTGGAGAATAACCCGAAACAATAAGTGGTATTTCTTGATTTAGCCTGTTTTTTAACCACTCTTGGACTGGCTTGAGGCTAAAACTGGGGTCATTACCCTCAGGTCGCCCCATATGCCCTATTAGTAGAGTCTTTTTGGCATGCTTTAGACAGAGCTCAAGTGTGGGTATTAGAGCCTCAAGCCTGAAGGCGGACTCTATTTGACCTCCACTTACTGAGACATCCAAGTCTCCCCTAACCACGACATGCCTACCAATTATTTCTTCTGGATTGATCATATTTAATTAAGTTTACATCATGTGGATTTCTGGCCCTTAGATTTGACTTTTATAGGGTGTTTGTAGTAGAATTATGCGCTGTCCTTTTAATAAGGACTTTTGTGCCTAATGCGGAGTTATTCCGCACATATGATAAAGACTTTAAACTTTAAAACAAGGATCTCTCATCCTGTCTCTAAACTCTTGAGACCTTGGTTTGAAAAACACTGGATTAAATCCGCTCTTGGCGGAGGTTTTGCTGTTACCACATTAGCTACCAGCTTAATGGTTGTGCCTATGGAGGCTAGCCAGGCGTTAGCTGATTATCACGTTGAGATTTTGGATCAATCAATTGAGACTAAGAAAAGTATGGCTGTGGTTTTACCAGAAAATACAGGGGTGTCTCAAGGTTATCATGGCTCACATCCAGGTATAGATATAACCGCCAAGCTCGGAGCCAAGATATATCCCCTTAAATCAGGAGTGGTAATAAAAATAGAAAACGCAAAATGGAATTATGGAAGAGCTGTGTGGGTAGATCACGGAAATGGATCGGTTACTCTCTACGCTCATATGGGAAAAATCTACGTAGAAGAAGGTGAAAGTGTAAACATTGATAAACCATTGGGTGAGGTCGGACTAACTGGTAGAACCACTGGTCCACATCTTCATTTTGAAATAAGAAGAGACAACTCCCTACTCAATCCAATGCCGTATATCGTTTCGTCAAAGAAATAAGTTTTTTGGAGATTTCACAATTTTTTGTTGGATTTTGTTTTTCTTATCAATCCTTTTTGTGTTGTGGATAACTCATTTTTTTTGTGGATAATCTAGAAAGGCATTACTGTTTGGTATAATCTTGTAAGCTTTGGCACCTTTCATTTCTTCAAGGAGGTTTTTTATGTTTCAAGAAGATAAACTCGTGGATATTTTGGAAAATGGCCAAGAAATTGTGATTTTTTTCATGATTGAGCAAATTGGAGCGTTTTGTTTTTACATGAATCACGACATGGCCGACGGTAGAATCCCAGAACACCAACACGCAGCAATCGATGCAGATATTGCTTCTGCTCAGTCTCAACAAGTTAGGCTGGTAAAGAGCCTTGACCGGTTTGGAGCCTCTCTTGTTGATGACCAAGGTAAACCATCTGAAGAGTATTGGAAATGGTATAGAAAATGGAAGAATTACACCACCTCACTGTCAAATGATGAATTTGAACGTCTTGATAAGGCGATAAGTAATGGTGATGATCTTTCTGACTGGAAACCAGTGGAAGGCTAGAAGCTTAGGCGGCCTGTTTGGGCCGCTTTTTTTATTTCTTCGAAATAATTTTTATCTCCTGACCTTGGTATTCGACAACATCACCATTTTGAAGTTTGGAGATAAGCGACCCCAAAGGAGACTTTACTGAGACCAGTAAATAACCATCAATAACCGAACCCCCTACCCCTTCTGGAACAATTAGTATTTTTCTGACTTGATTTGAGAACAACGCTTCAATTTCCAAGGGAGTGAATTTTGAAAGTCCATGGCTTACTTTTTTTAATTGCTTGAGTTCTTCTGTCAGGGCATCCATGAGTTGTTCAGCGATTTGTCTAGTTTTGTCGGAAGCTGACTCCATAGGCGTGGCTGCATTATCTCTTTCAAACTTGGCGACATCAATGCGCCTTTCAATGGTTTTAATTTTTTGATCTACAAATGAGGATATGTCTATCACAGATGAGATTATACAAAAAAAGCCCGCACAAACGGGCTTTTTTGTTTTCCGGCATTAATTACATGCCCATATCTCCCATGTCTGGAGCGGAAGCAGCTTTCTTTTCTTCAGGAATATCGGTGATAAGACACTCGGTGGTGAGAATCATGCTGGCAACAGAAGCAGCGTTTTGAAGAGCTGATCTGGTTACTTTTACTGGATCGAGTATGCCTGCCTTGATCATGTCCTCGAAATCTAGAGTAAGGGCATTGAAACCAAAATTGGTATTGGTGCTTTCTTCTACCTTCTTGACTACCCAACCAGCATCGACGCCAGAATTTATAGCTAACCAACGAAGTGGCTGACTAAGTGATTCTCTGACGATTGATACACCTACAACCTCATCCTGATTGTCTGTGCTAACACTGGATAATGCCTTGGCCGCTCTGATAAGAGCTACGCCACCACCAGGAACGATACCCTCATCTATAGCAGCCTTGGTAGCACCGACGGCGTCTTTCACTCTTTCCTTGAGTTCGTTTAACTCTACTTCTGTGGCAGCACCAACTTTGATGACAGCTACGCCACCAACCAGCTTAGCAATTCTTTCTGATAATTTTTCCTTATCAAACTCTGAAGTGGTTTTGGCTAATTCTCTTCTTATTGCATCGACTCTTGAATCTACTGCTTTCTTTTCACCCTTACCGCCTATAACTTGAGTGCTATCTTTGTCGGAAACTACTCGATCAGCTCTACCTAAGTCTTCTATAGTAACGGAGTCTAGCTTTCTACCAGTATCTTCAGAAATTAGTGTGCCTCCAGTGAGGACAGCGATGTCTTGCATAATAGCTTTGCGTCTATCACCAAATGCAGGAGCCTTGACGGCCAAGATATTGAATGCGCCTCTCATTTTGTTTACCACAAGTGTGGCTAGAGCTTCGCCTTCAATGTCATCAGCAATGATTACGATGTTTTTACTTACTTTAATGGTATTTTCTAGGAAGGGTAAGAGATCGTTTATTGAGGTAATTTTTTGGTCGGTGATAAGAATATATGGGTTTTCGATGACGGCTTCCATGGATCCAGGATCTGAGACGAAGTAGGCAGAGGCATAACCTTTATCAAAGACCATGCCTGATTTGTGCTCGATTTCAAACTCCATCCCTTTTGATTCTTCAACTGTAACAACACCATCTCTTCCAACCAATTTTATGGCTTCACTGATTTTGGCTCCAATTTCTGGATTTTGAGCAGATATCGTGGCAACTGATTGCCAATCTGATTCGGAGAGGTCTTTTTTGATTTTATTCAGTTCAGAAACCACTGCCGTTACAGCTTTGTCAACGCCTCGCTTCATCTGCATAGGATTGGCTCCAGCGGCAATGTTTTTCATGCCTGAAATCACCATCTGCTGAGCGAGGAGTGTGGCTGTGGTAGTACCGTCACCTGCAATATCATTTGTTTTGGAACTAGCTTCCTTAACTAATTGAGCACCCATGTTTTCAAAAGGATCTGGG
>CAIQPO010000031.1 GCA_903873735.1 Candidatus Collierbacteria bacterium | reverse complement strand
TGGTGAGCTCACTGTCTCACAGGTGGAACCCTTATTCGACAGTGTTATAAGGACGTATTATAAACTGGATGAACTCGGGATCAAAGAGGTAGATGGCGAGATTGTATTTATTGATAACATGTAGGTGAGCCATGAATAACTACAGCTCCACACTCCATGATGAAAAGACGTTCTACTCAGCTTTCTTGAAGGATCTTGACCAAGCGAACGAGGAAATCATTATTGAAAGCCCATTTATAACCTCAGCCAGAATGAAAATGCTCTGGCCAAGTCTGAAGCGTGCCTACTCCAAGGGAATTAAGGTCTATATCATTACTAGAGACCCAAATGACCACAGTGATGGCTATGAAGACCAATCAGAGAGTGAAATTGAGGCGCTAGAAGCCCTTGGGATCCAAGTTTTTTTATGCATTGGCAATCATCATCGTAAATTAGCTATCATCGACAGGAAAGTGCTTTGGGAAGGTAGTTTAAATATATTGTCACAGATTAAAAGCAGGGAAATTATGCGCCGCCTGGATGGCGGCGGCTTCGCCGTAGATATGTTTAATTTTTTGAATTTTGGGAGATACATATAAAATGCTATACTTCGACCATATGACGCAAAACTCAGGTTATCAAATTAATGATGCAGATATCGAGACAACGATTCGTTATTTGAAGTCTCAAAACATGCCTTGTACTAAAGAGGATGCAATTAAGCATCTAGAGGAAAAGGCTGCTTTGGCTCACATGGCTGCACACAAAATAGTGGAAGATGAACAATCTGGGAAAATTGACCCTATTAAGCTTAAGAAGGATTAAAACGAGAGTACATCCGAAGATTTAAGTTTCAAGGCTTTCAATACACGCTCCAATGTCTCAAGAGTAGGATTTTCTTCATTACGCTCAATGCGAGCATAGTAATTGACACTGATATCAGCTTTTTCCGCCACGTCTGACTGCTTTAATCCAAGCTTCTTTCGTGCGTCTTTTAGTTTTTTACCAATTTTCTGTGGCGACATATTAGTATTATAGATCTTACGCTTTATAGGTGGAAGGATAAATCATTGTTCATGATCGTCAGATAACCGTATTCACTCTAAATCAGTTTTATCTAGCTCACCCAACCAATATTCTCGTGTTTTCTTCCGCATTTTTTTGTCTGTGGTGATATGGTATCTAAAATCAGCTTGAACTAAGCATATTAGACCGCGCACAGCGTGAGATATTGCAAGTATACTTCCAACCAATTTTTCAGCTCGCTCAACGTCAAATTTAATTTCGAAAAAACGATTCCTTCTTCTTTTGTGTTTGGCAGCACCTACCAATCTCAAATCTCTTATGAGTAGATTATCCATGTCTTTACCGTCTAAGTATACTGCCATACCATGTTTGATTTTATTATGTGCTCTGATAAGTACTCCGTTACTAACTTCTCGATTTTTGATAGTGGTCTTGATTGCTTTAATAATATATTCAATAGATTCAGATAACTCAGTTTCGTTGACGCCAAAAATTTTTGAAAGTGTCTTATTTGAAACAATATCAAGTTTTTTTAACACACTATCTGGCGACCGCAATTTTCCCATACTCGCCATAAAATTCTTTGCTTCCTCAGTTGTTGCTTCAGCAAGTAATAAACGCTCCCAAATGTCCAAATCAAGCGATTTTTGGTGTCTTTTGCTCACAACTAAAAGCCATAACGCTAAATCTTCTGTAGCTGATACAAACTCTTCAATTATCCGAAGTTTAATTAACTTCTGATTGTTTGGTTTTAAATCTTTGTTATTTTGCAACTCATCCAAAAATAACTTAGCAGTGTAATATCTTGCCTGAGAAGCAAAAATATCGTAATTCTTAAGAAATTGAATGGTGTTAATCATTATTAGACTTTTCTTGTTTTAATCTAACCATAGACAAGCAAAATAAAACTTGTAGTAACCTATCGGCTACATCAATACGCGTAAAAGCATTTTTATTTATTCCATGAGCAAAGTTATTTCGTAAATTCCAACCAATTCTTTCTGTAAGTAGAACTCGGAAGTAATACTCCACGTGATCACCGAAAGCACCATAGATTTGCCTAATGACACCTCTTTCCAGCAATTTATTTAACGACTCTACATCATAACCACCGTCATCATTGGAAGAAATAAAAGACAAGTTATTTAGTCGATATATATTTCGTATCGAATCTTCTATTAAAGGAATCATTAAACAGCTAGCTGATAGGTAATCTCCAGACCAATATTTCTTTAATACCTCAAAAAGAAAATACTTGTCATCTTCTTGAAAAACAGGCGATAAAGCGAGTTCGTTAAAAACCTCCTCAACCTTTTTTATTTTAGTTATCTCTCCCAATACAAGTCGAAGAAATCCAGACTGAAAATGCAGGTTTTGTGAAAAGTGATTAAGCAGGTGCCTTTCAAAATCCTCTTGAACCGACCCATACTTAGCTGATGAAAAACCATCAGTAGATAAAATTGAGTGATTTCCAAGGCTTAGATATACAAATTTACTAGAAAATTCTTTGAGTTCCTTTTCCATTTTATCTTTTCTAGGTACATAAGTAACAGCTATGTGCTTTATTATCTGGCTAATTTCATTGTCTCTTTTTGCCCCAAATGCAGAACTTAAAACAGCATCAATGTCACTCTTTTTGATTTCCATATCTACAGAAAACTTTTTAAGATCAAAACTTGTGTGTTTGCTCAAGTTACTCATTTCCTGCTTTATTCTTTGGATTGCGGCTTTGGCGAATGAAAAATGAGCATAAAGCAAGTAAATATCAGACAGTTTTTCCAGGTAATTAACTACGAGTAATCCATCAGAATTTGCATAAAGATTTTTGCGATATGCCTGTTCTAACTGAGACAGCACAATTTCAACATTCCTTTCTGCTCCAGTTCTTGAATAGTACTTTGCAAGTAATGAAACGGCACACTCCACGTTCCATGCACTTGGGCTAGCAACATTCATCAATCTTTTCAATCGATCTTCTAAGTCTCCAATCAGTCGTTTTTTATGAGCGCTAGTTAAAGTTTTTTCTTGCTGACCATCAAGTATTAGCCATTCAAACCCATAACCCCATAAACCTGGCTTGTTATCCTCTGCAAACTTCGTTTCTGTATCAATAATACATTGCTTAATGTGATCAGATCTTTTATCGTCATTAATCAAAGCCGATAAAGCTAGCGCTCGTTTTAACTTTTGCTTGCATCCAAGCCCTTCATCTAGCGACTGATTACATATTTGTATTGTTGAATCAATGACATTTTGAGCCATCGCGTAATCGAATTTCCCATCCTGTGTTCGGCACTGAAAATCTAATACTAAATCAGCATAACGATTTATCAAAGACGGGTGTTTTGAGGAAATTGACCTTTCTTTCCAATACTCGATCACGTCACTGTCAACAAATTTTGAATCCGGAAATTCCACCGTAATTCCATCTTTTGTCGTCCCAGACATCATTGGAAAATAATATTTATTTTGTTTTTTTGAATCCTCGCTGTCATTTGCCCAAAAATAAAAAGCTATGTATTCAGCCTGATCAAATTTATCAGTAATAACTTGACCATCTGTCGTCAATAGACTTTTTATCTTTTCTGCGATAGTAAGTTCATCAATTTGTTCAATCTTAGAGTTTATAGAATTGAAGTACTTCAGCAATTTTTTGTTCATTAATAGCTTTGATTTTTCCATACCACTTAATTATAGGCATTTTTGTCTAAAAACACCCTCGGATCCACTGGTATGCCATACACATTCACCTGAAAATGTAGGTGAACTCCAGTAGCCCAACCAGTTTGACCTTGACCTCCGATTACATCGCTAGTGGTCACCTTTTGGCCTTTGTAGACGTATATCTTATTCAAGTGGGCGTAGATGGTCACTACATTGTTGCCGTGGTCGATAATGACATGCTTACCATATCCCCAGAATATCTCTCCTGCGTAAATCACCGTACCATCCATGGCAGGGTTTACTGGAGTATCGAGCTTACTAGCAATATCTATTCCTGTATGAAAAACCTGGTACATGCTCGATTCTCCAAACTCTAGGGTGATAACTCCTTGGGTCGGCCAAACTACTGTGGGATTAATCTCTGTAACGACCTCACCACTTGTGGGATCTTTTATTTGAATGTTCTGGGTGGTCGGATTCTGATCAACCAATTTATCGGAGATGACATTGATACCCACCTGAGTCAGCAGAATGACCGCTATTACTGGCAACATGAGGATTGTGAGGAATGCCAGAAGAACGAATTTTAGTTCCTTACTAAACGACCAGAGAGTAAATACTAGCTTTGGATTCATAGCTAGATATAGACTTCCCGAGGATCAGTGGTCAAAAGTGGATGTTCTTGCTCTGAGGCCACAACTTTAACCGCCACATGGTTTTGATCGGCAATAATTAAAGCCTCGCCGCGATCACAGGTTAATAGGTAGTGCTGTTCGTAGGCTGATAAGTGGAATTCTTCAGCAACCTTCTTAATGGTGGTAGTATCTTGCCGCATCAGGATTCGGAGGGATGATTGACTGGCAATAGCTTTGCCGTAATCTTGATTGAGGAAATCATTGGCTTGCTGGGAAATGATAGTAACTCCCAGGTAGTATTTTCTGGCACGTCTGACGAGTCCTGAGATAAATCTAGCACTCTCTGGCTCTTGGAGGAGTATCCATCCCTCATCAATCACCAGCATTCGCTTCTGGGGATTTTGCTTGACCTCGTTGTTTACGAAGTTAGCCACGACCATCATCATGATTGATCTGATGGATTCGTTTAAATCTTTGATGTCAAAAACAATGAGGCGATTATCGAGTTTGATATTGGTCTGGGAGTCAAATACAGTTGACAGCGATCCTTTTACAAATCTCTCGAGTCGATCGCATAAATCTTTATGCTTCATCGCTTTAAGATTTTTGTAGAAATCCTTGAGGAGTGGGTATTCAACCTCTTTTTGTTTTTTAGCATTCTTGCGAGGATTAAGCTTGGCTTCTTTGTAGGTGAGAAGGAGGGCACGATCCACTACCGCACGCTCCTCAGAGGTTAAAGAACCCACCATGAGTGAGATTAGCTCGGTTAAATCTTGAATATGCTCGGATAAGTTATTTTCTGCTGTGACTGTGTGTTGAGTGAACTGAAATGGATTAATCTTTTCTTTAGAAGCAGCAGATAGCTTGATGTATGTTCCACCCACACTTGCGGCCAATTGTTTGTATTCGCGCTCTGGATCAATAATGATGACTTTAGTGCCTTGCATCAGGTGACGTAAGATCTCGACTTTGGCGGTATAACTTTTGCCAGATCCAGATTGAGCAAAAATTATAGAGTTGGCATTGTTTAGGGAGTAGCGATCAATAATAACAAGAGAATTATTTGATTTATTGATGCCGTATAGGATGCCTGATTCTTGAACTAGTTCCGATGAGACAAAGGGGAAAGTGAGGGCAGCACTCGAGCTATCAAGATTACGCTTCTGTGCTAGCTTATTCTCGGCTCTTGGGAGAATTGACTGCAATCCTTCGATTTGCTGGAACGTAGCGGGCTTGATGTAGAAAAGTCTCGTCTGCATGACTGTCTCTAAAAGCTTGGTAACTTTGTTGAGCTCAATGAGCGATTCCGCGCTAATCGTCATATAGATTGAGATTTGGAAAAGCTTCTCCATCCCTCGCTGAATTTTGTCCTTAAGCTCCATAGCAGATTCAAGTGGATCAGTAATCTCAGAGCCTATGACCTTGCCTTCTTTGAGCATGGTGCGTTTGGTGGACTCAAGCTCTGTTATTTTTCTGATCAGTTTGGGCAGGGCGGTAAGCGGATCAACTTGTTCGATGTGATAACTAACATCAATATCGTGGTTGAAGTTGATCAAATTATTAAGCCAACCAGTGGTAGCAACATACGGGTAGCCTGAAACGAACAAGGTTCTCACGAACCTGTCGTTAATTTGCAAATAGCTTGATTCCTCTTTGAGACCAGCGTAAGAAATTAAATCCACTTGATCCTGCGTACCATAGGCAATCTTGACTGCCTGATTAGCCATGGCCTTAAGCTTGCGTTTCTTTTGCCACGCTTTAATCGGTTTGAGATTGGTGATTTTTTTCTTTAAGTTAAACATAG
>CAIQPO010000030.1 GCA_903873735.1 Candidatus Collierbacteria bacterium | reverse complement strand
TTGTCTGTCAGCGATTGGGTTCTCTCTATTTCCGGATGCCCTAGTTATGGCAAACAGCCAGCCTCTTTCAGTGGCGGCTTTGTCATCAGTTTCTCCCACTCTTATTGCAGAGGGGGTAATGATCTCACCTCCAAAAATTTGCGTATTATCTGGAAACATTTCTGCTAGTGAGTTTATGGCTGCAGCTGGATTTGGTGCCCCTTCAATAGCGGCGATAGCTTTCTGTTCTGGAGCTTTAAGTTCTGGTTGCATGGTCTCCAGTCTTTGTGCGGGTTTTGTTTCTTGAACCCCTGCTTGCTTCTCTAGTGGGTCGCTCATAATGACTTGTTGGCGTTGGATAAAAGTGCTGTAGCTTGTTGGAACTTGCCTGATTTTATTAATTCAATTGCGTCATTTACGACTTTCCCCCTTTGTTCTTGTTTTTGAGTTGATTTTATGTGGGAGATTGCGGGAAGTAGTTCTGGATAAAAAGTGGCGAGATTTTTTATGGCTAGGCGATATTCTGCAATGGGTAAGTTTTTGTCGTTTATGGCCTTTATTTGTTTGGCGATTTTGCTGACTTTTTGCGCTGAAATTTTTGAAGCTAGTAATAAATGCCTAAATTCAAGCAAAATTTCTGCAAGTATATCATTATGTAGCTTAGACAATTCCATTTATTTATCTTAGCATTGTAGGGATTGAATGGTGGTAACTTGTGAATAAAAAAATGCCCCGTGTGGGGCATTTTTGTCATTGACATCGTTCGAATGCGGGTATGTGTCTATTTTTGGATGCAGATAGAATGTTTGTGATTACTTGGTTGATATCAGAGTATTGCTTAACTTTCGGCAAAACTTCTTTTTCAAGCTTTGTGACGTATGCTTTTTCTAGATCGGCAGCCTGTTTGCAGGTATCAACAAATTTTGTTTGAGGGTTGGTTTTGGCGTTAGCTGTGTATTCTGGTATAGCTACACCATATTTGTCGAAGAGAGCTTTTACTGAAGAAACATGTTGCTCTTCTGATCTAAGAATCATTGAAAATGGGCGGTTGGTACCAAATTTTTGTACTGCCTTTGAATAAAGGTTTTGGGCGGTTTGCTCCTCTTCTAGCACCGATAGGAGAATTGCTTCTGTACCTTTATCAAGCTTTGTAGCTGGAAAATTTATGCCAGAGACTGTAGTACATTCGTCCATAAGACAGTTTTCTTTGGTAAAGGTCATGGATTTTCCTGCATTTCTCCACATGGGAATGCTAACAGTCCAGTTTATTAGCAGAAGTGAGAAAATAATTATTGCAACTCCAAAAAAGACCCAATACATTGGCTGGGCAGCCGATTTTGTTTTAGCCATAGTTAATAATAGCAAATTGCTGGAGAGAAAGGCAAAAATCATTTAAGATATGGTTAATATGGAAAACCAAATAACTGATGACATTCGTGAGTATGAACACCCTTTTGTGGCCGTGGATTTGTTGTTGTTTACTATCAGTGAGGGAAAATTAAAAGTGTTGTTGGTAAAGCGAGGTGTGGAGCCATTTAAAGGGGGATGGGCTTTGCCTGGTGGATTTGTGAGGATGAATGAGTCGATTGATGATGCATCAAAGAGAGAGCTAAAAGAGGAATGTGGTGTTGAGGGGGTGTATCTTGAACAGTTGTATACTTTTGGAGAGCCAAATCGAGATCCCAGGACAAGAGTGATATCAGTCGCCTATTATGCTTTGGCTAACAGTGAGAAATGGAATTTGAGGGCAGAAACTGATGCTGAAGAAGCAAAACTATTTGAAGTGGGTGAAATTCCCCATTTATCCTTTGATCATCAGGAGATATTTGATTACGGCATTAAAAGATTAAGAAGTAAATTATCTTACTCAAACATTGCTTTTGGTTTGTTGCCTGATGAATTTACTCTAACCAATCTCCAGCAAGTTTATGAAGTAATTTTAGGTAAAAAAATGGATAAGAGAAACTTCAGAAAGTGGATTTCCAATATAGGGTTACTGCTTCCGACTGGGAAGATGACAAAAAATACAGCACACAGACCGGCAAAACTATATAAGTTTAAGAAGAATCAGGTTGTATTTTTTGGTTAGTAGATCATCTCCAGCTCGGAGCGGTGTCGTCTTCTTTCGATGTCAGTAAGATATTTCTTTCTGAGTCTTAGATTTATTGGTGTGATTTCAAGCATTTCGTCTGACTCAAGGAAATCAAGACATTGTTCTAGTGAGTATTTGATTGATGGCACAAGCTGAATCACTCCGTCTGAGGCAGAAGATCTCATGTTAGTGAGCTTCTTACCTTTGGCTCCATTGATACAAATATCTTCTTCCTTGGCATTCAAGCCAATAATTTGTCCTTCATAGATTTTTTCTCCAGGATCTACAAAAGTGACGCCTCTTTCTTGAGCAGACTGTAGTCCATAAGCCAAAGCCTCTCCTGTTTCTGAAGCGATTAGTGCTCCCCTTCTTAATTTGGGAAGTGGCTGTCCTACTGGTTCGTAGTTTAAGAAAATTGAATTAAAAACAACAGTACCTTTAGTGGCAGTCATGAGTAACGATCTTAGTCCAAGGATGGTTCTGGTGGGCATTTGATAGACAAATTCCATTTCCGCATCGTTGATTGGATCCATGTGAACTAATTTACCAAGTCTTTTACCAATTTCTTGGGTGATGGTACCTAAATATTCTTGTGGGGCAATGATAGTGACTTCCTCGACTGGCTCACATTTTTGACCGTCAATGGTTTTGTAAATTACTTCTGGTTTACCCACTTCCACTTCGTATCCTTCTCTACGGAGAGTTTCAAGGAGTACTGAAAGATGAAGCTCACCTTTGCCGGATACTTTGTATTTTCCATTTTCTTGTTTTTCAAGTCTCATGGAGAGATTTGTTTCTAGCTCTCGGGATAAGCGATCTTCAATTTGTCTGGCGGTAGAAAACTCACCTTCTTTACCTGAGAAAGGTGATGTGTTGGGGCCGACGGTGATATGAAGGGTTGGTTCGGTGATTTTTGCAGACGGAAGTGATTCAAGGTCAGGTTGGGTGCTAATGGTTTGACCAATTCTGGCATCGCTTAAACCGGTGAGGGCAACTATGTCGCCAGCCTTAGCTTCTGTGGTTTCAACTCTTGAAAGGCCTGATGAGACAAATACTTTTTCAATTTGACCTGCTTTTGGAGGCTCTTGAAGTAAAACAACTTTTTGACTTGGCTTGATTGTGCCTCTGAAAATTTTACCAATGACAATTCTACCAATATGGGAATTGTAATCTAGAGAGCTAACAAGCATTTTGAATGTTCCCTCTTCAGAGTTGGTAGGTGTAGGGATGTATTCAAGGATTTTATCTAGAAGCGGCTGGATGTTTCCTTCTTGTGCGAAATCTTGTGGTGGAGAGGTAAAGACTTTACCAGTTTTACCTACAGCGTAAAGGATTGGATATTCCAGCTGATCATCGGAGGTGGCTAGTTCTAGGAATAGATTGCCAATTTTGTGTTCGGTTTGAGTGATGTTGGCGTATGGTTTGTCGATTTTGTTGATGACTACGATAACTTTAAGCTTTAGTTCAAATGCTTTTTTGAGAACAAATCTAGTTTGAGGCATAGGTCCTTCTTGGGCGTCTACGATTAGGAGAGCTCCATCAGCCATACCTAGAGTGCGTTCTACTTCTCCAGAGAAATCAGCGTGTCCAGGAGTATCGATGATATTTATCTTGGTACCTCTGTAGGAAACAGAAATGTTTTTGGCAAGAATGGTTATTCCTCTTTCTCGTTCGAGTTCGTTTGAGTCCAGAAGGCAGGTTTCCTGCATCTCTTCTTCATTGTCCCTGAAGATATGAGATTGTTTAATAAAGGCGTCTATAAGTGTAGTTTTGCCATGGTCAACGTGAGCGATAACGGCAATATTTCTGATATTTTGCATATTTTTGGGTATGGGCAGTCTAAAAAACCGCCGGATAAGCGATTAACTTAGCTATTATACTATATATCGCCCCTTTTATTTGTCTAGTTTGCCTGAAATTTTTACCAAACGAGCGTCAAAAATAATTTGGCGAACTTCTCCATCTTCACTTTCGATTTGGTCAGTATCTGCCAGTTTTTGATATTGCTGTAAGTATTGGGAAAGAGCTTGTTTTAACTCTTTTGTTTCTTGCTTCATATCTTTGATTTTTTGATTAAGAGATGCATTTGATGGAACCTTTAAGACATTTTGTTTGGCCTCGGTTTTCTTCTTGGTCATGTCTTTGATTTGATCAGTGATTTCTTTGAAGACAGTGTCGTTTAAGAGAATGTCATTTAGCATTTCAGAGTGCTTGGCGAGCTCCACTCTTACAGCTTCGATGTGAGATACATGGGTTTTGATTAAGTTTTCAAGCGTAAAAAGGTCTTTTACATCCTGATTGGCTGTGGTAAGTGCCTGTTCTTGTGAAATTTGGGTTTGATTTTCGTCCATAAATTGTTATTGTAATGACTAGTAACAAGATTTGCTATGGTCTGGCCTGTTCGGCCACATTTTTTAGAAGATGTTTGGTCAGGCTTATGATTTCGTCTCTTGTAAATGGCGACTCGAGCATGACAGTATGGTCTTGGCCTGACAGAATTCTTGCAAAGTCTTCCTGTTCGGTGTTTGTCAGTGGATGCTTATCGTAGTTTGTGGGTTTGACAAATTTTCTCATAGCTTCGTGGTTGGTAGGTTTTTGACCTTTGCAGACAACTACGTATTGTATGACTTCTGGATCGATAGTTATCAGCGTTCCGTTTTTTCCAAATCCTTTTAATCCATGCAAATCGGCATCTTCTAAGTTGTTGATAGCGTTTGCAATATCAGCCAGGGTGGTTCTAAAGCCTGTTTTGCTTAGCTGACGATATGCCCTTGAATCTAGATGGTCGGTAGATTTTGCTTCAGCAATACCTTTTATTACAAGATTACCTGCTTGATCTACTTGTATCCAGGCTAAATCAGGATTTCGTACTGCACGAAACTGTGTGAGGCCAAATACTTCGGGACTATGAGCAACTGCCAGTAGTAGTTGACTTTGTTCTTCTAAGAGGAGTTTCTGTTCTGGCGTGAGGCCTTTGTTTTTAGTGCGATACCCTTCGTTTTTGGCCTGAATATCTACTAGGAGTTCGAATATCTCACCCTGAATGAGTGATGAGGGTTTGGGATGGTTTGGGTCTGGTTTTCCTGATATTTCTGCGTTAATTATTTCTGCAGTAGTCAGGTGGTTTCTAGTGTGGGTGGGCCTACCCAGTTCTGCGAGATACTCATTTCTTTGTTGAAAACGATGTTCATCCTCCAGCATTTCGTTCATTACATGCCCAAACATAACCTGAACTGTTTCTGCAGGAAGTTGTCTTAAATACCTTCTTTTTCGTTCGTAAATTTTTTCCTCTTCTCTTCTGGCTTTATTATCAAGTGATTTTGGCTTTTCCAAGAATGTGTCAAGGACTAGTGCATCTTGTTCTGAAATTAATTGAGGTTTTGTTTCGGTACGCGGCGCACCTTCTGCTCCTGGTTCTGGCATAAGTTTAATGTATACAGGATCGCCACTATTGGCAAGAGCTAGGAGCCAATTTTTTGTTTGAGATTTTCAATCATCGCTTGGCATAGTTTGGGTAAATCGTATTCTGGACTCCAACCCCACTCTTGTCTTGCTGAAGTGTCGTCTATTGATTTTGGCCACGAATCTGCAATCATTTGTCTGTGATCGGGTGAGTATGAGACGTTTACGGGAACAGATTTATTTATTTCTGCAGCAAGCTCTTTTACAGAAAAGCTTAAGGCTGCAAGGTTGTAGGCGTGGAAGCCTCCAAGCTGATCTCTTGGGGTTTCCATAAGATTGATTGTGCCGTTTATGGCATCGTCCATGTACATCATGGGTAGGACAGTGTCCTCTCGAACAAAAGAAGTATAGGAACCGTTTTTAATGGCTTCATAGAAGATGGCGACGGCGTAATCGGTTGTGCCACCACCTGGCTCTTGTTTCCAGCTAATAATTCCTGGATAGCGAACGCACCTGATGTCTATGTCGTGTTTGATACTGTAATAACGACAAAGTAACTCGCCAGCGACCTTGGTGACACCGTACATTGTTGTCGGCTCGAGAATTGTGTGCTGAGGGGTGTTGTCTTTGGGTGTGCTTGGTCCGAAGGCGGCAATTGATGATGGCCAAAAGACCTGAATCTTTTTTTCAACAGCGATGTCTAGAATAGTTTTTAGCCCTGTCATATTGATATCCCAGGTGACTGATGGGTTTTCTTCACCTCGAGCTGAGAGGAGTGAGACCAGATGGTAAATGGTGTTAATTTGGTATTTGTTGATACAGTCGACAACGGCCTGTTTGTCCATGATGTTGAATCTTTCGGAAATTCCATCAAACACTTCTGGTGTATTTATGTCCATGGCAACAACATTGTCTTTACCATATTTGTTTTGAAGTGCTGGGACTAATTCACTACCTATTTGGCCAAACGCTCCTGTGACTAGAATTCTTTTCATGAACCCATTATATCCTCTTGGATGTGTTTGTTTAAACAAAAAACCTAGGAGTTTGTGTCTGAAACACATATCCTAGGTAAATTTTAATCATTTTTCCAGGTAATATCCCCGTACGGTGAGGGAGGTTCTTCCTCATCGACTTGAATATTGATGACGGGTTTTTCATCCCCCACAATCAATTTTAATTCAGTTTCAGGATCTATTACTTCATGGTCTTCAGGGTGAATGGGTCGGACTTCGTGATATTCACCATATCTAGCAATTTTATCATTAAGCCATTTTTGGTAGTTTTGAGGTCCCACGTCTTCTCCTGTAATTTCTTGTAGCCAGGGCATTTCTTCCAGAAGATATGGGGTACACTCCTCGCAGACTCTTATCAACTGGTGAGTCCATAAATCCTCTGCCACCATGTATCTTAGAATGTCGTAGACACCATCCATGTGGCGTGGTGAAAGCAATTTATGGGTCGTTATGCTTAGAATGTCACCGATATGAAACTTTCTTAAAGCCATCTCTTCTCCCTTTATTGAGATTAAGCATTTTTTTCAAAGTGTGAAAATATTATACCACTGTAAATATATATGGGATATATGTCTTTTCGGATACTATTAATTGCTGCTTTCAATCAAATAGCCATTTTGTATCAAAGGTTTGATTTTATTCGTACTTTTTTCAAAAAGATATATAGTTGGTGGCTCTGGGTTGTTACTGTCTCCCCCGTAAGTAGATTGAAAAATAATTAATTGTTGATTATTAAGCCATATCATGTTCTTAGGTGATCCACGGCCCTTGTCTATTTGGACAGTCTCTGCCACGTTTGTAGTGTTGCCAGTGTTACTTCTTAATTCAAAATGATCTTTGAATTTCAAAAGAGCAAGTGATCCATCAGGTGATGTGGAAACAAAGCCTTCCTCATTGTGGCAGCCACCACCACGGTCGTTTGTTAATTCTAGTGGTTTTTCTCCGCTTATGAACGAAAGAGATTGTGAGCAATAAGAAATAAACCCTTTATTGAAAAGCCATTTTAAACCTGTTGAAAAATCTCCACCGGCTGCGCCTGACACAACTAACACTTCTGCTTTTGTGCTTTTTGGATTTTCAGTATCAACTGCGTACCAAATTGACCCAAATCCATCATTACTTTCAGGTGCTTGTTTGTTGCTTATAAATAAGGCAAATTTTCCATTTGGAGAAAATCCTCTGAAATCACTGACTTCTTCCTTGTCAAAAAGATACAAATCAACATTATTTTTAACTAAATAAAATTTTCTATCCTTAAACATAATTTTCTTTTCTGTCCCATATAGAGGAAATCCACGAATTCCATCGTCTCTATCAGAATATTTCATTTGTTCGATTGCGACCTCTTTTTGGGAAACAGGATCATAAATTAAAAACTTAGACACACTTTCTGATGGGTTTATACCACGACTGTCTGGAGCAGGTGAATACGATATGGTTTCTAGTTCAATTTGGTTTTTTGCATTCCAAGAATAATATGAAGTCTTGTATCCTGTTTCTGTAATTTTACGAGATTTCAAATTTATTAGTTTTAATTCACCATCAAGACAACCACCGTATCCTGGCTCATCACCTACTTGTTGTATATATCCCACATATTTTGAATCTGGTGAGATAAATGGATAAATAATGTTATGACACGCATTTGCAGTGCTCTTTTGGGAAGGAGTTACCAGTAAAGACTCTTTTCCGTTCTCATAGAGCATTACTTTGCCATTCCTAATAAATGGAAAGGTCGTACCTAGTTCAGAATCAGAGATACTGGCTTGTTGAGTGTTATCGATATTTTCTTCGGATGTTTTAGTATCATTGCCTTTGGTTGAAAGCTTTTGGTCTGATGATCCGGCGATTTGATTTGAAGAGTAAAATTTTATTCCAAAAATGACTCCAACTACAACAATTATTGATAAAGCCACTGTTGCAAGAATCCAGACGTTTATTTTTGGTTTTTTATTTTTTGGGAGCTCATTTATCTGGCTGATATTGACTGGGGTTGTTGGTGTAATATTATCCAGATTTTCAATCACATGATTTTCCATATGGTCAAAACTATTATTAATTTAATACACAAGCACCTATAAACAATATAGCATTTTGGCTTTTGCATCAGCCAAGTTTTTCTATTCATTATCATAAATGAACATAAAAAAACTCCCACAAGGGAAGTTTCTTCATGTTGCCGGACTAGGATTCGAACCTAGAATATCCTCCTCCAAAGGGAGGCGTCCTACCATTAGACGATCCGGCAATGCACTGATATTTTAACATGAGGTTATGAAATTCAGTTGCTTTTAGCGTAAGCCAGGGAAAGATTTAGTTGGGAGTTTATTACTGGCGTATCTTTGGTGAGATATTTGTAGGTGTTGGATTCGAAATATTCTATGATGTCCCCTACTCCTGGTCTAAGGCTCTGACTAAATAAGTCATCTTTATTCAGGAATTGATGATTTATCAGTCTAAAGCTGGAAAAGTCGAAGTCTGTATCAGGAAGAACTAATCTAAATACCCCTACTTTTATATCAGCAATATTGATGAAGAATGCTGGAGAGATCCCTTTGTCTATAAGATGGTGAGGAAAGGTGGCAGATATGGTTTGATTTGCAAATACTTCCTGCTCTAAGACTCTAAGTACTGAGGTGTAGTGTGAGTCTTGCATCCTAGTGTGTGACATGGGAAGAGAGATATCGCCACTATTTCCCAATAAATTATTTCCAAGGCTAATATCTTTACCTACCAAGTATTTGTTAGGCTCTGACTCTTTAGAAATCAACAAAGCAGCCCCACATCTTCTAGTGACGCCTAGTCTGACATTGTGGAGAATTCTGTGAAGGGTGTTGGTGGATACTTTGAGACTGTTTGGGGCGTGTTTGTGATAGATTTTTTCCAGTGGAAGTTTGTAGTTGTTTATGAGTGAAAGTATGTGAAGTGATTCTGAAAGTTTGCTATTTGGTCCTGCAGATTTTACTACCTGGAATTTATTTAAGATTCTGTGATATGTGGCAAAGGAAACGGGTAGGTCGAAATGGTGAACTTTAAATACCTGCTCAATAGATCCGTGCTTGAGGTATTCAGATATTAGTTTGGACTCAAATTCATCTGGTGATATTTTTGGTGTCACTGTTAAATTATACAGATTATATGGGTCTGGGACAAAATATTTGTTATTGAAGCAGATTTGTATTTATTTATACCTAATTGTTTGTGAGGTATACTTAA
>CAIQPO010000029.1 GCA_903873735.1 Candidatus Collierbacteria bacterium | reverse complement strand
TATGAAAATTCTGCCCAAGAATGAAAAAAGGTAAGACCTTTAGTTTTTTGAGAGTTGTTAACGAAATTGATGGGGAGAAATGGTCGCAGGTGTATGCAAGAGAACCGTGGGGTGAGGAAGATAAGACGGGTGTGCTTTATGGAGTGATTGGAGGTGAAGATGAAGATAAGACCAAAAAAGAATCGGAGATTTTGATGTGGCTTGATGGATATTACAACGAGAAATTAAATACTTCAGGACTTACTAATTTGGGGGATGAGTTTGTAAAGAATTTTGCTGATATTAATGTTTGTTTGCTTTGGGCAAGAGAAGTGGGTAATAGTATTGTGGCGAAGATTTTTAGAAATGGAGAAGCGGGGCTAATAATTAAGAGAGGAGATGACTCAGTGGATTTTTGGGGAAAGGAAGGGGTGGGAAAGGTGGTGGTGGGTGAGCTGTTGGAAGGTGATAGTGTGGTTTTGTGGACAGGAGGAGAGATTGAACAGGTCAAGAAAACAATGATGCTTGATAAAAGTGGTCAAGAGAAAGTGGAGGGTATGTTGAATGAAGCAAAAGACAGGAGAGAAACCCTTTCGGCTTTGATTGTAAGCATTGGAAGTTTGACAGCAACTAATGTGGCACCAGTAACGGAAACTGAAGACTTGGATGGTGAGAGCACAGAAGATGAAGTAAAAGATGAAACAGAATTGAAAGAGGTGGTGGAAGGCTTGGAAGGAGAAGGCAAAAAAGTACTGGTAGAAGAGGTCCCTGCTCTGATGCGCCACCATTTAATTGAGGAGCCGGAAGCTGATTTAGTTTCTAAGGAAATAGTTGGCCACTTAGGACCGAGAGAAAAACTGGTTAATTGGTGGAGTAGTCTGGCTCTTAAGAGAAGTGATATTGCTATAAATAGAAATAGTAAAAAGAGATTGGTGATTGGATTGGGGGTGTTATTTGTAGTTTTGTTGGTGGTGAGCGTGGTGGTGGGGTCGATAAAAATTGAGTCACAGAGGGAGCTTAAGCGATGGAATAGTTTTGCAGAACCAATTGAGAAAAAGATAAATGATGCTACCGGATTAGTAGGAGTAAATCTTATTGGTGCAAGAAAGATGATGGAAGAAGCTAAGGCATCTTTTGATTCTGGGAAAGCTGCTTTTACTTCAAGTCCAAGTAAAGATAAGCTGATGGCACTTGAAAAAAGAATTAATGACGTGTGGCAGCAGTCTTCGGGTGAAAGAGAAATGGTTGGAGAGAGTAGTGTGAATTTTGCTTTAGTAAGAGAGGGTTACGTCGGAGATAAAATTTCTTTTGATAAAAATGATCAGTTTGTATCTTTAGAATCTAAACTGGGTTTGGTGGTAACTGCAAATATTTCTAGCAAAGATGTGAAGGTCTTAGTGGGTAAGGGTGAAGGGTTGGGGTGGAGAGATGTGGTGGGTGATGGGAAGCGATACCTGGTGATGGATGGAAAAAAGGTAATGAACTCTGGTAAGAACTCTGACCTGTTGATATTTGATAGTGCGGTAGTTGATCCAGTTTCGATGGGTTTGTTTGGGAGTAATTTATATGTATTAGATGCAGGGAATAAGGATGTTTATAAATATACATTGGGTACTGATAGTACTAGCGAAAGATCAAGGTGGTTAAAACAAGGCCAGTCGATTTCCCAGTCTGTAGTATCTGACATGGCAATTGACGGTGATATATGGGTAGTGGGTGGTGGAAGTGTGGTAGAGCGGTTTAGGAGAGGGGTAAAAGAGAATTTCTCTCTGAATGGAACACCAGATGGGGCGAAATTTGCGAAAATTGCTGTTGATCAGGAAAGTGAGGGAAAAATAGCTTTGCTTGATTCGTCTAATGGATGGGTGGTGACTTTTAAAAAGAGTGATGGTTCTTTTATTGGACAGTTTAAATCAGAAAAAATAAAACAAGGTAAAGATATTGAGTTTGATCAAAACGGGAAATTGTGGTTACTTGCTGCTGGGCAGTTGTTTGAGATGAAGTAAAATAGGAGTGTGCTTGCAGAAAATAAAAAAGCCAGGTTTGATTATCAGATAGTAGAGTCTTTTGAGGCTGGTGTTGTGTTGTCTGGATCTGAAGTGAAGAGTGTGAGAGCTGGTTCGGCTAGTTTGACTGGTGCTAGGGTGATATTTAAGGATGATGGGGCTTATGTTTTGGGCATGACAGTGCCTAAATATAAATTTGATAGTAGTGAGGAGTATGATCCTCTAAAGACTAGAAAGATTCTTTTACATAAAGGAGAGATTGTGTCTTTAAGTACAAAAATGAAGTCAGCTGGCTTGACCTTAGTGCCTGTGAAGCTGTATAATAAGGGTAGTCTGATCAAGCTTGAAATAGCTCTAGTGAGAGGGAAGAAGAAGTATGAGAAAAGGGAGCTAATAAAGAAGCGAGAGACGGCCATTGGATTGGCGAGGAGATTAAAAATCAACCGGTAAAGGAGGGCCATTATGGACCTATTTTGGAGTAAGGTTATGCCTGCCTGCGTAGCCAATTATCCTTGGGGGAGTGAATTTTTGCCCGACATGAAGGTTTCAGAGTGGGAAGAGGGTTTGAAGAGTAAAGTTCAAAAAATGGATGATGCTGAATTTGATCTGTTTTTAGCTTCTGTAGTGATGATTGCTGCAAAAGAACAGCTTATGGGAGTTGGACTTACAGAAAAGATTAACTTTTTCAGAGGTTTGAGGGCTTAATATATCCTATAACTTGATATTTGTTGTGGAATGTGGTAAATTTAGTGGATTTTGTAACCCGTTCGTTTAAAAAATAAGGAAGGATTGGATGGAAGCCAGGGTTTATTCTGTTTCAGCTTTTTTGAGCTATAAAGAATCATTTTCATCGGAAGTGTGTCTTTTGGTAGCAGAATCTCCGGATGAGGCTGTGGGAAAGATGGTTCGACAATTGAATGAGAAGTCCCCCAACTCATCTGTGTATAGAATTGAAACACACGACATGACAGACCACCAAGAAACTTGGGTAGTAGCTAACTTGGTGAGATGTGGAAATGACATAACCTTGTCGATGAGAGGGGTTAAGGCTGATAATCAAGAGCAAGCTTTGACTCAAGCTCGAGTGAATATCTATAGGGATCAAAGATATAAGAATCCTAAGGTAATTCACCAATCAAGTGTTTATTATCTTGGTTAGTTGATACACACCCCCGACTGGGGGTGTTTTTTTGTGGAGACGGAGGGAATTGCCTTCAGTAAATTTCTGCTGAAATTTCTTCAGGGCCACGCCTCGCATCAGTCATGCTCCGGCGGTTCAATTCCCACAGCCATAAATAAAAACAAAACACCCCTCCACAAGGGAAGGGTATTTTGTTTATTGTGGAGACGGAGGGAATTGAACCCTCGTCTAATGCTGGGATTTAAGAGCGTCTACAAGCTTAGTTTGTGTTGATGACCATATTCCTACTCACAAACCAGATCAGAGTATGGTTAGTTTAGATAAAGTTAGTCTCTTTCCCTAAACTAAGGAAAGAGCATTCAGTCCAGTGTTTACACACCTTAAGAAAAACCTGGAACCCGTCCGTTCTTAAGATGCCTTGAAGGCTCTCGCAAAATTAAGCGAAAGCGTATGAAGGGGCTGCTGAGGTGAGACCCTTGAGGAGTCCGACACCTTGAGCAACGATGCTGTCTTCTTTGTTGACAGTTATTTTTTGGTCTTTTTTACTCCTATTACCGAAGGAGGCTTGCAGCTATTAAAGAACAACACTATCGATTCCTATCGTCCCCATGTTTGTGCTTGTTAAAGCACCTATAATATATCATTTTTGAGGGTAAAAAGCAAGGGATTTATACTTAAATTGATGATAATCGACGCTGTGATTGACCTGTTTTTTCCTCGCCTGTGCGTGTTGTGTGGAAAGGAAGGAAAACTCATCTGCAATTCGTGCAGAAATGAACTGGAGTTTTGTGAGCAGATTTGTCCGGAGTGTGAAAAAGCATCGCTTATGGGCTGGACACATGAGAAGTGCGTTAGTAAATTCGGCTTAGATGGTCTGGTTTGTGTGTATTGTTACCAGGATGAGAAAGTAAAAAATATTATTGATAAGGTAAAGTTTGGGTTTAATCGACATTTGTTAGTAGATTTACTTCAAGGAATGGTGTTTGAGATTGGAGACGAATTTGATTTGGTGGTGCC
>CAIQPO010000028.1 GCA_903873735.1 Candidatus Collierbacteria bacterium | reverse complement strand
CTATGTTTTTGATTCTAGTTTCCAAATTATCTTTAATCGTTTGTTCATCGATGGCTTCGGTGACTGTAGCTGAAGGTGTAGAACTGGTGGCTGAAGCAGGAATGGATGCACCGGCATACAGGACGAATAAAATGGCAATAGATAAAGTGGTTACAAATTTTTTCATTCTATTGGATTAGTAGTATGAATAACTTGTATAGATATGGTGGAAATTAGTGTGTCAGAGAGGATTTCATTGATGGTAATGTTGTTCTCTCCTCCTACTAGCTTAAAGTCTGACGAAAAGTTGCCGTTGCTGTCGGAGGTGGTTAAAACTTCGTCTTCCTCACTGGTGATGGTGATGATGGTGTTGGGTTTGGTGGATTTGCCAGTAAGCTTGATTTGGGGAGTGAAAATTACTGAATGATTGGAGATGCCTTCAAGGGTTATGATGTTGGCTGATGTAGGAGTCGGACTTAGTGAGTTTGAAAGTGTGGATGTTGGTTTGTTGGGATCTTCCAGCTGAATTCCGTTTTGACTTACCGCCTGGTTGGCAATTTTTATGCCATAGAGAATTACCCCTCCTATTATTCCACCAATAATTAATGCTAGTAGTACTTCTTTACGCATAATCAGTTTCAGCTAGAAAGATAACATCAAAAAAGAGTATTTTCAAGTTTGTGTTAAGTTTATGTGATCTCCCTGTGATAATATTGTCTCATGGAAATTACATATTTGGGTCACGCTTCATTTAAAATTAAGTCTAAGAGTGGTGCTGTAATTATTATTGATCCATTTTCTCCTGAAATTGTAGGTCTTCCGTTTCCAAAAGATGTGGCGGATGTATTGATTGTGTCGCATAATGATCCTGGACACAACAATATTAGCGCAGTTACTGGACCGGTAACTAGATTGAGTACTTTTGTCGTAGATAAAGAAGGTGAGTATGAAATCGGAGGAATCGAGATAGCAACATATAAAACATTCCACGATGGTAGTGAAGGACAGCAAAGAGGTAAAAATCTGGTTAATGTAATTAGGATTGATGGGATAACGCTTTGTCATTTGGGGGATCTTGGCCATGAGTTGACTGATACATTAATTGAAAAAATTGGAGTGATAGACGTTTTGATGGCAAGGGTCGGTGGCGAGGTAGCACTAGATGCCGAGAAAATGGCGAAGCTAATAAGAGATATTTCTCCTTCATATGTAATACCTATGCATTACAAAGAGCCAGGGCATAAGGGTGACTTTGTGAATATGCCTGGAATTGAGGTGTTTACTGAGAAAAATAAGTATCAGATGGCTGGAGATCCAGTCCATAAAATTAAGATTGATGAGGGGTCTTTACCAGATGAGACTCAAATATTAATGATGAATGCCTAACTATAGAATACCGCCACATGCGGATGAAGCTGAGAAATCGATTTTGGGAGCAATCCTTATAGATAAAGATGCCATTGTTGATATTGCTGTACTGCTTAGGCCTGAGATGTTTTATTCGGATAACAATGGAAAAATATATGAAGCCATGGTGGCTTTATATGAAAATAGAGATCCAATAGATGCTTTGACGGTGGCTGACTGGCTAAAGAAAGAGAAAATGCTGGAAAAGGTTGGAGGTAGATCTTATTTAGCAGCATTATCTAATGAAGTCCCTGTTGCCTCTCACGCTCTAAAATATGCACAAATTGTGCGAGAAACTTATATAAAAAGGCAGCTAATTACAGCTGGTGCACAAATGGGGGAGATGGCATTTGATGATGG
>CAIQPO010000027.1 GCA_903873735.1 Candidatus Collierbacteria bacterium | reverse complement strand
TGCCTAGTGATTGTCCAGAGCCATACAAAAAGAGATTGTCTCATGGAGTAATCTTGGGTCCAGATGGGAACAGAATGAGTAAAAGTAAGGGAAACGTGATTGTGCCAGAAGTAGTGGCGGCTGAGTTTGGAGGTGATGCAGTGAGGACATACCTAATGTTTATGGGGCCATTTGACGCTACTATGGCTTGGAATGAGAAAGCTTTAGTGGGAGTGAAGAGATTTATTGATAGAGTTTATCGTTTGGTGGAAGAAGTGGTTGAGAAGAATGAAGAGTCGTCTGAAAGGGCGGTGGTACTGATTAATAAGCTGGTAAAAGATGCAGGTGAAGATCTATCGGTATTTAAATTCAACACGGTAGTGGCTAAAATGATGGAAACATTGAATGGTTTGACTGAGGAGGGCGTGAAGTTGGGAAGAGAAGAGATGAAGAGTTTTGTAAGGGTGTTGGCAGTTTTTGCACCATTTGTAGCCGAAGAACTGTGGGAAGCTCTGGGTGGAGAGTTTAGTGTGCACAATCAGAAATGGCCTACCTTCAATGAAGAGAAAGTGGTTGATAGGGTAGTGACTTTGTCGGTGCAGATAAATGGGAAACTAAGAGGGACAATCTTGGTAGCGCCTGATGCAGATGAATCACAGGTGGTGAGTCTTGCCAGAATGGATGAAAAGGTAAGCCGATATCTTGGTGGCCTTAATGTGAAGAAAATTATCTACATCAAGGGCAGGACGATAAACTTTGTGGTTTAGCGGTGAGCTGTTTTAGGCATATGCTAAGATAAGTCTATGCCAAAAATTACAGAACAATTACAAACAAATTCGGCACCGATTTTGGTGCTATTACTAGTAGCGGCGTCTTTCTTTATCGGAAGACTCTCAGCCCAAGTGGATGCCTTGAAAAATGGCCAACCCACAGGCGGAGCTGCCCAACAACAAGCCCAACAGCCACAACAACAAGCCCCAACAGTAACGGCTGATCAAATTAAGGGTCTTATGGGTAAGGATCTGGTAAAGTTTGGAGATCCTAAGTCTAAGGTTGTGTTTGTGGAAGTGTCGGATCCATCATGTCCGTATTGCCACATGGCTGCTGGTTTGAATGCAGAGTTATACAACCAACAAACAAGATTTAAGCCAGTTTCAGCAGGAGGAGAGTATAGACCTCCAGTAACAGAGATGAAAAAACTTCTTGACCAAAAGAAGATTGCTTACGTGTGGGTCTATCAGAATGGACATGGAAATGGTGAAATGGCAGCTAAAGCCTTGTATTGTGCCAATGAGAAGGGAAAATTCTGGGAAGCACACAATCTCCTTTATGGCAGTGAGGGATATAAGATCATAAATGACGTAGTAAAGAACGACAAAGCTAAGTCAGGTGAGATGGCGGCATTCCTTAAGAAGGCAGTGGACGAGAACTTTATGAAAGGTTGTTTGTCTGGAAGCAAGTATGATTCTAGATTATCAGCTGATCAGACTGTGGCTGCTTCGCTTGGGGTAAACGGTACTCCTGGATTCTTTGTGAACACCACCAACTATCCTGGTGCGGTTGGATTCGACCAGATGGAGTCAGTGGTAACTGAGGCGTTGAAATAAGAGCTCGAGGTTATTAGTAAAGGAGGGGGAATACCCCTCCTTTTTTTGGAGGATAGACAGTAGGTGTATTGATTGCATAAATATATGTGATATATGCGATAGGGTGAGCATTTGTTGGGCTGGTAGCTGATGCTTGGAGAGAGTATTTAGAGCAATGAGGTAGAAAGCAGGATATTATTCTTAGCCGTTCTGAAGAAGACGAAATTGTGTATTTGTTATGGGCAGTTGGCGAGCCCCGCGACTATAAGCTGACCTCCTTTTTGAGTGAATGTGGCGGTACCTGAGACAGTCATGTTTTGGAAAATGGAGTCACCGGTGGATTTGCTATATGCGCCTGAGCTGACACTGAAGGCACCATAGCAGCGGTAAACACTAAAGCCTGAGCAGTAGAGAGCGTTGCTGTTTACATATTGATGGACAACAATTCTCGCATCAGACCAATCGATTGGATGCGTACCCTGTGTCATAGGAATTAAGCTATACATGTCTGTACTGGAATTTTGGCCTGATTTGTCGTGCCAAACTATGTCATCTTGTCCACCGATGTTTGACCAGGTGGGCCATTTGGGTGAACAAGTGTTGGTGTTGCTGACGTAAGTGTGAATGGCTTTTGTTTGAACTGCATTGGGCATTCCTGTTTGACCGGCACCACCATAGCCACTGCTACTGAGGTAATGATATCCAATGCCTCCCCCAGGATTTCCACAAGTGACACTATTCGAGCAGCCTCCAGATGAGGTGGAAGATGATGAAGATGAGGATGATGACGATCCACAAGCCGAAGCACATTCAACATTACACCCGGAATTTTTTGGATCTGCGCAGAAAATAGCTCCACATGGGGAGCAGGGACCACAACAAGCCCAACAAGTAGCATCACAGCCGGCGATGGCTGTTTTTGATGGAAGCAATAAACCTGGAAGTGTGGATATGGCAAAGAGAGCAAGTACCAAACCAAGACATTGGATGATGATAGCTTTCAAGGAAATATTGGTCATGGTTTATTGATTAAGATGTTGCTAGCTTTGGCTGATGACACGCCATCGATAGGATCGGTGGTGGTGACAGTGATGGTGTCGGAGACTTGCATGTCGGCTTTAGTGGAGACTATTGATTGGTTTTTGGAAACGTATTTAGTGGTGTAGGTGGTGGAGTCGTCGATGATAACAGTAAATTCAACCAACGGTTGGTTAGCGTCGAGCTGGTGGCGATCGATAATAACGGAATCATCATTTATTTGTTTGATGGTGCCAAAGAGAGGGATGACGTCGGCTTTGGTAAAAGTGATTTTGTTGGCTAGCTTGGTTTGGGATGGAGACCTATCTTCTGTCTCAATAAGAATACCGTCGCCTTTAGTGATGCCTTCAAAAGCATCTCTATTTGGAGTGCCACCAATAATTTTGAAGTACTGGGTGTTTGGGCTGGTTTTGATTTCGTAGATTAAATTGTCCTCTCCCTTCATAGAAATTGCGCTTCCAGAAATTTCTTCAACAAAACCAGAAATGGTGGTGTTTGCTTCCATGGCTGAAATGGAGGTGGCAGTAAGCACCTGTCCGGAGTAGGTTCTTAAATCTTCTTTGGTGATAACGACTAATCGCTGACCTCTCTTAAGGTCACCAAGTTTGATGGCCTTAACCTTACTGACCGAGCCGTCTTGGTTAACTAGTGGAACTAGGTTGTAGCTAGTTTTACCATCGGTTAGGATTTCTACGATATTGGTTTTTTCGCTAGTGGTGACTTCAAGCTTGATTTTACCTAAGGATTGGCTTTGGAAAATGCCACTTATGGTGTAGACGGGGTCAATTAGATCTGTGTAGTTGTTTGTGGCGCTTGGAGCCATGTTTACAGACACATTTGGGTTGGGTAGGCTATATTTACCCTCCCAAGGTTTAAAAATATATAGAGGTATGCCGATAATGATTACAACAATTAAACCAATACTTAACTTGATGATGTTATCTAGCAGCTTTTCTCCAGCATCTATAGCCATTTTATTTTGCAAACAACTGGTTTAATTTTGTTTCTATAGTATCGATTCTGGTTTTAAGAGCTTTATTTTCTTGCTCTAAGTTTTCAATTCTTGCTCTTAGCTTCTTCATTTCTTCGACGACTAACACACCAATTTTTTCGTAGTCGACATTAGCGACATTTCTTTGGCCGTCGGAGAGAGTAAGCTCAGGGATGATGGCATTGACTTCTTCGGCAATAAAACCAAACTGTCTGCCTGAGGAAAGGTGTTTGCCAAGATCCTTATATTGTGATTTGTAGTCGTAAGTTTTGGCGACTAGATCATATATTTTTGATGAATCGATATCTAGTTTGCCAATGTTTTCCTTGTATTCTCTGGATGAACCACCTGCATACATAGATCCATTTACATGAAGAACATAGCTTGGATTGGCGTTGGCAATTCCAAGACGATCCCAGACTGCAACCGTACGGAAACCTCTCATTTTGTTTCCTACAACCATGAGGGCATTGTAAGTACCTCCGGTGTCGTTTGAAATTTCGGCGACGGTGTTGTCTCCGGCATCTGGCTTGCTTGACCAGGCGTTGGTAATCCAAAGGTCGTTGCCTGATACATGGAATCTGGTTTGACGTGAAGTACCTCCATCGATTTCCAGCTGAGCTGCGGTGTCGTTTGAGATACCACCTCTGGCTCTAACCTGGGCTTCAGTATATAAAGGAACGGTGTTTGTGCTGATATAGAAAGACTTGGGAACGGTGATATATGAACCGTTAACCGAATCTAGTGTGCCACCCATTTTGAAATTTCCGGCTATCTGCATGTTTCCTGTATTTCCGATGGCTGCTATTGGTGCGATGCCTGGTTGACCCCAGGTCCAACCTCTTCCCGCAGTAGAGTTCATATTCATTTTAATAGAGTAATCAGTGACAGGTCCATACACATACTCTGCTCCTGTACCCATGTGGATCTTGTAGTTGGTACAGTCTCCCCAGAAACATAGAGCGTTTCCATTTGCAGCTGTGACTAAGTGGTTTGCAGCAGTGACATTTCCTGTGGTGGCGAGCGATGCGCCAGTAATGGCTCCGGCGGCGGTAATGCCATACAGATCGGCGGTAATGGCATTACCTCTTAAAGCTACAGTGGTGCCTGAAGTACTGCCAAGGTATATTGAGGGGGAGTAGATGTACGTGGTTGGGGTAGTACTTCTAATGTAGAAGTTTCTTGTTCCCATGGGACTGAAATAAGACGCGTCGTCGTACCAGCCGGACGATCCAATTTTGGCATAGCCGGTACTGCCATCACCAACAATAAAACCTGGGTTGGCGGTGGAGGTCACTCTGCCGGTACCGGTGACATCAAACGTGTAGGTAGGTGTTGTGGAACCAACACCAACTAGTCCTGTGGAAGTAATTGTCATAGCTGTAAGGGCGTGTGGGCTGATATACATTTTGTCGTTTGTGTCGTCGAATTGAATATATCCACCTGTGATGTTGGTGAGTCCATTTCCAATAGTAATATAAGGTGCAGTTGATCCGCCAAATCTGGCAACTTCACCAAGAGCAGACTTATAAACTTGAAGACTTGTCGCTGGATTAGTTAATCCAATTCCCACTGCCCCAGAAAAAATGGCTTGGCCTGTGGTGAGCGCTTGTCTGGAATAGCCGACCTGAAGGTTACCTGAAATAGTGGCTCCTTGATTAACCTGAAGTGATCTTTCGACTACGAGATCGCGAGTACCAGGGACAGTGATGTCACCTGCAGCAGCAAGAGCATTGGTGACTCCATCTACAGCAAAGCCCATACTCATAAATTCGGTATCGGATGTAGCCCCACCATAAGCGGAGCTGGTGTCGTTTTGATCGGCGTAGGCAAGGGTGGTAAAGTGGCCACTTTCTCTAAGGTAGTAGTATTGAGGGCAGGTAAAGTCTGGGAGGGAGGCGGCAACTGTATCAAGCTGGGTTGGCTCGGTACCGGTGCCAGTGTATGCTTGGCCTGTAAGAGGGTCTACGGTAATAGCTTTTCTTCCAGGTATGCCATCATTGTCTTGGTCTCTGATACAAATTTTGGTTTGGACCATGGTGGCATTGGCGTTTATGAAGACACGGGCGCCATTGGTGATGTTTATTTGATAGCCTGGATACCAGACTAGAGTGCGATAGAGTGTAATGGTGGAACCAGAAAGAGTGAGGTTGCCGGAGGCTGGACCATTTACATCTTCATAAACAACACAGTCGTTTGATAGAGTGATATTCCCTTGGATATTTCCTGCTGGGGTAAAAACACAGTAACTTCCTGAGGAAAGAGCGGCCTCCACCTTTGGGACAGCTAAATTTGCCGGAATGAAGAATGAAAGGAGAAGAGAGGAGAGGAACAAAAAGGTGTTTTTGATCATATTTTTTACCTTAATGGGAAGGGAATATTAGTTTTTTTATTAGTATTGGTAGCCAGGTCGAAAATTATTTTATAAACATTGTCTGTGGAGTCGGAAAGTGTGTGAGATGTGGACCAAGTACCCTTGGTAGAGTCTCCAGAGATGTTCTTCATGGTGAGAGTGGTTTCTTTGTTGTCGGAAATGAGGGTGAGGGTGAAGCTTGTTACTGGCTCAACACTGTCGATGACGACATCGATTTTTTGTTCGTCACCTTTTTTGGCATCGAGTGGATCAATGATGACCTGAGTAACTTTGGAGACATCAGCGTCACCACCTTGAGTGCGAAAGGTTTGTCTACCTTTGGGAAGAATGAGCGTTGGGGTAGCGAGTGGAACCGCTCCAGGTAAAATTTCAGATTTGGGAGTGGTGGATGTTTTGATGAAGGGCTTGACGGTTTTCATGAAGGGATTGGCCATGATGAAGAAGAAGCCGCCTAGCCCTAGAATAACTCCTAAGATAATGAAGTGGACTGGTTTGAGGCTAAAATTTGCCATTTTTAAATATAACTATACCTAGATTCATATTAGAAAATGCCAGGTGGGTTGTCAATGATTGATTTATTGTGGTTTGGGGGTGACTCTTCTAGTGGGAGTTGGTGTGGTTTTTTTGGTAGGGGTAGGGGTTGGGTTGTTAAAACCGCGACACACTCCGGTCATCTTTCCATCAGTTCTTTGTACCGAGCACCTTCCGAAATCACAATCATCGTTGTTTGAGCAAGGTATGTAATTGGGGTTGTTGGTTGGTTTTGCTGAAGAGGCGCATTTTTGACAGAGAACTTGGCGGATTTGAACTAAAGGCATGCAAACGTTGTCTACAGAGACTTTATTCCCAGTGCTACAAACTCCTTCTCCCCCTTCATACTTCATGGTGCCACATTCTTGGTAGGTAAGGAATGAGCTAAGTTGACAATCTCCTACTGGAGTGTAGGCTTTTGAACCAATTCGAGTTTGGTATTGAGCGACGATAACGCTAACAATTAAACCTACACCAAGAAGTGAAAGCAATGTCAGGCTGACTAACTGTTTTTTTGTTAGCTTCATTTGTTTGGCCATGAGAACATTGTGGAATAAATAGGGAGATATTTCAAGCTGCTGTAATAATAAGATTGAGTTTGATATAGAAAAAGGGTAAAATATGCCCCATGAGAAAGCTTTTTTTTGGATTGTTGAGTTTCATTTTTTTAGCAACTTTTCCGGTAAATATTTTGGCAGCTAGTAAGGTATCTCCAACGATTACTGTGACTCCACAAATAACTGCAACTCCGTCGGCAGTGGTGGTCGAAAAGGAGGAGGACTTGACTGTGCCCACTGAAAACAAGGGAAAACTAGACAAAATGCTAGAAGAGCAGAAGGTGGAGGGATGGTTTGGGTTTAATGTGTTGAAGCTAGCAATTAGAGAGGCCGTAAAAGGGGGGGTGTCTCCTAATACAATTGTGGTGTTGTTTTTGTTCCCTTTGGTTGCCGGTTTGGTGGCTTTTTCTCGTCAGGTAGTGGGTGTGTCTGGATTTGGAATAATAACGCCGGCAATTTTGTCGGTAGCTTTTTTGTCGACGGGTGGCGTGGCTGGATTGGTGCTTTTGACTTTTATCATGACTGCGGCAACACTTTCAAGAATGGCAATGAAGAGGGTGAAAGTGCCTTATTTGCCAAAGCTATCAATGCTCATTTGGCTGCTTTCTTTGGAAGTAATGGGACTATTACTTTTGTCTCCTCACCTGGGACTTTCGAAGCTGATGGGGGTGGGAATTTTCCCAATTCTTTTATTTGTACTGCTAGCGGAATCATTTATTGAGGCACAGATTACCAGATCTTTTCAGACTTCATTATTTATGACTTTGGAAACGGTAATTTTGGCATTGATTGCTTATAAAGTGATGAGTGCACAATTTGTGCAGTCGCAGGTATTGCTTCATCCTGAAGTGAGTGTGGTGATGATTTTGGCCTTTGACTATGCAGTGGGCCGATACAAGGGATTGAGACTTTTGGAGATTTGGAGATTTAGAAAGATGCTAAAAAAGTAAAATGGTACGACTTGAAGATATTTTAGGCATCAATGCTAGATCGGCTGATTTTTTGATATTAAACAGCAAGAGAGCTAGGAAAAGGGCTGATGATAAGCTTTTGACTAAGAGGATTTTGAGAAGGAAAAAGATACCCCATCCAAGTTTGTGGGGAGTGCTTAAAAACCACAGGAAAGTGAATGCCTTTGAGTGGGAAAAATTGAGGGGTGGTTTTGTGGTAAAGCCAGTCAAAGGTTTTGGTGGTCAGGGAAT
Source organism: Candidatus Collierbacteria bacterium (assembly GCA_903873735.1). GTDB lineage: Bacteria > Patescibacteriota > Microgenomatia > UBA1400 > MFAQ01 > CAIQPO01. Next base: position 15,069 of record CAIQPO010000027.1, on the reverse strand, counting down.
ATTGCTTGCCAGAAAGTCTATCAAGGAACCAGGGAAATTTATCTTGGCAGATGGAAGGAAGGTGGGTATTGAGGACTTAAGGCTTCATGCCTTGGATATAGTAGAAGGCAGATTTTCTCACAACAATTTGCCCGATAAGGCAATGATTGAGGAGAGAATTAAAATCCATCCATCTTTTAAAAAACTAGCTGTGGGTGGAGCGCCTGATGTGAGAGTGATTGTGTTTAACAAGGTGCCGGTGATGGCGATGCTTAGATTACCAACTGATGAAAGTGCCGGTAAAGCAAATCTACATCAAGGGGCAATTGGTTTGGGAATTGATATGGCAACGGGAATTACAACTCATGCTGTATATAAAAATGAAAACATTAAGTATTTTCCTGATTCAGGAAAGAAGGTAAATGGAATTACTATTCCTCACTGGGACAAGATTTTGAAAACTGCGGTACAAACACAGATGGCAACTAGATTGGGCTATTTGTCGGTGGACTTTCTTATAGATGCCGACAAAGGGCCGGTGGTGCTGGAGCTCAATGATCAGCCCGGTTTGTCGATACAACTTGCAAATATGCAGGGCTTGAAAAAGAGGCTTGAGCGAGTGGAGGGGATATCTGTAGATACTGCTGAAAAAGGAATGAGAATTTCTAAAGCCCTATTTGCTTCTGAATTTGCTAATAGAGTGAAGTTTGATTCACAGGAGAAGAGGGTGGTGAAAGTGTTTGATGTAGTAAGACTTAAGCCTCATAAGGGAAAGAGAGTGGTGGTGGATGTGAAAGTGGACACTGGAGCGTACAGTACTAGTATTGATAAAGCATTGGCTGAAAAGCTGGGGCTTTTGCTTGGTGAGCATGTGCTTTTGGAGAGAAAATTTAAGTCGGCTCTGGGAGAGGAAATTAGGAAGCTGATTGAAGTGGATATTTTGCTTAAGGGGAGAAGAATTAAGACTTGTGCCAGTATTACTTCTAGGTCACACTTACAGTACCAGATGATTATTGGCAGGAGAGACTTGAAGGGTTTTGTGGTAGATCCGCTAATGGATTCTGAAGAATTATCAAAAAGAATTTAAAAATGAAAATTGCAATATTTCACCGTTTGAACTTTGAGGAGACAGAGCAGAGATTGTCTGAAGAGGCAAAAAATCTTGGTATAGAAGTGGTGTGGATTAAGTACAGAGAGCTGTCGATGAGTGATGGGGTGATTAGTTTTAATGGTACCGACTTGAAGGATTTTGATGGCTGGTACTTTAGAGCTGTGGGGAGTGAGCTGGAGTGGAGTAAACTTTTGCAACTTTATGCAAGAAAACACAACGTAAAAATTGTAGATGACTATTTATTGTCTGAAGGTCCTTTAAGAAGATTTAAGTCGGTGATGAGCTGGCAGCTTAGGGATGCTGATATTTCTTACCCTAGATCTGCTTATGTAGAAAGAATGGATGATTTGGAGAAGGAGCTTGCAAAATGGGAGTTTCCTTTGATTGTAAAACTTTCGTCTGGGGGAAGGCATGGTATGGGAACATTCTTTTTGAGCTCTATGGAGGACTTTAATTTATTAAAGGACAGACTGGCTTTAAGAAATCAGAAGGCAGTGGAAATGGGTAAGTTGCCGATTGATTATCGAGGTTTTTTAGTACAGGAATACATTGAGAATGATGGTGATTTTAGGGTGATGACAGTGGGATATAACTGTATTGGAGGATTTAAAAGACAACCTAAGGTAGAAAAACTAGTACTTAATCAGAGTGAGGGGAAGTCTGTTGGTTTGGATGTGGTGCCAGAGGATGTAGCCAAAGTAGCTGAAGATGCAGCTCGAGTATTGGGGGTGGAGGTAGCAGGGACAGATTTGGTGAGAGGTAAAAAGGATGGAAAGGTATATGTGATTGAAGTGAACGAAGCGCCGCAGTTTAAGGTGTTTGAGAAGAGAAGTGGAGTAAATGCGGCAAGATTAATTTTGGATCATTGCGTTAATAAGTTTGGGAATAGGTAGTTATATGGCTATCGACCACATCCATTTTGAAAAACGGCAACATCGATTGGCCAGCGCCAATCGTGGCCTGTTACGCGGCAGAAAATTCCTTGTATCAAGGAAACCTGCTTTTCTGCCTTACGTAATCTTTTCTAAATGGATGATGATCTTCGCAATAATCAATATCTTTATATGAAAAAAATTCTAATACTGACTAGATTTAGAGGGGAGTATGAGCCGACAAGACTTAAGACTGAAGCATTAAAGCAAGGCTTTGAGGTAGACCTGGTGAACTATGAAAAAATTGGATTGGCGGTGAGTGATTTGGGGGAGCCGGTGATAAATTTGGGTACTAATCAGAAGCTAGAGGAATATGATTTGATAATCCCGAGAGCAGCAAGTGCTAAGGGCAAAAAAAGCATGGTGGGAGTGAAAACTGTGGTGCTGGAGTATGTGAGAGCTCTGGGGAAGAGAGGCCCTAAAGTTCTTAATAGCGAGAGTTTTGCCGAGTTCCCTTTGATGGGAAAACTAGAACAAGGAATTATGCTTGCACAAGCAGGATTACCTGCGATACCTTTTTATAGCTTTGTGGGGAAAAAGGGTTGGAAAAACTTGCTTGAAGCAGAAATTGATTTACCAGTGATGGTGAAGATGAGATTTGGAAGTCATGGTAAAAATGTAAAACTAGTTGAGACGAGAGACAGGTTGGAGAGGTTGTCTAAAAAATATTCAGAAGGAACAGTGCTGATTCAGCCAGTGCTTAAGGTGAGAAGATGGTATAGGGTAATTGTGCTGGGGGGAAAAGTGCTGGGAATGATGAAGCATAGACAAAAGGGTAAATTTCAGTCCGAAGAAATGAAAGAAGATTTGAAGAATGTGAAACCTAGCTTTAGTGATGAACAGATGAATGAGCTGAAGAGAGTTTCTCTTAAAGCTTGCGAACTGTTCAAGATAGAGTATGCTGGTTTGGATGTAGCCTGGGAAGAGGATAAAAAGAAGTGGATGATATTTGAGATAAATAGAACAGCACAATTTAAATGGTTTGAAAAAGCTCATCCTGACATAAATGTGGCTAAAGCTATTGTATCGTTGTAATAAATGGTACAATTTTTTATGAGGCAAAAAAGTACTATTTATAGTCCTGAGTTTCATAATCAATTTCAAAAATCAGAAGAAAGTGTGAGAAACGAAAAAATGAAGCGAACAGAGGGAATGGGTAAGGAGATAAAGGAAGGTCAGAGTAAGTATAGGATTGAGAGATCAGTCAAAAAGGGAATTGTTTTAAGTAATCCAGTTTAGCTGGAAGGTGGGCTAAATTTGTGAACAGATTAAGTTTTGATATATTAGGTGTATGGCATTACCATCACCAGAAATTCAAGAAGCGGCTGAAAGAGAAGCAAAAAGACAGCAAATTGCTGATTATATGGCAGCATTGAGAGTTGTGATGGGTGTTTCTTATCACAGTGAAGAGGAGAAAAAGGTAATTTTGGAAAAAGGGTCAAAGGCAGGTGAGGCAATATTTGCTACTAATTATCCACAAGAAGCTGTGCTCATGACTCCGGAGGTGAGAGCGAGATTTGGTAAGAATGGTGAGGTTGGACCTTTAACAACCAGAGTCATGCTGGGGTCACTGGAAAGAGGGTTTAATTATGCTCATTTTGTATTACCAAAAGGTGGGTCTGGAGACGTGAAGAAAGATGAAGAAATAATTGCAAATACAATCGCTGCAAAAACAGTCTTGTTTGGGGGACCAAATAAATGGCTCAAAATTTGAGAAAGTTTTGGTGGATATTAGTTTTTGTGATGTTTGGATTGAGTGTATTTGGTGGTTTTGTACAGGATGATAGATTGATTGGAGTTAATCCAAATTTTGGGAAGATGGAGAGCTTGTTTGATGCTTGGGTGGAGCCTTATTTTTTTGGAGACAAAATGGCGGGGGCGTATCGCCCTATTACTAGCTTGAGTTATAACCTGACTGGGGTGTTTTTTGGCTTGGTCCCATTTTGGTATAGATTGGGAAACCTGATTATTTACTTGGTGCTGGTGTGGCAGGTGATTAAGCTGGTGGAAAGAATTCTGGGAAATAAATATTGGTGGGTTGGTTTGTGGTGGGGAGTAATGGCGATCCATACAGAAGCAGTGGTGAATGTGGTGGGAAGAGGAGAGGTGCTCTCAATGCTGGGGGTGATCATGATGATGAGGTGTTTACAAGAAAAACGATGGGAGGCTGGATTGGTGTGGTGGCTTTTGGGACTACTAGCAAAAGAATCGGCGATGGTATGGGGAGTGTATTTATTGTGGAATTTGAAGGGTGTGGAGGTCAAAAAGGTATTGGTGAGATTATATTATTTTGGATTAGTGGTGGGTGGATATTTTTTACTTAGGTTTAATGCACTTGGAGAGAGTATGTTTTCAAATAATGCGACGATGGTGGAGAATCAGCTTAAGTTTTTAGGACTTGGAGATAGATTGATATCTGCAATTTCACTAATTACACTTGGGTTGCAAAAAGTGATTTTGCCAATAAGTCTTTCTTATGATTATTCGTTTAATCAGCTGGGAGAGGTGTTTGGGAATAGGTGGTATTTTTATGGTGGAGTGTTGGTGATTATTTCCCTGATTTTGCTGATGGTGAAGTTTCGGAAAATTAGGATGGGTATTTTGATGCTGGCCTTACCCTTGCTGCTTACGAGTAACTTAATAATGCCTATTGGGACTGTGTTTGGGGAGAGATTGTGGCTTTTTCCGTCTTTGGGAGTGGCGGTAATAATTTCGTGGCTAATACGGGAGAAAATAATCGGGAAATTTATACTGGTTGCTTTGATATTTGCGAATATAATTTTGGGGATTATAAGAGTGTGGAGCTGGAGAAGCGAAGATAGTTTGTTTATGGCTGATGCGAGGGTGAGTAGTAATAGTGTGGTGGCATTGACCAACATGTCTGCTACCTTACTTAAGCAAAGGAAATTGGATGAGGCTTACGAATATCTAAAGAAAGCAGAGGGGATTTATCCTGATTATCCGATACTACTTAATAATATGGGACTGTATTATTACTGGAAAGGAGAGATTGATTTGGCTAGGGGAAAATGGGATAGATGCGTGGCTTTGGTCCCCGGACATAAGTTGTGTGGTAGTAATTTGGAGTTGTTGAAGAAATAAAAAAAGACATGCTTTGTGAGCATGTCTATTGTTCGTTTAACCAAAAGAGGAGATCTTGAAGACCCTTTTTGTTTGGTTCCCAGTCGACTTCAGTGGTGTTGGTCCAGCCGGGAAATTCTTGTTCGATAGCTGGCAAACCAACTGACTGAAACCAGTCTCTGCCTTCACCGGTATAGCCTGATAGGCCGACCTCAAGAGCATAGCCAGAGGAGTTGGAAAGAAGCGTGCCTGCCCCCTTTGCTTTTTTGTTGGCGAAGGTTGTGCCGTCGCCCCAGCAACAATGATAGAAAATGGTGAGGTCTGGTTTTTCTGCCAGGACGTAATCTCTTAATGCCGAGGTCTCTGGCTCGCTGAAAGGGGTGGTGCCGCAACTTTCGGTGGTGTTGTGAAATTGAGTGGTTGGTTTCCAGTTGTAGTCGAAGTTGCGATTGAGGTCGACATTGTTCCCGTTCCATCTTCCACTCAAGCTAATTGTACGAGATAAGCCGTCGGGGTTCAGACTGGGGATGATAATGAGGGTGATATTCTGGGGTATTACGATTTCCCCAGCTCCAATTCCTGACTGAATCATCTGGGTGACTTTGTAGGCATTTGTCTCGTATGAGCCATGAATATTGCCAACGATGAGTAGCTTTTTGGGACCTGTGCCATAACGATGTACTTCGATGTTTCTGCCGCTTGGTAGAGTGGTGAGAATGTTGGCAGTTGAAGTGAGTGAAGTGGAATTTAATAAGGCGGGTGAATAGTTGGAGCTGTTCTGCTGCGGAGTGTATCCGTAGACGGGGCTTGAGGGGAATAGTCCGTAAATAACAAAAACTAGTCCGGCAGCCAGTAACAAGAAGAGGGTGGTTTGGATGATGACTTTCAAGGAGACTCCACGATGATGTTAAGTTACCCTTATATTTTAACATATATACTATTATTGGATACAAAAATATGATGTAGAATAAGATATGTCTAAAGAACAAGGTGAAGCAAGTAACGAGGTTAGAGAACAGTTAGCCTTTATGGGTAGGAGGACCGAGGTAGCCATTATTTCAGGACAACCAGAGATAATTAATGAACCTGAAAGGCAGTGGGTAAGAGGCATGCTGGAGAGAGAGGGAGTAAAACTCGCAGATGTAAAAGAAAAGGGGGATATGGATAAGCAAGCTGGGAGGGTGTTGGAAGCTTTGGGTGAAGAAAAAATGATTAATTGTGTTGTGAACACTGTGGCTCGTTTGGTTTATTTGGAAGGTGGATCTGTGTGGGGAAAGGGAGTGAAAAGACCAAGTCTTGGTAGGGAGTCTGTAGAAAAATTCTTGGGGGATTATATGAGGGAGCAGATTGCAGGTGGTGAATTTGATTTCAGTCCTAAAAAATATGAGGGGGACGGAACTCCAGGAAGTGATTGGAAGACAAATACCATTTATCGAGCAGAGGCAGTAATCTCAGCAATAAATAGAGTGCTTTATATTGCTGGAGCTGATGATGCCGAAGAGTCATTAAGACGGCAGACTTGTGAAAGTACTTTGCAAAGGTTAAGAGAAAGGGTGTTGAGAGGGGCTGAGAGAGGGAGCCGGAAAGTTGGTGCTGATGTAGTAAGATTTGGATCGGAGAAAGATAGAAAAGCAATAAGATATTTACCAGAAGATGGTGTGGGAGTTGTGTTGGAGGAGTTGGTTGATGATAGGTCCGTGAAAACAGATAAAGAAGTGGATTTTGTCAAGGTGGGAGAAAGGGAATTAGTTATGGCGTTGTCCCGATTGGATGGTGGTTTGCATAAAATTGAAATTAATTGGGGGGACGATGAGACTTTAGGAAATATTAGTGGATTGGCTTGGAGTGAGGAGCTTAAAGCTTGGGAAGTGTTACCTGAGACGAGTGAAGATGGAAGAACTGCTGAGGATAGATGGGATAGAACTGTCTATTTAGTAAAAGATGGCGATGGGGTGTACTACTTTGCTGATGGCTATTCTTATGATGATGAAGAGGGTGAAGGTTTCAACGCTATGGTAAATCTTGATATTGCTGAAGAGGCGTATGCAATACTTCTCGACAAACAAAAGAGATGAAATGAGATAATATAGCCTGTGAATAGCAAAAAAGTAGCAGTTGGATTATCTGGAGGGGTGGATTCTGCAGTGAGTGCGCTTTTGCTTAAGAGGGCGGGTTTTGATGTGGTTGGAGTGCATTTGTATTGTTGGCCACCTAAGAGTGAGATAGAAAGAGATGGGGTGACTAGAGAAGAGTGGATTAGGAAAAATGGCTGTAGGGCTGATGAAGATCGTGATTTTGCGCTAAAGACTGCACTTGAGCTAGAAATTCCATTTAAAGTATTGGATTTTTCAGAGGAATATAACGCCCGGGTGATTAAGTATTTTTTTGATGAATATGAGGCGGGGAGAACTCCGAATCCGGATGTGATGTGTAATAGTGAAATAAAGTTTGGGTTGTTTTTGGAGTGGGCTTTGGAGAATGGGTTTGACTATATTGCGACCGGTCATTATGCGAGGTTATCTGATGATCCGAAAAACGGTAGAAATGTACTGCGTATCCCTAATGATAAACACAAAGATCAGACTTATTTTTTGTGGAAGTTGACACAAAAGGAACTGGCTCACACTCTTTTTCCTTTGGGAGATTTGTTGAAAGAGGGGGTGAGGGAGATTGCCAAAGAAGCTAATTTGAGTGTGGCTGATAGAAAAGATAGTCAAGGAATATGTTTTGTGGGGAATGTGGAGGCGAGAGAGTTTTTGGCAAGAAGGCTAAAGGAAAAGGAAGGGGTGGTGAGAAATCTGGGGGGGGAGCCTCTTGGAACTCATGATGGGGTGTGGTTTTATACCATTGGTCAAAGGGGCGGTTGGAAGATAAATCCGAAGAAACAACATGAATATATGAATAATGGAGAGACACCAATCTTTTATGTGATTGATAAAGATGCATTGCGGAATGAACTCATAGTGGGTTTGGCTGATGAGGCGGTAAACACAACTTTTGTGGTGGATCAGATAAATAAACTTGGTGATTTGAGTGGGGAGGTGAGGGTGAGGATAAGACATGGGGGTGAGTTGCTTGAGGCAAGAATTGTAGAGGGAAATGAAAAAATTGAGGTGAGTTTAGAAAAAGCAGTAAGAGGAATTGCTTCAGGGCAAAGTGCAGTGTTTTATACAAGGGAGGGAGTTGTACTTGGTGGTGGAGTAATTAAATAAAAAGACCCCTTATAAAGGGGTCTGTCAGGATTATTTTTCAGTGACAAAGAGGCCGGAACCTTGTACCACAAACCAGCCAAAGTATCTGGTACCAAAGCAACCACTTTGAGGGTAGTCGTTTAGGACCAAGATATTTTTTGCCTCAACACCTTGGGAGATCAAAAGGCTTTCAACTTCTGAGGGGGTGATGAAGGTGGTGTTTAGCACTATCAGCTTGTTTTGGTGGATGGCCAAAAAGGTGCGGGGATCTTCATTGTCTTTGCCGCTATCAATCAGATTTTGGATGCTGACACCGGAAATGGCGAACTGACTGGGAGAGAGGTCTTCATTCAAGCTTGGTGAAGACATTGAGAGCTGCCCATGGTTGATGTAGAGGGTGGTTGTCCCTGGGGCGGTCTTTGATCCTGGGATAACTTGGCCGTCTGTGATGATGGGGTAACTTTGGATTACCGGTTGATTTATGTCTGTAATTTCATACCATCCGCCAGAGAAAGCACAGTCTGCATCTGGTTGGCGGTCATTTAGAATCGTGTCGAGAAATTGTGACTCAGCCTCTGCATCTCTTACTGTGATGTCTGCGTAGGCAGGATCGACGATGAAGACGAAGCGTAAGACATCTCCATCTTGCTTGATGGTGACTGACCTTGATTCCTTGATGGTCTGCCATTCGTCAAAAAGTTGTTTTGGTGCTTGAGCGGGTGGAATGACGATTTGGTTGGAATCTAGTGAATTGGGAGTGTAGGCACCGGCAGAATTTGATTGAATGAGTAGGGACGCAGCCAGAGTGATTACCAATATCGAGAGGACAACAAGAAGAAGGTTTTTGGACACTGTAACTCCTGTTAATGAACTTATGGGGTGAATTATATCATTTTATCTGTGAATTGATGTGATAGTAATAGGTGGCTTGAAAATTGGTATGAATGATGGTATTATAGGTCACCTTGCTGTTTGAAATTCTCACATACTGACTGGAGGTCATATGTTTCACTTTACCCTGTATGATGCCTACATCCTCTTTTTCATCTTGATTATCATTGCCCTGGACTGGATGCACGAGAAAAAGAAACATGGGGCAGAGTCGGCTACGATGCGCACCATCTTTGGCTTTGTGATGTTTGCCCTGTTTTATGGGGTGTGGAAAGCACTGTGGTGGGTATCGGGATATGCCTTGGTGGCTTTGGTCTGCTGGATGATCTGGGATAGGGTGTCGAAGAAACTGGCACTTATCATCGCCGGCTCGATGGCACTGATTTCATTTGTGTCATATTTGGCCTTCAGATACTCTTGGCTGATCTTCATTGTGGTGGCCCTGCTATTTGTGGGTCAGTGGCTTTTGATTAGCCGCAACTTGCCTAAGAAAAATTGACGTTTATTACCCAGGTTAACCCCTGGGTTTTTTGTGGAAAAAATATATTAGAATGATTTTTATCTCATTAATTTGAGATGTATGAAAGAACAGTTTAATCAAACGACTGATTATGATTGTGGTCCAGCGGCGGTGGAGAATTTACTTAAGAGAATAACAGGTGAGTGGTTTGATTATGAGCAATTAATGCGGGACTTAAAAACGACCGAACAAGGAACTGATCCAGAAAACATTAGGGAGTATTTGGATAGAATGGGTTTGAGAGTGTTTGCAGATGGAAATGGGTCGGTGGAATGTTTGGAATGGCTGATGAGTAGGGGTATGCAGATATTGGTGGGGTGGCAAAAGGATGGAACTGAACAGGACGCAGAAAAGCTACTTTGTGGACATTATTCACTAGTGGATAGAATTGAAGGTGAAAGGATTTACTTTTTGGAGCCTGATGCTTGGGATATACATGATGAGCCAGATGGACAGGCACAGATTGAAAAACAAGATTTCTATAAGAGATGGAGAGATATGAGTACCGCAGGAAAGTATTATGAAAGATGGTTTTTGGGAGTGAAAAAGATTGGATGTAAGATGGAGGAGTGAAGATAAATACATATAAATATTTAGTAGTTGGTGCTGGTCCTGCAGGCATTTTTGCCTGTTTGGAACTTCTGAAATTGGGGGTGTCTGGAAAAGAAATTGCATTAATTGATATGGGGTCTAGACTGGAGGATAGAAAAGCAGATGAGGTGATGACTGGATTTGGAGGAGCAGGTACCTATTCGGACGGGAAGCTTCATTACACGCCAAAACTTTCTCATGAGCGGACCTTTCATTTGATTGATCCTGATGATTATCAGAAAATTTTGGATGAGGTGGAGGAAACATTTACTAGGTATGGAGTGGACAGTGAGTATTTTCCAAAAAATGTGGAAGAGGTGGAAGCTTTGGTGGAGGAAGCTGAAAGAAATGATATTGAGCTGGTAGTAAGGAAAGCACAGCATGTGGGGACTGACAAACTCAAAGAAGTAGTGGCTGGATTTCAGAAAACTTTGTTGGCAGCAGGAATAAATTTTTTTGATAGAACAAAAATTAAAGATTTGGTGGTGAGTGAGGGAGTGGTCGTGGGGGTAGTAGATGAAAAAAAGAAGAAATATCAGGCAAAAAAGGTACTGTTGGTACCAGGAAGAGTGAACGCAGCATGGCTTCAAATTTTGGGGAAGAAATGGGGGATAAAGTATCAACACGATATGGTAGAGGTGGGAGTGAGAGTGGAGTTTCCTAGATCAATTATGAAGCGATACGCCAAGGCTTTGTATGAAGTGGTGCTGAAGGTAAGGACTAGAACATTTGATGATGTAATGAGGACTTTTTGCTCTTGTCCAAACGGATTAGTAGCAATGGAGAAATACCCAGAATATATTTGTGTGAATGGACACTCGATGTCGGATCATAAGTCGCTTAACTCTAATTTTGCTTTTTTATGTGAGGTACACCTTACTGATCCTGTAGACAACTCGATTGCATATGCAGAATCAATTGCTAGGCTGGCTACTACCATAGGTGGAGGTAAGCCAATATTGCAGCGTTTGAGAGATTTAAAAAAGGGTAGAAGAAGTACTTGGTCTAGATTATCAAAATCAATGGTAAGACCAACCCTTAAAGATGTAACTCCAGGTGATATTTCCATGGCACTGCCACACCGGATTGTGGTGAATATTATTGAGGGTTTGGAAAAACTTGATGCAGTGATGCCTGGAATAAATTCTGGTTCGGCTTTACTTTATGCACCTGAGGTAAAACTTAGATCTTCCAAAGTGGCGACAGGAGAGGACATGCAGACATCATTGAAGAATTTATATGTAGCTGGGGATGCGGCTGGGTTGTCGGGGTCAATTACTGGGGCGGCAGCTACAGGAATTATGGCAGCAAGAGGCATGGTGAAGAAATAAAAAACCCTCGCAAGAAGCGAGGGTGTGATGTGCAGATATTTACTGCGTGAGGCGCAATGCCCAGAGGAGGGCGCGCAGGGACTCGGGGTCGGTCTTGTCGATGTGGTAGATGTTTTCACCTGAGAAGTTGACGGCTGACAATTGATTGTCTGCCGCACGGCCGGTGCCGGTGATGATGATCACAGGGAAGCCACGTTTGTGAGCTTCTTCGGCTTCTTTGACCGTGACGCCTCCACCATTCCAGATGATAACTGTGGGGAGGAAACCGGCTTCGTGCTGAAGATCTTCCATAAAGGAGAAGTAAGCGGAAAGGTCACCATCCCAGCCCAGTTTGTCATGATCTTCCGGTCCATCTTGGATGGCAACGACATATTGGGTGCCCACGTTGATGGTGGCACCGACGCCGTCACCGACCATGAAGCGACCATCCCCAACCAAGCCGAAGCGGCCAGTGCGGGGGAATGAGCCCATGGTGATCAGGTTGGGGTGGACGAGACTCAAGTCAGCTACGACTTCACAGACGCTATTGAGGGTGGCACCATCGTCGTTGAAAGCGCGAGTGCCGCCACTCATGAGGACTGCACCATCGATGTCTGCCAGAGCGGTGCGGAAGAAGTCGAAGATTTCAGGACCGTTGTTCATGCCGCCGGCGAGGCGGATGACGGTTTTTCGTGTGGCTCCGGTGGCCGCGATGGCCATGGTGCGAGGGACGAAAGAACCGACGAAAAAGTGGGTGCGTCCACCGGGAGCGGTGACAAGGTAGGGGTGGTCGTAGATGCTCATAGAGTTAGTCCTCCTAGGGATGTGATTATATTTCTGACTTGAGTAGTATTTTTACAAACACTGACACTGGGATGTTGGGAAAGCCAGTCGGAGTTATTGGCGAACTCGTCGGTGACTCTACCACTACCAGCAATAAGAATTACTGGAAGCTGGTTGTTTGCCCAAGCCTCGATTTCTTTGGCGGTAGTTTTGCCGCCGTTGTAGGATATGAGGCAGGCTCCGAATGGGTGGCGGTGAGCAAGAAATTCGGTGGTGATATTAAGGCATTCTTGCCATTCTGCATCCCAGAAGGAAGCTCGGTCAACATCTTTTTGGAGTACCAAGCAGATGTCTTGGTTGGGATGAATGACGGTAAGATTGCCTGTTTGTTTGTCAACACCGATGATTAAGCCCAGTGGAGAGTATTCGACAGTAGTCATTTTGGGAATAATGCCAAAAGACACCATTCCTGGATTTTTCTTTCTTAGTTTTGGGGGAACCTCCAATATAGTTGGGTAGATTGAGTAGCCGGATTTTGTCTGGCTTGGAGCGTAGACTCTGGTGCCTCCGTAGAGGAGGATACCGCTGAATCCGGATAGAGCTTTGGTAAGGAAAGAGATAGAGCGCTCTCCGTCTCTCTTGTCCATGTCCCCACAGCCACCTGTCAATCGGACAATGAAAGGCTGGGTGGCGTTCCCCAGTTTCATGGCGATAACTGCAGATGGTTGGTCGGCCTGATTCATCCAGAAGATGAATGACTTGCGTTGCATACGACCTCCGTAGTCTGGTTTTATAAATGTGCCCGCCATGAGGGGGCGAAAGTGAGGGGAGTATAGCATTTAAAAGCATATTTTTCAAGTTATAGGATTATCTGTGTAATAAAAAACCACCCATTGAAAGGGTGGTTGAATGTGACTCTATTTGACGATTACTGGGAGGATGTCGTTGATAATGACTCCTTCTGTGTGGTCGTCAGTTGCATAATAGACAATAAGAGCGTGAGTTGCTGGATCACATCTGTAGGAGTGATTGTATTCAACTGTGGCAACTGGAACCGCGATATATTGGTTGCCGTCGAACAATCTGGCGAGGGTTAGTTCAAAGCCAGTTTTTTTGACAGGTTTGGAAATGAACCAGCGTGGCTGAAGTGGGTCTGTGTCCCGGACCGCCCAATAGCCCTTTGAATGGTATATCTTCTCGAGATAGGATAAAGGTGCCTGAAATTGTCCACAGGCACAGCCCAGATTATTGGACTTGGTGGGGATCAGCTGCTGTTTGCCACAGACTGGGCATTTTCCGGATTTGGGTTCTGCCTCTAAGATGATGGTGAAATCGGTAAAAAGCTCGTCGCCGGTAATTGCGATGAAATCTTTCATAGCAGCGGATACTTCAGCTGAAGAATCCTTACCGGTAATGGTAATGACCATTGATTCAGAGATCATCTTTTTCAATTCAACTGTGGCATTGCCGTAAACGATTTCTGCACAGAAGTTGTAGGTTGATTGAAACTCCCGACGATATTCGATGCCGAGATGCTTACAAATAAGATTAATGAGCAGACTTTTAACAGTCATCTCAAAGCTACAGTTGGGGCAGTGGACGAGGTACTCTAACTCATTATGTCGATTGTCCCGGGTGCAGAGAATTTCAATTGAGTCCTGGTGGCAGGTTGGACAAGTGTGGCTCATATTCCTCCGACTACGTTTGAATGTGCAAGTGAAGTAAGATTTGGCGGTATTTTATCTTATAATGTTTAAATAATCAAGTGGGTGGTGGTATAAATTGGTGCTTGAAATATGATGAAGGGCAGGGTAGAATACTTGTTATTCCGTAAGTTTGAATGAGTTCAATTGACAAACTACTTGTCAGAGGGATTTATGACTGATAAAATAGCGGAGCACTTTACAAAGTGAATAGCAGTAAAAGTAATAACCAAATCGTTTGAGATGTGGCAGAGAGTGACGTTTAAATTTAATTCTTTTTTGAGAATTTGATCCTGGTTCAGGATGAACGCTGGAAGTGTACCTTAAGCATGCAAGTCGAGCGGTGAGTTTTCAGTCCGCAAGGACTGAAGATGAGCAGCGGCAGACGGGTGAGGAAAGACAGGAATCTACCCTTTTGTGGGGAATAGCCAGCCGAAAGGCTGGGTAATACCGCATAAGTCCGAAAGGAGAAAGGCCTTAACCGGCCGCAGTTGGATGAGCCTGTTCGCTATCAGCTAGTTGGTAGGGTAATGGCCTACCAAGGCAATGACGGCTAGGGGGCGTGAGAGCGTGGCCCCCCACAAGGTAACTGAGATACGGTGCCTACACCTACGGGTGGCAGCAACTGGGAATTTTGCACAATGGACGAAAGTCTGATGCAGTGACACTTCGTGTGGGATGACGGCCTTCGGGTTGTAAACCACTGTGATAGAAGAAAATACAAGATTGTACTCTATTAGAAAGCACCTGCTAACCACGTGCCAGAAGCCTCGGTAATACGTGGGGTGCAAGCGTTATCCGGATTTATTGGGCGTAAAGAGTATCGTAGGCGGTTTGTTAAGTATCGGGTTAAAGCCTGGGGCTCAACTCCAGAGATGCTCGATAAACTGGCAGACTAGTGGTTGTTCGGAGATGTCAGAATTCTTGGTGGAGGAGTGAAATCCGTTGATATCAAGAAGAATACCAAAAGCGAAGGC
>CAIQPO010000026.1 GCA_903873735.1 Candidatus Collierbacteria bacterium | reverse complement strand
TACTTTTTGGACTCCAAGGGGTAAGTATTTTGAAATTTTTACATCAGCTTCTTCCATCAGCTCTCTTATGAGAGCCTCTTGGGGAGACTCACCTTTTTCAGGAGTACCTCCAGGAATCGACATCATACCTTTGTTGTTTATTACAATGATTTCTCCTTTGTGAGTAAAGCAAATTCCATATGCTTGAGTGCAGGGAAGAAAATCCTCCATTTTATTGGTTTTTATCCAGGTAAAAGTAAATTTTTGACCCAGGTAATCTGTGTAGTTGCTAGTTGGGTGAGACATGTTGATAGACATTGGTAGTGTAGGTATATCTTACAATGATGTATGCCAAAAGAATTTGAGAGAAAGATTACGGTGGAGGAAGATGGTTTTGGAGAGTTTGTTAAGAAATACTGGCCTATTGGTCTAGCAGTGGCCGGGGCTGGAGCAGTTGGAGCGGCTATTTGGATGACAGCACGATACTTGAGGAATAAACATATTAAGGAGACGGAAATGGCTAAGTCTTTGGAGATGGTAGAGCAAGAAGCAATGGAGTCTTTGGACCCTACGGCAACAATGTTGGAAACCGGCTCGTATCTTGGTCATGTGGCGGGTCAAGAAGCTGCCGACACAGCCATGAAGCTAGCTCACAGCATGCCCGATGACGAAACTAGGCTCATTATGGAGACTCTTGGAACTGTAGCTCAAATGGAAGCTAAAAAGAAATAGTTAGGAGATATTGCAGGTAATCCATGATTTTGCGCACGGAGGAAGTAGGTTTAAGTTTTTTATTTCAGCTATTGGTAACCACATAGGCTCAAAGAAATTGATTTTAGGGTCAGCATCTTTCTCCTCACCCATGAGTGTTGGCTTGTCTCCATTTTCCCACTCACATAAATAGTAGTAATCATGGTTTGACTTGAGGTGATCAACAAACTCAAAGGCTAACTGACTGCTTTTGATGGTAATACCTGTCTCCTCATACATTTCTCTTTTAACTGTGTCGCTACCCAACTCACCGTCTCTTCTGTGACCCCCTGGGATAACATAATATTCATGCCCGTTTTTAATCCTATGCATGATGAGAATCTGTCTGTCTTTGATCACAATTCCAGCGTGCCTTTCGCCTTCAATTCTTTGGCTTAAGTCTTGTTTGTATTTGTCGTCCATGTGGTTATTTTGAAAGTGAATAGTAATTGTTTATTTTTTTGCCAATTTCAACAAAGACTAGGTACAAAAATACTATCCCTGCTATTAATCCAAGGATTGGTAAGCCTAATGGGTAAAAACCAAAGTATTTACCAATTGGACTATAAGGAAGGATCCAACCAGTTATGACAGCAAGGGCAGTCGAGATTACTAACCATCTACTGGGACTACTCTGAAGGAAGGGTAGCTTAGTTGTACGGATTGAATAGATAACAAATGTTTGAGTAGCCAGACTTTCCATGAACCAACCTGTTTGGAAGCCAGCAGGGTTTTGACTGAAAATCTTGTAGAGAATAAAAAAGGAGAGAAAATCAAAAACTGAGCTAATTGGTCCAAAAATTAGCATAGATTTCATGATTTCTTTGATATCGAAGTGCTTTGGTTTGCTAGTATATTCAATATCCACTTCATCAAAAGGTAAAGTGATTTGACCTAAATCATAGAGAAAATTGTTTAGTAAGATTTGAATCGGAAGCATGGGTAAAAATGGAAGAAACAAAACCGCACCTAATACACTAAACATGTTGCCAAAATTACTTGATATACCCATTTTTATATACTTTAGAGTGTTACCTAGAGTTTTTCTTCCTTCAATCACTCCATTTTTTAGATCATGTAGACTTTTACTGGTTAGAATAATGTCGGCAGAAGCTTTGGCAACGTCAACTCCATTTGACACTGAAATACCCACGTCAGCAGCTTTTAGAGAGGGAGCATCGTTGATACCATCACCCATGTAGCCGACTATTTTTCCCCTACTTTTTAGTACACTAATAACTCTGCGTTTTTGTTCGGGAGAGAATCTGGCAAAGATGGTGGTTTTTATTGCTTTGGAATATAGCTCTTGATCTGAGAGGTCATACAAACTACTACCAAGCATTATTCCTTTTACATTGACACCTACCTCTTCGCAAATCTTGGCTGTAACAAACTCGCTGTCCCCAGTGATAACCTTCATTTCTATTCCCATGGCTTCTAAATCATCTAGAGAACTGCGAACCGATTCTTTGGCTGGGTCCAAGAAAGCAATAAAACCAAGGAGGGTCATGGCTGACTCATCGGCTTTGGTATAAAGATGTACGCTCCCAGAAAGTTTCTTTATGGATACGGCTAAAACCCTAAATCCTTGCTTGCTTAGAGAATAATAGTTCTTAATTATTTTTAAACGAAGAGCAGTATTGATAGTTGATGATTTCTCACCAATATTAACCTCTGTGCAGATATTTACTATTTCCTCGGGAGCACCTTTGGTAATTAAAATGTGACTTATTTCATTATCTACAACCACGCTCATTCGTTTTCTTTCAAAATCAAAAGGAATCTCGTCAATTTTTTTGTATTTTTCAATATTAGTTTTTTTATATTCTTTTACGGCATCATCCATCGGATTAGTGATTCCTGTTTGAAGAGTGCTATTTATATATGCGTTTAAGAAAACCTCCTCGGACTCATTACCAGCGATGTCGATGTAGCGAACAAGCCTGATTCTGTCTTCTGTGAGAGTTCCAGTTTTGTCTGTGCATAGAATATCCATACTGCCAAAGGTGGGAATGGCTGATAGTTTTTTAACGATGACTCCCTTTTTAGACATTATTTCCGAACCTCTACTCATAGTCACAGTCATGATCATAGGTAAAAATTCAGGTGTGAGACCAACCGCTACAGCAATGGCAAATAAAATGGACTGATAAGGATCTTGTTTTATCAGAAGATTGGCAAAGAAGATGAATACAACAAATATGATGATGATTGTTAAAATTAGCTTCCCGAAGCTATCGACACCTTTGGTAAAGCTATCACCATCGTCAATCTCATCAAGATGAGTAGAAATGTGACCAAACTCTGTATTCGCCCCTACTTTGACCACCACGGCCAGTGCAGTGCCACTAACCACACTGGTTCCGGCAAATACAATATTTGTCATTTCAGAGATACCTGGATCATGGTCAGTAACTACGGCATCAAACTTTTCTACAGGATATGACTCGCCAGTGAGTGCGGACTGGTTTATATATAGATCTTTAGCTTTTAGGATTCTTGCATCAGAGGAAATAAGGTCGCCGGAGTTTAGCTCAAGCAAATCCCCTACCACCACATCTGATGAATTTATATCAATAGATTTTCCCCCTCTAATTACTGTGGCTTTGGCTGATACTTTCTTCTTGAGACTTTCTGCAGCATTTCCAGCTTTATATTCCTGGTAAAAGTTGAGAGAGGCACTAAGAAACACCATTGCAGCCACAATACTGCCATCTATCACTTCACCAATAATCATCGAGACAGCAGAAATAATTATCAAAATTACTACCAATGGACTGGTGAATTTTGATAGAAACTCAATTAATAAGGGGTGCTTGGTGGTGGACTTTATATCGTTGGTACCATACTTATCTCGACTTGATATAACTTGATTTTCAGACAGTCCTTTTGTAGAAAGTTTTAATGACTTTAGAAGATCTTCTGCGTCCATCCGAGAACATCCTGAAAGTGAGTCCATAACCAATCTTACGACAAAAAGCGCCTCTATAAAGAGGCGCATAAAAAGTTAGACAGACTCCAGTAGTGCATCAGTGTACTGGATGAAGGTGAGAACGATGTCGTAAAGGGCGTGGAGCAGAATCGCCAGGGGTAAGCCGAAGTTGAACATGATGAAGAAAAACAGCATCCCCAGGACCCAGCTATTTACGAAACCGACACAGCCTTGGTAGATGTGGCCTGAGCCAAAGCGCCAGTTGCTGCTGATGATGGCTGCAGCTACTATCCAACCATATTCGGTGAGCTGGGTAGAAAGCCAGCCGGCCGTGATCCAGTTGGTGAAGGGGATTAGCGCTTCGATGTAAAGCCACTTGGTAATCATCACAGTGATGGCACCATTCACCAGCACGAAGAGAATTCCCCACACAAGAAAGATCAGGGAAATCGTGCACCCAACATCTTTATCTTTGGCAATGGCGAAACAGATTGCAGCGGCAAAATTTAAGAATATTACTGCTAGCAGTATTGCCCACCATGGCCAGGACATAAATGCAGTCATGAGGCTGATTGTGGAGAGCCAATCGTGGAGATGCTCGTATCCAGTGAAAATGAAAATCATGTAGAAGAAGAGTAGCCAGCGAAAGCTAATCTCTTCAAATATTCCCGCCTTGACGCTGGTCCAGAAGTCGTCACCAGCCTCGCGAAGTATTTTGTACCGCTGGATTGGTGAGTATCGGGTAGAGGCGGCACCAATAAGTGCTAGCACTGGACCAAAGAGCAAGAGCATCCAAGGAGTTTTTAAGAATGTCCCCCAAGAAAACTCCCATTTGAAAAACTCAAAGACCTCAAAGGGCAGGACGTTGGGAAATGCCCAGTTTAGAACAAGTAAAACCAGAAAGAGAAAAATGAGACTTACATAAAACTCTGGTGTGTTGACAGCAGGTTTGGTCTGCTTTTCGGCCATTCATACCTCCGATGTGTGTTAAGGAACTTTATTTTGGTAGAGAGATTTTACCAAAATCCTATAATTGTTTCAAATGCGCTAGATTATCGTCGTATCGTATGCCCAGTGTAGCAGTGCTTGTCTTTGTTTTTTTCTACAATTCAAATCTCCTGGAAAACAATTTTTTATAAGTTGTGATAAATGCCTCTTAAATGAAATCCATCTTTTTATTTGTCTATCATCTTCTGCTTCAATTCTTCTTCCACGATAATATCGACAGTACCATTGGAACCAACCCCTAGGATCTTCATGATAAATCCATCCTTTTTTGACCCAGTATGAAAGAGGGGCACTAGCATTTACACCAAAATAATTTAAGGTAGGATCATGTTTCTCTTGGCATAGCTTGGCGTTTACAAACCAGTCTTTTGGAAACTCATCTTTGCAATCTGTCATGTATTTTCCTCCAAAGACGCCCATTTCAAGCATATCTTTTGGAGATAGCTGTGGTTTGAAGTCATATCTGAAATTTTTCCCTTCTGGTTCAGAAAGATAATAAACATAACCTGTCTGCATTTTGTCATTAACAACTACTTCAGTCTTTAATTTTGCCTTATCCATCAATAATGATTATATTAAAGTATGTTAGAACTATTTTTTCTCTGCGCTGTCTGTGTGTTTCTTTACATGAGCACTTGGTTTGTTGTATCTCTAGTACTCAAACGAAATGATGTGGCTGATCTTGCGTGGGGTCTTGGCTTTGTATTTCTTTCATGGCTTGTATATGTCTACAGAAATCAGTTGGATGTCAATCTCCTGCTGGTGGCAGCTTTGTTGGTGTCTATATGGGGATTCAGGCTAGCTAGTCACATATTTGGAAGAATTAGTTCTGGACCTGAGGACAGAAGATATGCTGCTTGGAGAGAGTCGTGGGGTAAATATTTTGTGTTGAGATCTTATTTGCAGGTTTTTCTTCTTCAAGGAACTATGATGCTCCTTATTTCTTTACCGATTATTATTATGGGTGCTAGTGAAATGACTAGCTTCTCTTTGGTTAATTTGTTTGGAATATTACTATGGTTTGTTGGTTTCTTTTTTGAAGCTGTTGGTGATCACCAACTAAGAGTGTTTATCAGCAATCCAAGCAACAAAGGAAAATTAATGCAGTCAGGGCTGTGGAAATATTCCAGACACCCAAATTATTTTGGAGAATCGCTGATGTGGTGGAGCATTTGGATTGTAAGCGCAGGGTCATCTCAGTGGATTTTAGGGGCTGTGTCTCCGATCCTTATTATGGTATTGTTGTTATTTGTATCTGGGGTGCCTTTGCTGGAGAAGAAATATGCTGGCAGAAAAGACTTCGAGGAATATAAGAAGAAAACCAGCATATTTATTCCTCTACCACCAAAGAAATAACTAAACCTTCCTCAGTATGAGGAGTGTAATGCCTGCAACTGCGGTGGTTAGGGCGGTACCCCAGATAAGATCTATCACTGTCACTAAAGGTGGCCATGACTTAAGTGTGGCTTGATTAGTGAGATCGTAAGTAGCGTAAGTGCATAAGCCGTAAAGTGCTGCTAGCAACAGTGTCTTGGTCATACCTGATTCTCTGTTTGGAATTAATACTAGAAAAACCAAACCGAAAATATAGATTAGATAAAAGACTAAGGCGACTAGGAGGTTCGGCTTATCAGACATTAAATGCCCGATGTGCTTTGGGTAAAAATTTCTAGCGACTACTCCTAGCCAAACAGCATCAATACCTAGAAATACTATTAATGAAGTAAGGTATGTTCGTAATATATCCATAATTATTTTGTTAGTAATGCAACGCCCACACCACCCTCACCCAGGTGAACACCAAAAACTGGACCAGCTTCGCGTACAATTATTTCACCATCGTAAAAAGCAGATATCGCCTCTTTTACCTCAAGAGCATTTTCAAGTCCGTTTGTATGAAGCACACCCAATCTGACAATGTCTGCTGAAGTATTTTCCACTCTTGAAACCAGCTCTTTTTTAGCCTTTGAGACAGTTCTAGGCTTAGACAGAGGGGTTACTTTTCCGTTTTCTACGACCATAATTGGATTCATCTGGAGCAAGCCACCAATAAAACCCTGAAAACCAGAAACTCTTCCACCCTTAACTAAATTATTGAGATTAGCTACCATAGCAAACACATCAACCTTGGGGATATTTGAGAGAACACTATCTTTTATCTCTTCAATACTGGCTCCACCTCTGGCCAGGACTGCTGCCTGCTCTACCAAAAACCAACCGCCTAGAGACAATGATTTTGAGTCTAATACCTCGATGAGCAGATCAGGTCTTGTTTCGCTGATGACATTCTTGGCAATCATTCCCGACTCGTATGATACGGAGTGCTGAGAGGTTATGTGTACCGATACTGCTTGAGATTCGGGAGGTAGCTGCTGAAATCTTTCAACTAATCTTCCAGATATGGCACCGCTAGTTTGGGGTAGAGTGGAGCTTTCTCTCATTCTTCTGTAAAACTCATCTGCAGATAATTCAGTACCTTGATAGCTCACCCAATTTTTCCCCTCAAGAAACTTAACATCCAGAGGTACAATCTGGACCCCAGCCTCAACTGCTATCTCATCTTCTGGGTGAATTGAACAACCTCCGTCGACAAAAATTCTTGTTTCTTTTGACATATTATTTGTTTTTAATCATTTCTAATGGGTCTGAGAATTTGACTGTAGACGGAGGAGTGAATTCGCTATCTGCGGCTTTGCCGATATCGCAGCTTACTGTGTACTTACTTTCATCTTCGTAAGAACCTGCATAGTCTTCAGATGTATACATGGCAGCTTCGTCTTTGTCTGAATCTGTAGTTGCTGGTGTTGGTGTATTTTTTGTCTTAAAGCCTTCCTTTTCTCCTTCTGCCCAAATATAGGTGTATTCTCCATCGTTTAAGATGTATCCTTTTTTACCATCTGGAGTATCAGTGCCGACAATTTTCATCTTTTTTCCCGAAATATACATCGTCGTAGATGATTTTGGATCATCTTTTGATGAAATATTGCATAGTGCGTTTCCACCGCTACTTATAATTGAGCTCAGCTTTGCTGCCTGTTCGATTTTTTTTGATTCCGACTGATTTGAATTGATTTCAATTTTCCCCTGTGAAGGCAAACACCCTGAAAATATTACCCCCGCTAAAACCGCAAACAAGATTTTATTTTGCATAATAGTTGTATTAATAATTACAGTATATCTATCTTGAATAAAAGCTAAATAATCTTCAAAGTACGGGTAATCATGATCAGATCTGTCTTTGGAAACTATCTGAATATTTAAATTTATTGATGCAAAGAATTGCTGAATTTGCTGAGAGCTTCCGTGTGGATCCCGGTTATTTTGAAAACAAATGATGTTTTGACTATTAAAGACTGAAAGTGATTGATATTGCTTCAGGTCTACAGTCGTGAGGTCGTTTGTGGGCACTCCACAAAGAATTATCTTGGAAATATTTGACGGAGACATTTTTGCAACCTTGGCTGCCACTAACGTGCCAATAGATTTGGCAATGATGACTGTATGCTGAGAAAGATTTTTGGATATTTCTTCTGCTACTGTGTCAGCCCACCCACTTTTTACACTATCAGATTGCCAGTGAGGCCAAGAAAAATATTGGATATTATTGGCGAGTGGTTTAAGAGCCTCTACCACTTCTTGCGCCCATTCTTTATTTTTGATATTAAAGCCAGGTAAAACTAAAACATCAATCATTGTAAGTAAATATACACTATTGGTTAGATGGGCATTAACCCTAGGCTAAGTGCAATTATTGCCATACCTAGACCTATTCCTGTCATGGCCACATGCCCCTGACAATGCTCAAAGCATGATGGTAGAAGCTCATCAAAACTGATGTATGTCATTATGCCGGCAACTACTGCGAATACAGCCGCAATTGTGTAGTCGGAAATGTATGGCTTGAGTAGCAGAAAGGCAACTACTGCCCCGAGAGGCTCGGCAATGCCCGCTAAAAATGAGTATAGAAAAGCTTTCCTTTTACTTTTGGTAGCAAAGTACACAGGACTAGCAACAGCAATTCCCTCAGGTATGTTGTGGACTGCTGTAGAAAGAGCGATGATTGAGCCGAACTTAAGATTTCCATATGAGCTCATAAATACGGCGATACCTTCTGGAAAGTTGTGTATGGCGATACCCAAAGCTACTAAATAGCCAGACTTAAGGAGTTTTTGGAATTTTTGACGCTCTACCACCTGCTCGGCATCAGGATGGTGAGGTATGAGTAAATCTATCGTCCCAATAATTAGGATACCTAAGAAGAAATAAATATTTGCTGAAAAAAAGCCTACTCCTTTGATTGCAAGTGGCATGAGCTCTAAAAAGGAAAGATAGACCATTGCGCCAGCAGAAAGACCTAAAAAGAAGGACAGCACCTTATCTGACAATCTTGAGCCTAAAAGGAATACTAAACTTCCTACCAAAGTACACAACCCAGCGAAAAATGTAAGGAGAATAGGAATGATGATATTGGAGTGCATAGTGGCAGGAGTAATTATAAACGCTACTTTACTTACCAATCTATTGGAGAAATACCTTGACTCATTAGGTAGCTGTTTGTTTGGCTGAAATGCTTACAGCCGAAAAACCCTGAATGTGCAGAAAATGGACTAGGGTGAGGAGCTTTTAAGATTAAGTGATTTGAAGATTTAATTACGGACCCCTTTTTTTGGGCATATGCCCCCCAAAGCATAAAGACTAAATTTGATTTATTTTCTGATAGCTTTTGGATAATTGTATCGGTAAATTGTTCCCAGCCATGATTTTGGTGTGATCCTGCCTGGTGAGCACGGACAGTAAGAGTGGCGTTTAAGAGCAGAACTCCCTGCTTTACCCATTTCTCCAGATTACCTGACTGAGGTATCTCTTTTCCCAAGTCACTCTTTATCTCCTTGTAGATATTTTGAAGTGATGGAGGTGGCTTAATTCCGTCTGGCACTGAAAATGAGAGTCCATGAGCTTGACCTGGTCCATGATATGGATCTTGTCCAAGAATGACCACCTTTACTTGATCAACTGGAAGACTGTCTAGGGCATTAAAGATAAATTTGGGGGGAGGATAAATAGTGGTGGATAGATATTCAGATCGAACGAAATCAGTAAGACTTTTGAAGTATGTTTTTTCAATTTCATCTCTTAGCAATGCTTTCCAGCTCTCATCTAGTCTGATTTCCATTAATCCTTATTTTATACAAAAAAACCTCCCCTTTTTGAGGGGAGGCTGTATCGCTTTGGAGCTAGCTGTTGGCGAAGGCGATGACATCTTCGATGGACATCCAAATCTGGTCAGTGGGTGTGAAGAAAGTCTTCTCACCGTGATGCATGATCCAGAGAACAATCGAGTGACCTGCTGTGTTCTCCAAAATCAGGTATTCTGGATTGTCGGTTTCAGGGACATTGAACAAATACGGGTAAACATTAATGCCACTACTGATCAACCGGACATAGGCGCTGGCATTGGAGGGATTATTGGCCAAAAGCATCTCCACTCCGTGCCGGGCGGTGGCCACAGGAGGCTGGTAATCAGCGGGGAGGATCTTTCGGGCATGCTCTGCGTATTTGATCACTTCTTCTGCAGTCATTTCTGGGAAGTGTTTGAAGTTCACACATTCCCACATATTTTTACCGATTTTTTTTCTGAATACAGCGGGTTGGTATTTCGTGCTGAATTCAACGGCAATATCCAATGCGTTCTGAGGACCATGTGTCACCATGACAGCGGGGTAGATATTGCTGAGATGAGATTCACGCACCAGCCGAACCATCTGCTTGGCATCATACCAGGCACGATTAAGAACAGCCAGAAGGTTGTTTACGGTAACTTCGCGCATGTTTTAACTCCTTTGAAAGTGCGAATGAGATGGGGTGAATATACCACAATTATGCCTAAAAGTCAAGTTATAGGTCTATTTGTTAACCTTGATAACATAGACAATTATGGTATATGATAATTTTATGGAAGAACAAACAAAAAATGGTAATTACAATTTATGGATTGGTATTGGCTTGGTGGTTTTGGTTGGATTAGGGGTGTTTTTAAACTCTTCAAACTCAAAACCAAAGTCAACAGATCTGGCAATAAATACAGCTGAATACTCACCTAGCCCTACTCCAACAGTGACTCAAGCTGCTATCGAGAATGTAAGTGATTCTGTGCTTAAAAAACACTCTACAAAAGATGATTGCTGGGTAATTGTAGATGGCAAAGTTTATGATGTGACAAAAATAATCCCAGTTCATAAGGGTGGTGAGATGGCAATAACAAATTGGTGTGGAAAAGATGCTTCTGAAGCATTTAACAAACGAAGCGGTAAGGGATCACATCCTTCCAGTGCAATGGAAATTCTAACCAAAACTCTAATGGGTCTTTTTGAGGTAAAAACAAACTAGGGTCTTTTGGAAAATATTTTAAAGATTGCGCCAATTAATAGGTTTAGTGAAGTGGATATTACTAGACTATAGTTGGCGTAATTTAGATATTCTTCAAATTGCTTATTGCTTTGAATTTCAGGCAGCTTGAAACCAAAATATAGTGAAATTAGTGTTATTAAGATGAATATCACTATTAAGGAGAGGGTTTGTTTGATATCTGGCCAGCTAGGAAACATGGAGTTGGAAATTACAAAGAATAGATAAGAAAGCAATAAAGAAAGATAGATATGATTTTGGTTAATTGTGTGAGTGAGAAAATATACAAGAAAGCTGGTACTGGTGAGTCCAATAAAAAGCGGAGCAAGACCTACAAAAAAGCCCTGTATTGGATTTAGTTGCTGTGTCTCTAGGAAACCAAGTGTAACTGGTCCCCCATCATCCTCTGATAAAAATTCGGGAAGTACTGAAATTTTTCCTGTCCTAGCCCCTGAAAACACTGCAGCCAGGAAGTGAGAGCCTTCGTGGAGTATTGTGCCTGGCAGGAAGAAAATGCTCCAAATTGTAATGGCATGGCTTCTCTTACCACCATGGCGATGAATGAAGTAGCTAAATGATTTTGTCAAAAATAAATGGGAAAGTAATAAGAAGACGAGTAATGAGGCTAAATAGATTAGGCTCATGCTAGCACATGTCGGTTTGTAGGGCAGTAACTTCTATGCAAGGAGTCTTCCAGGAATGATTGTTTAGAATAAATTCATGAATTTTCTCCAGATTGCCTCTGATGGATTTTAGACTCATTAAACAAACTTTATCTTCTCCTACTTCATCATGCTTCCACATGAGGGTGACATTTTCGTGAATTTTGCCTGTGCCTGCCAGATCTAGCTCAATTATTTGTCGGCATAGTTTATCTGCTTCCTCTTTAGTTGGTACCGGGATGTTGATATATATTGGTTGAGTTTGATCCATAACTCTATTTTAAACTAGTTGACAGACAAATATCTTTGATGTTTACTGAATTTAGTTAGTATTTATTTAGTATTATGTTAGGTATTACACCAAAACAGAAGCAAGTATTAGACTACATCGTGGAGTATGTCGCCAAAAACCAATATTCCCCTACCCTTGAAGAAGTAGCAAAATACTTTAATAAGTCAAAAACTACAATACATCAATATATTTCAGCTTTAGTTGATAAAGGCTATATCCAACAAAACAAACAGTCTGCTAGGGGAATTACTCCGGTAAATTATGGGCACACAGCTACCGCCAAAAGAAAATTCAGAATTGGGATTGTGGGGTATGGCTTTGTGGGACAGGCGGTGGAGTACGGTTTTTCCAATCATGATATTCATATATATGATAAGTACAAAGACTTTGATTCATTGGAGAATGTAGTTAGTGCAAGCGATTATATTTTCATTTGCCTTCCGACTCCAATAAAGAGTGATGAGTCAGGAATTGATTTATGCATTATGGATGAGAATATTGAGAAAGTGGCTAATCTGACTGAGGGAACAGATAAAATCATTGTCATAAAATCTACTGTGGTGCCTGGCACTACCGCTAGATATGAAAAGAAATACCCAAAGTCACTTTTTTGTTTTAATCCGGAGTTTTTAAGAGAGGCATCATTTTTACAGGATTTTGTGAACGCAGATAGAGTGGTGGTTGGAGCTAGTAACGATCAGACGCTAAGAAGAATTTCTTCTCTTTACCAAACTGTATTGCCTTTATGCCCAATTTTTCTTACCGATCCCACTTCGGCAGAGATGGTGAAGTATATGAGCAACTGCTTTTTAGCCACAAAGGTAACATTTGCAAACGAAATGTATCAGATTTGTGAGAGTCTGGAGATTAAGTATGAAGAGGTAAAGAAGATGGTGGTGGCAGATAAAAGAATTGGAGATGGGCATCTGGATATCACCACTCTAAAAGGGTTTGGTGGTAAATGTTTTCCTAAAGACTTACTGGCATTAAGAGGTATGTCTAAAAAATTAGGAGTAGATACTACTATTCTTGATGCTGTGTGGAAAAAGAATTTGTCGGTAAGGAAAGTGCACGATTGGGAAGAAATTCCTTTTGCCGTATCTTCGTCTTTTGGCAATAAGTAAAGTTTTAATATAGGTTATATGTTCAATGGAGGTTGCTGATGTCGCAAGTACGGAGTCGCCCGAGGTGCGATGATAACACTTGTTATGCTAGCTCTGGGAGTTATTATCGTTGGAGGCGCCACTCTATTTGGACCCTGGTTCCTAGTTGTGGTTGCAGTGGTTTTACTCATCGTCTCACTGAGACTTTGATTTATTTTGGAGCCAAAAGGCCCCTTTTTGTGCCTAATTTTCTACTTGACATTTCAATATTTGTTAGTGTATAATCTACAATATGATGTGAGAGTGAATCAACTTGCTCTTGCACAAATAATACTTGTAGTGGTAAACTATGGGGTTCTTACTCCATATACACCGCACTTTGAAATCAGTAAGAATAAAATTCATAGGAGGTCTCATATGACTGACGACACAACCCCTGTTGTACTCCCCACTGAAGATCGTGTGTCTTCTCTGCCCGAAGGCTTGACCGAAATGGGTCGGCATGAAGGTAAAGATGGCCCGATCACCCTGTACGGCCTGGCCGGTGAACCTTTGGTCACGACCGAGACCTGGAAGCTTTTTGCTGCCGGTCTCCCGAATGGCCAACTGGGTCTCATGATGATTGCCACCAGCGCCGATCAAAATCCGTACCTTGATTGGGCAGAATATATGATCGCGACCATGCAGGAACTGGCTGCGAGGCTCAATACAGAATCAGCTACGGCTGAATTTGCCCCGAACTATGATGCTTTCTTCCCGCGTGTCATTGAACACATCGACACTGATGACGGCCGTGTGGCCCTGGTCCTCGGCTATCACCCTGTGGTTTCGACCTACAAAGAGCTGCGCCCCCTATCGGCAGTGCTCGGCGATCACCGCACCGATCTCAAATCGGTGATGTGGATGCTGGGCAAGAGCCTGAAACTCGCTGACTTTTTCCATTCCACCGGATGCACCATTGGGAATATTTCGGCTGACAACCTGTTTGTCTGCACCGAGACCCATGGTGTCTTCTACCTGGACATGATTGATGCCAACGAAGATATGAGTGCTGCTGAATGCCGCGAGGAAATCTCACAGATTGCGCGCGTCGCCTGGATGGCTGCTGGCGGTACTGATACCACCGAGCCTCCGTATGATAGCGATATCATGACGGCTGACCAACACCGCGCCTTTGTGGACAACCTCAAGCGGATGATGGATGGCAAGGTGGAATCGGCTCGTACCGAGTTTGACCGCCTGTATGCCCTCAACGATGAAATCTGGCCCAAAGTCTTGATCGAAGGCGGCGCCAATAGCCGTGGTCAGACGCATAAGCGCCAGTGGCATCCCTTCCGCTTGCTCTAAACTTCAAAACTACTGGAGGCAATTATGGCAAAAAGAGAATCAACTGTTACCTTTTCCACTGAGAGACACACTCGCGATTTGGAGAGCATGCGCTCTGCCCGCGAAGAAGTATCTGCACGAGGCAAACGCACTGTTGCCAAGACCGGCAAGCTTCACCCCTACGTGGATGTGAAGAAGCGCATCAAGCGCTCTCGCAACTCCATTGTGGAGACTGATGGCAAGCTGACCATGGTGAACGGTCCCGCCCTTCCTCTGGTCTCGGCCTTCGATGGCACGGCCAGCATGGGTGAAAACATTGGTCGCTTCTACCGTGCGCTGGTGCCTTTTTACGAACTGACCGCCCCGATCCGCGAACTCTACGACGTGCAAATGTCGGCTATGATGTTCCAGGACAAGGACGATACACTCCCCAATGGAGACATCTCTGCAATCCAGCAGTCCGAGTTTGAGTCCGGCAACCGCATCGCGGAGCAAATCCGCGAGATCGTGTACGCAAACAATGGTGCCGATTCGACTGAAGAATATCAGTTCGCGCTGCTTCAAGCCGCCTTCAACGACCTGGACATCAACCGCTACGGCCTCAAGGGCTACCTGTTTGTTGGTGGCGACGAGATCGGCCGCGATGGCAATACTCCCGACGAGGTGATGTATCATCTGGGTCGAAAAACCCAGGGATACCTGACCATCAAGCAGATGTACGAAGCTGCAGCTCTCAAGTACCATGTCTACCGCATTCAGTGCGGTGGTGGTGGTGAAGGGGCGCATCGCAATCGCTACACTGATTGGTGGGAAGAAGTGATGGGCAAAGGCCACGTGGTGGTTGTATCTGATGTGAGTCTGTTGGCTGAAGTTCAGGCGGCACTGGTGTGGTGCGGGGAAACTCCCAATCCCACTGAAGCTGGCCTGATTGAGTTCATCGTCAACGGCACCAAGGGCAATGTCCATCGCACGGCTGCTGATGCCCGCAAGATCTGGCGTTGGATCATGGATGCTGGCGTTGAGCTGGGTGTCCAGACAAAGCTGCCTGGCTGGGGCAAACTTCCTAAGAAAGGTGATGTGTTTGAGCATTATCGCCATCTGTGGCCTGTTGGTCACGAACGCGCGGCTGAAAACACTGTTCCTTCTGAAGAAGCTGAGCCTGAATTGGTGATCCCCGAAGGGATCGGCCGTCCGGCTCGCCGCAAGCCTGCTTCAAGCAAGACCGATTGGTCAAAGTTCTAACTGATTCACAGGGGGTGCCTAATAAGCACCCCCTTTTTTAAATCTTTTGGAAGGAGCTTGTGATGAAGAGAGTTTATGAAGTTATTGGCCTAGGCTTAGGCGAAGAAACAAAAGGAGCCTGGGTTGAGTATTTATCAGCTCACACAGGCTCAGGATTTATCTGGAGAAAAGGTGGTCCCCAAAGCGGACATCACTTGGTCACATGCCAGGGAAGTGTGTGCTTGAGCCATTTTGGTGCTGGTGTGTTGCATGGGTTACATACCTATGTCGATATGCCGGTTATTCCTGATGAGCTATACCACGAGGCTATGACTCTTACAGAATTTGGCATTGATGATCCTTGGTCACTGTTGACAATCAATGCATCCTGTTTGGTGGTGACACCATTCCATCGAGCTTTTAATCGACTAACGGAAATTCTTCGAACGAAGAAG
>CAIQPO010000025.1 GCA_903873735.1 Candidatus Collierbacteria bacterium | reverse complement strand
GTAATCATTTTTTTCAAATGCTTTAGTCATAGCTGCATGTCTTTCTGGAGTGTGGTTTGGTCCGAAAGTAGCTGGATTACCTTGGTAAGCATTAGCGATCTTGGGAATAATTACTGCCCCACCTAAGATGGCAACAGTGAGTATCGAAAGGACAACTTTATTTGTCATATTTGTTTATTAATTGTTAACTACTTTTAATACTCTAAAGACCATGTTTTTATTTCATATTGGTTTAAGGTATTTGCATTACTACCCTATATTAATGTATAATATGCCAGTACTTTGATTTGAGTCATTTCACCTGGAGGCTTCCATGAAGAATGGTGCGACTACGATAATTATGGTTTTTCTGGGGATTGCGATCCAAGCCCTGGTCAATGTCGTTTTACTCGGCTTTGACTTTGGATCGGTGACCCCCAAGGGACAGCTGATTGTGGCTGGCCTGTTCATTATCATGAACTTTATCTATCTACTGTTCACCCGAGATCTGTACCCGTCTTGGTTGGGTATGACCATTTTGGCATTCTTCAACGGCACCCTGGGTGTCTTGGATATCGCCGGGGTCACGTTATCGCAGCAGCTCATTATTATGTTGCTGGCTCTTGGCTGTGCCTTCCTCACATGGCAAATTGACTCGTCGATTAAAAATAGCACCCTTTAGGGGTGCTTTTTTGTATTAAAATATCTACTTAAGCACCTTATAAGAGGAGGAAAAGATGAGCGTAAAAGGTAGAGTAGTAATTGATGAAAAGTACTGCAAGGGTTGTGAATTGTGCGCCGCTGCCTGCCCTAAGGGTCTTTTAGCTCTTGACGAAGAACATCTTAATAGCAAAGGGTATCACCCTGCTCATCTTACTGGTGAAGGCTGTACGGGATGTGCACTTTGTGCAATCGCCTGTCCTGATGCTGCCATTACTGTGTACCGTGAGAAGACAAAAGCTGATGATAATACTCACCCTTAGGGGTGAGTTTTTTTCATAAAAAACCTCCCCGTGATGGGGAGGTTTGAACGATAGGTGCAATGACCTATTTATTAATCTTGAGTTTTAGCTCCATGGGGAAGACAGCGCCTGGGTTCCTGAACATATTGAACGAACTATTCAGGCTGCAGGGGCCCATTTTTGAGGTATCACTCACCCGCACATAGAAGGTAAACTTGGCGTATGTGCTGTTTGGCTTGCTGACTGATCCGCCCGGCAGACCTTCAAAGCTGCAGCGAGAAGCAGTGGTGGGATTGACGATGAACTGCCCTTTTTCAGCAGCGTAGAGCGTGTAGGAGAGTAAAACGTATTCTCCACGACTGATTTTGTTGTCGCCGTTTAGATCCTGGATTTCGATGACACCATACGGTGAACCGGTTCCCTTGGTTAGGGTAATTCGCCGGCTGTCATAGATATTCCCGGACTGGTCGTAGACAGACACCAGGCGATAATTACCTTCCCAGATGCCACTGGCCGTTTCGATAATATAGGTGTGTGATGAGCCAGCAGGAATCGTGCCGCGAACAAACATTCGAAGTGAGGTCCGATCTCCAATATTATTGTAGATCTCACCATCGTAGTGTTTTGGAAAGGTGGAGTTGTCGGTACCGCCGTCGTAGAAGATTTCGATGACCATGTCGTATGACAGGTCGTAACTGTATGGATTGCTGATGACGGTGGTGATGTTGTATGGCCGATAGCCGTAGATCATCTCCGAGGGAGAGTCGATGGTGACCACGGGGAGAGATGCTGCCTGGACTGTGGTGACCTGAGAAAACAGAATGGCAATCAAGGCGACGATCAACAGGATATGCTTCATAGTTACTCCTCAACTCAAGTTTGGATTTGTCAAATTGCTTGTGGATTGTATCACTTTTGAACTTAAATGTCAATATTACAGGTCTATTTATTGACCATGTTTGTGTGAATTGTTGCAGTTTAGTTAATTGTGTTTGTAAAACTTAGAATATTGAATATAATGCAATTTGTCACAGATAATATTAATTAATTCTGCTTTTATGTCGAAGGAAAGATCGGCACATGAGGGGGTTAATTCTCAAATTGAAGTCTTGCAAAATTGCGAGAAGGAGAATGCACGCTGTTGGAGCGCATTCCTGGATAGAATTGGAAGACCAGAACTAGCTAGTGTGTGGACAGAAAGGAGGCCAATGACTTATTTTTCGGCTGAATATATGCTTCCAGGACTTGGAGCAAATGGTGGATTAGGGGCATTATCTAGAGATCACTTTTTACAAGCAGTGGCACTTGAGCAACCTTCTCTATTTTTTGGACTTGGGTATGACTTAAGAAAAGCTCAATCAGTGGTTGGCGATGGTGTAAATTTTTATCAACAAGATCCTGCGGAGAAACTACCTGCTCCTGGTGAGATTGGTATGAGGCTAGTAGAAGGAGTAAGGGTAGTAGTAAAGAAATCTGATGAAGATGTGGAATTGCCTGTTTATGAGTATTCTGTGGGAGGGAGCTCGACAAGACTCCTGTTACTACCCGCTCCGGGTGAGGTGTACCCAGCTGAAGTAAGCAGCAATGCGAGGCTGTGGAATAACGCTTTATTAGGCTTTGGTGGTTATAGAGTACTGCAAGAATTGCAGAAGATGGGCAAGGTTGATGAGCCTGCGTTTATTCATCTGAATGAGTCAGCGACAGTATTAGGCGCTTTGGCGGCTCTGGATGATATGACAACCGAACAGGGTGGAGGTGAGGAGGGGTTAAGAGCTGCACTTTCTAATATAAGACAAAAAACCATCTTAACAAATCACACCCTTGTACCTGCTGCTGAAGCCAGATTTAATCGTTGGCAGTATGAAAACTATATTGAGTGCAATATTTCTTCTCCGGAATTGCGAGATTTACTGTCGAGATTTATAAGTCAACGAGGTGAAAAATTAGTCTTGCTTGAGTTGGCAATGTTTTTGGCTGGTAGATACAACGGAGTAAGTGAGTTGCATGCCCAAATGGCAGTGGACTCGTTTCAGAAGATTTATGGTAAGGATTTTTATGGTCAGCCGATTGAATTTGGAGCAGTGACAAATGGAATATTTTTACAAGGATGGAACCCAGAAATGTCGAGATTGCTAATGGAGTTTGGAGTACTGGATGAGTTTGGAGTGCCTGTGGATATGGATCTCAATGCAAATATTGAGTCATTTCCTGATGAAGTAATCGATGCACAGAAAAGTTTAGCAGTGGGAAGATTACGGGAGTTTTTGAAGAACGGGGAAAGACGTGATCAGTTTGGTCAGATTATTGATTTACCAGAAGATGCAATTGTAGTTGGTGATGCAAGGAGAGTAGCTGATTACAAAAGAAGGTGGATGATGTTTAAAAGACCAGACGAATTAGAGAGAATTTTGAAGGAAAATCCAAGAATGCATGTGTTTATTTCTGGGAAGGCTCACCCAAGCGACACTGTAGCCAAACCTCAACTTGAATTTGTGCTGAGAAGTATTGCTTCAAGGCAGATATTTAGAGATAGAGTTCACTATTTACCTGAGTGGGATGCTAGACTGGCACAAGTTTTGGGACCTGCCTGTAGCGTGTGGCTAAATAATCCGAGAGTGGGAGAAGAAGCTTGCGGCACTTCAGGAATGAAGACTGGCTTGGGTGGAGCACTTCAAGTATCTACAGTTGATGGATTCTATGCAGAGCTAGAAAGAAGTTCATTTAATGCAATTGAGGGAGGCACAAACAGTGAAGAAGAGTTTGATAGCTATTACAGGGAACTCGAAAAGGCTGTTGTTACTTCTGCAAATCCCAAAGATCGAGCTGTTGCTGTAAAGAAACTCTGGAAAGGTGGGCTGCTTAGAATTGCCAGCGGTGCCAGAATGCTTGGTGACTATGCTCATCTTGCGTTTCCAAACTAGTTGACCAGTTTTTCTTGAAACAGCTTGATTGCATCTTTAAACATGGCTTCACCGGTATTTCCCCATTTGACATAGGAAGTGATTTCATCGCAAGGAACTAAAAATCTAGGATGAATTATTCCGTTATCAGGATCTGGTGTTTGGGGTAAAACATCACTTACAAGACAAACATACCTATATTGATATGATTCCAATTT
>CAIQPO010000024.1 GCA_903873735.1 Candidatus Collierbacteria bacterium | reverse complement strand
ACACAATAGAGGTTACTTAGGCGATTGGACAATTTTATCGAGGCTTTCGGAGGTGGCACCAATAGAGGTCAAGTTAGTTGATTGGGGCTGTCTGGAAGGGGGATAAGAATGTGAGTGCGGAAAGTTTGAGCGAGACCAAAAAAAAGGAACCGCTTGTGGAGCAGTTCCTTAGTATGAAGAAGGAAGATCGAGGTTTGTAGGTTATTTACGCTTGCGCTTGGGTCTCCAGGTGAGTTGATTCCACCAGACACGTAGTTCGTATTTGTTTTGTTCGGTGGTTAGGCCCCAGAGGATTAGGCCAATGATTCCGAATACCACCCCCGCCATGATGGCGGCTCCGAGGATTTGCCAGAGTAGTTGGAGGTTCATAGGGGATTCTCCTTTTGCTTCGAGCAGTTGGCTTTTTGGTTTAGAAGATACGGCAAGTTATTGCAAGGACAATAAGTCCAGCCATGGTGAGTAAGGTAAGTAGTAGGTTGAGGTTGTTTTGGGGTGGTTGCTCTTCGGATTTGTTTTCGGATTGGCGAATCAGCCAGTGTATTATTTTTTACCTCGTTTATCATTAAAGGTGCGGTGGGTTATTTTATCCTATATACACTAAGGAGTAAAGTTTTGTACAATATAGATGTGAAAAGGATTTCTTTTGATGGAAATAACGGGGATTATATTTTAAGCAAAGCAGTATCGATTTTAAGAAACGGCGGCTTAATCGTATATCCAACAGAAACTTGTTATGGCTTGGGAGTGGATATGGAAAACGATGCAGCAGTTGATAAATTGTGGTTGTATAAAGGCGATAGAGGAAATAAGCCAGTACTGGCATTGGCCGACTCAATGGAAATGGTAGATAAATATTTAATATTAAGTGATTTGGAGAAAAAGATTGCACAAAAATACTGGCCCGGTCCTGTGACTATGGTAGCTTTAAGTAAAAATAGAGTTTCAAAAAAAGCGCAAGGTGAAACAGATACCCTAGGAATGAGAATTTCAGACAATTTGTTGGCAACTTCATTGGTTGGTGCTTTTGGAAAACCCATATCATCAACCTCTGCAAACATTTCTGGTGGCGATAACCCATTTTCTGTAGATCAGCTATTAGAACAAGTACCTCAAGATAGGCTGGAGCTTATTGATTTAGTTATTGATGTGGGTTTGCTCGAGAAGAAGCCTTCGTCTACTGTGATTAAGGTAGAAGGAATGAAAATAGTTGTTTTGCGTGAGGGAGTGGTGAGAGTAGAGATTTAGCTTTTTTGAAGGTAGGTGGCGTATAGCTGACCACAGGCTGCATCAATTTCGTGACCAAAATTTTGCCTTAAGGAGTGACTAATGTGATATTTATCTAGCACTTCACCAAAGTTTTTGATGGTGGCTGTGTCTGATGGAGTGAATGCGGTTTTGCTGGGCGCTTGATGGTATCTGATTAGATTTACATGGTAAAGATAGGCGGTGTCTTCTTGGGATTTAATAAGTTTAGCTAGGTCGTGGGCTTCTTTGGAGGAGTCGTTGGTGTCTTTCATGAGAGTATAGGCAATAAAGACACGGTTTTTGGTGGCTCTTATATACGCATTGGTTGCGTCAAAGATTTGATCAATTGGATAAGTTTTGGAGATGGGCATGAGGACTTCTCTTTCTTTTTGATTTGGATGATGGAGTGAAATAGCTAAATTTATATTCGGTGAGTCTTTTATGATTCTTTCAATGCCTGGAACAATACCGACTGTAGAAATGGTAATTCGTTTGGGTGAAAAAGCAATGATTTGAGGATTGGTGATGATTTCTACGGCCTTGAAGACACTTTCTTGATTGACTAGGGGTTCACCCATACCCATGAAGACGATGGTATCTACTGCCTTGCTTTGACGAAGGAAGTGTAGCAGTTGGCCTACTATTTCATCAGCTGATAGGTTTTGCTTAAAGCCTACGGCTCCTGTGGCACAGAATTCACATCCAAGAGCACAGCCTGACTGAGAAGAGACACAAAGTGAATGCCTGAATTTATTTTCATCCCTTGTTTGGTAGGAGAGATATACAGATTCTACTAGCTGGTTTTGATTTGTTTTAAAGAGGACCTTTTCTGATTGACTAGAGGAGACTGTGTGTAGAGGGGTGAGAGGGACTGGATTTAGACTTGATTCTTTAAGTAACTCGATTAGACTTTGGGGGAGGTTGGTAAACTGGTCAAGCGAAGAATAGTATTTTTGATAAAAACCTTCAACGATTTGTTGGTAACGAAATTTAGGTTGTTTTTGGTCACTAAGAAAATCTTTGAGTGATTCTGTAAAGCTAGTTGATGGCATATATATGATTATGACGATAAAAAGCCCCGAGATGGGGCTTGTGATGGGATTTAGTAGTTTAATCTCTTCTTGCGCTCGGCGAAAAGCGCGCCGATGAGACAGAGCGCAACTGCTCCGAGGGAAGCAGCAGGGTATGACTGGCTATTGCCGAGAAGTACCGGGAACCAAATTGATAGCAGGAAGAACCCGCTGGCGAGAAGAAAGAAGTTGCGGCAGAATACCAAAATGTCTGGCTTAGTGATCTTGGAAATGGCTTTCATGGTCAGCTCCTAGAATAGATTAAAAGGACGGGTAGATTATACCATTTAGCATTTTTTCAAGGAGATATTGAGGTGGGGTGATATTTTGTTATTATGGAATTATGGAAGGTAAATCAGGAGACGGAGTAACGATTGGAGGAAAATTTGTGAGATTTGAAGACTTTGCAGGTGCTGAAGAAAGTGGTAATAGTGAAGAGCCGACAGCAGCAGAATTGCTAGAGATAGAAGCTGAGATGGCGGAGGAGGCATACATTGAAAAAGGAGGGGGTGGGGGAGGTAAGAAAAAGAAGCGGCAAGGAGACAAGACTTTGGCTGAAGTGAGACGGGTAACTATTGAGAACTCTAAGATGAACTCGGCAGAGTGGGAGGCAAGACATCCAGAAGGAAAGGGTGAAGAGACTGGTTTTCAGGAGGTGGTGGTGAGGATTTTAAGGGAGGATGATGAGAAGGTGGGTTTGCCTGGATTAAGATCCTACGGGGAGTGGGCATTGGGGGTTCTGATGAATAGGAAAGGTTTATTGTCTAATGAGTGTCAAGTGGAAGCAGTGAAGAAAGCAAAGGGGCCAGGTGGTCAGAATATGCAGAAAAATGCATCTACAGCTAGAGTGTGGCATTTACCTACGGGTATGTATCTTGAGGAGAGTGGGGGAAAAAGAAGTTTTGATAAAAGTAGAGAACTAGCGATGCAGAGAATGAGCAGATTGGTGGGTGAACATGAAAGACAGTTGGTGGAGATGGTAGGGGACGGAGATGAAAAGACTTTAAGAGAGAATTTGGCAATGGTGTTGGAAATCGCTGCTGTAGAGGTTTTGGGTATAGAAAGTAAGAAAGCAGATGATTTGGAAAAGCTGTGTGGAGTACTTGGTAGAAGAGATCAAGACAAAAAATAACGCCCCCTGGATAGGGGGCGTTTGGTGTTGCACTTGCAGGTGGCCGGATTAGAGGCCGAGGACCAGGTTCGCGTCAGCGATTTTCTTGCTGTTCAGCTTTTCGACAGCCTGGAGGGCTTCCATTTCGCGGGCGATGCGGGCATTGTCATTGGCGGCGTCTTTCAAGCCGGCTTCGACGAGGCCCAAAGCATCGGGAGCGAAGGAGGAAATGGCAGCGACCACAGCGGCGCGGGTGGCCTTGGTGGCTTCATCGCGGGTGGTATCGGCCAGGGCGGCGTCTTGTTCGCGGCGTTCGTTCAGCAGGCGTTCGGCTTCTTCCAGGCGGGCTTCTTCAGCGAGCTGGTCGTTGGAGACGAATTCGCTGTGGCCATCAGCATAGTTGCGGCTGATGCCGATCTGCTTGCCATGGAAGCGGTCGAAGTTGATGAAGCCGGCGAGCGGGGCGTAGACAGGGGTTTCGGAGCGGACGACCTGGGAAAGGTCAACAGTGAGGGAAGTGTTTTTCTTCATCTGGGTAATCTCCTGTGTGTTCTTGAACTGAATCCGGTTAAGTGAATGTGCAGTCTGATCATCATTGATCAGTATGGGTATATAATAACACATAAGACCTATAATGTCAAGTAGTAGTGAAAAATATTGATATCTAGCCTCAATATTGAGTGTTAAGCGATGTATATATATGTATATAGATATATATTGATAGTTATTTA
Source organism: Candidatus Collierbacteria bacterium (assembly GCA_903873735.1). Classification (GTDB taxonomy): domain Bacteria; phylum Patescibacteriota; class Microgenomatia; order UBA1400; family MFAQ01; genus CAIQPO01. The sequence goes on along the minus strand of CAIQPO010000024.1, from coordinate 6,696 downwards.
TTATCTAAATATTTAGCTAATATTGATATACATATATATCAATAAGATATAAAAAAACCGGGGCGCAGAGCGCTCCGGTTTTGTCTTGTAGTTGTATTATCTATTTCTTGTCGTATTTTGATTCGACCTGGACGAAGCCGAGGGCATCGAGGGAGAGAGCATTGTTAGGCGTCATTTCCTTGGCGCCAGCTTCCAGGTCCTTTTCGCCGCTCGGGAGACGGTTCCAGACTTTGATGGGGGTGCCATCGGCCTGGTGGGTGGGGACGCGCCCGTAGCAGCTGATCGCGGTGGTGTTGTTGTCCTGGTTCCAGTAGGTTTCGACGCGCCAGAAGTTTTGCTGGCAGAGGTCGATGAAGAGGTTGACGGCGTCGACCAACTCGATTTGACGTTCGGTAACCTCAGCAGTGTCGGAGATGGTGAAGACGAAGCTGACGAGTAAATACCCACGAGACTTCTTGTCCGAGGTATACTCGTTTACCACCTGGTACCAGGCATTGCTCAGGTGCTCACCAAACTCGGCCAACTGGCCAGGCAGGGAACGCAGCGAGGTTTCGCTGGTGGTGCGGATCATCTGGCGCCCTTTCTCGGGCTGATGGCGATTGCTGCTGTTGCGGCGTTTGATGCAGGCGGGGAGCGTGTTGCTAAGGCCAAGGCGGAAGGTGACTATACGTTTGATGCTGTTCTGGTCTGACATGGGGTAATCCTCCGTGTTGAAAGAAATAGTTGGAAAGAGCAAGACGAGATGGATGAAATATATCATATAAAGCTTAAAAAGTCAAGCTATAGGTCTTTAGTTATGAACAAAAAACCCACCGATGAGGGTGGGTTGGGTATTACAGGAAGGTGCCTCTGATAAGGCCGTCTAGAAAAAGGATGACTATGGTAATCAAAACGCAAAGCCAGAGCAGGCCAGCATGCTTCCAGTTTTGTGAAATCAGGAGCATGATGCCCCAGTATCCACAGCCAGCTACCACAAGAAGTAGCATGAATTCAAACCAGCCCGCCTGCTGGAAGCTGACTTTGAAGTCTGGAGTCAGCCAGCTGAAAAAATCAGCAATAGGCTGGAACCAGCCAAAATCTATGTCTTGGTAGAACTCGTTGTTTGCTGCAGCCTGGGTGGGACCAAGACCAAAAACGGAAAGCAGAAGGATTGTCCCCAAGAAAGTACCTAGGATAATTAAGATGGTTGAGCGGCTCATGAAACCTCCGGTATGTTTTTTGAGTGTGCGAAATGTGTCCTATAAATATACTATAGGTATCTAAATATGTCAAATAATAACAAAAAACCCACCGATTAGGGTGGGTGATTGATTAGCTGATGTGATTTGTGACTACAAGAGTCAGGAGTGTGGTTTTGAGGTGGTGGTTGAAGTCTTCGAGGTCCATCTGGCCGGAGTCTGGATCAGAGCAGTCTTCTGCCAGCTTGAATAGACACTCTTTTACTCCATGACTGAAGTCTTTGTGGGGGAATTTCGGGCGGCTGAATCTAAAGTTTGGACGGTCCAGGAAAACACGGTCGTGACTAATGGCAAAGTAGGCGGTGGGTAGTTTGAGGGAGAGTAAATACTCAAGGTTCAGCTCATCTCCGAAGAATGAGTCTTGAATAGCCGCTTTTACTCGGCAGACTTCTTTGGTCTCACAAACGAGTTTGAGCCCCTCTTCATCGGTGACTCCCTCAGCGATAGGTGTTTGGAGAGTAAGGTCGAAACCCTTAAGCCACTCCAAGTATTCAGCCCGGTCCTTAAAATCGGTCCGGGTGCGGATACCATTGTATCCACCAGCTTTCGAGGTGTATTCAAATACAACTTGATAGGCCATGTCTGTACTCCTAAAGCTTTGGATAGTTAAAGTACTTGTGGTGTGTATTATATACCTATTTATCGCACTTTATTATTTATATTTGTTGTTATATAATATAGGGTAGTGTAATTCTTTGAAAACTTAGGAGGACGCATGTGGAATTCCTGGAAGAAAATCAGTGATGATGTTTATTTAAGGGATAGAGTTGAAGATGATGGCAGGAACCAACTCGCCACCTTCTCTAGCTTGGTGCTTACCTTGGTAATTCTCTGGGTGGGTCGTGGGCATTGGGATGGAGTGATTGGTTTCTTGGGTATATATGGAGTGGTAGTAGCTAGCTCCATTATTTTTTCCATCATTTTTGGCACAATGCCTCCGCGGGGAGAGTATCATTTGAAGAATAGTAGTGTAGACGGAGAGGTGCTGACCCCAAAGGCAAACTTCAGAAAAAAACATATTCTAGGAGTCTTCTTGGTTTCAGTCTTCGTTGCTGGTGCGCTGACATTTCTCGCCACTGCAATTAGCTGAAATAAAAACCGACCCTTTTGGGGTCGGTATTTTTTTGCACTACTCGGGGCGGAAAAGCTCGAGGTTGTCTTCCCATTCATCTGAGCCTGTGGGTGCCACATCCATGTCCAGGCAATCGAGATCATGGACGGAGAGGGTGACTTTGTCGGCGGGGGTGATGGTGATTTCCTCTGGAGCGTCATCTTGGTTGTTGAAGTTGATGTCGATGTCGAAGTCGCCGAGGTTTTCCAGAACCAGCCGATCCTTCCAGGTACGGTTCCAGTGGACTGTAACTTTGAGCTCGCCTTCGAGGAGGGTGAACTCTTCAGTTGAGGTCTTTTTGGCCTCTATACCAAGGTCTTCGCCGTCGTGAAGGAATCTGGCACTGTCGGTCTGTCCATCGTCTTCGGCTTTGGCAACAAAGATGTCGACACAGTCAAGGTTGTCGATGGGGATGGTGATTTCGTCGGTGGGGGAGATAGTGATATCACCCAAATCGTAGCCGGCGCCGGAAAAGCGGATGGTGATCGCGTAAGGGGCGTTGTTCTTTATGATCACTGAGTCCGAGGCGCTCGAGCGGAACCAGGCGCGGATTGCCACCAGGCCATCCAGGAGAGTGGACTCTTTGAAGATATCATCCGATTCATCCTCTTCAGTCTCCAGCTCGTCTGGTTCTTGATATGGGGCTGGGGCAGGGGTGGATGAGTTGCCAAGGTGGTTGCCTTGTGGATATGGCTGATAGCCAATTTCCATAATACCGTCGTCTTTATTGCTGAGCGCTCTTGCGGCTGCAAACACGACGAGGACGACAACTGATAGAACTACTGCGATGGCGGCAATACCAAGTGCGGTAAAGCTACCATCTGTATAGAGGGAAGGGGGGAGGAAATTAAACATATTGTCTCCAATCGTTAATTTTGGGAAGGTAAGGTGCAAATTGATTGTCCTATAATATCAGACGATTATTGATATGTCAAGGCTAAAAAAGGCACCTGACTAGGTGCCTCATGGATTACTATGTGTGTCCAAGTGAGCGGAAAACAATCGGCCGTTTGGCTTTTTTGGCATTTTCAATGCCATATTCCATACCTCTGGATATGCCTCTGTCTGTGTAGACAATAGTTGCTTCTGCCATTTCTCCCCAAACTAAGCCGGCGTCGATTCCCAACTGGCGCTCCTCGGCTATGCCGTCGTCCAGTATGCCTGGCTGGGTATAGAGGAGATGACTTAGGAAAGGCGCTTCATCGTGGTTTACTAGGCAATCGTGGGCACAGGCTCTGGCATAGGTGATGTTTGCTTCTTGCTCGTCTAGTGTGGTTCCTTTAAATGGAGTCTCTACAATAACACGTTTCATTTTTACCTCTTTTCAAGTTGCTAGGTTGGTGTATTGTACAAAAGAATAGTTTCTTGTGATACCTATCTGTCTTGTGGTGGTTGCTGCAATGTCGGCTTAGTTTATCTAACTAAGATATAATTTTTAAGTATGGATGAGGATAAATATATTCGTAAAGTTCAAACATCAGTCACAAACTTTCTTTACAACGGAGATGATTACCTATTTATCGTAAGAAACAAAAACAAGCGTATCGATCCAGGAAGATTAAATGGTGTTGGTGGCAGATTGGAGCCTGGAGAAGATTACATGGCTGCAGCCATAAGAGAGATTGAGGAGGAAACTGGGTATAAAGTGGCCCCGGAAGATGTGCGTTTGGCTGCTGTGGGGAAGTTGGAGGGGGGTTATCAGGAGGACTGGGTGATGTGCTTTTTTAAGGTAAAAGTGCCCACAAAGCAGGTACCGATAGATACTCACACAGAAGACGGAGATTTGATCTGGCTAAACAAAGATGAGATTTTTGATAGCGAATATGAGTTGGTGGATGACCTAAATTATTGCTTGAGGGACATCATTGAAGACAGTGGATTGGTGTTTTTTACCGCTAAGGTAGGTGATGATCAGAAAATTTACGAAATAAGCATCTCCAAACAACTAAAAGTTTAGGAATAGATTATGCAGGGGCGCTAGGGAGATTCGGTCACCGGTTCTGGCTATGTTAGCCCATCAAACTAGATTTTTCATGGATTCGCCTCTCGGTCAAATTCTGCTGAATTTGCCTCAAGGCCGGCTTCGCTGCCGGTCGTAGCTCCAGCTTTCGAATCCTAACTTACTGGAGTACAAAAATATCTCCCGACCAGCGGGAGATATATTTTGCAGGGGCGCTAGGATTCGAACCTAGAAGAGAGGTTTTGGAGACCCCCATGATACCGTTTCATCACGCCCCTAAGATATGGGTAATTTTATCAGAGAATATATAAATAAAAAAACACCCCTTTCGGGGAGTCTTTTTATTTTAACTTACTGACTTCTTTGTGATCAGTGTGCTCTCTGCAAGTGCGGCAGTGCTTGGTCATGGTGAGTTTCTCTGGAGTGTTAGTCTTATTTCTTTCAGAGATGTAGTTGAAGTGACCACATTTACTGCATTTTAAGCCTACATGTTGTCTTGGACCTTTTTTTGCCATATATATTTAGTTACTTTTGTGTTGATTCATTGATACTAATGAAGCAATTGATATTCTATCATACTAGAAGTAAAGTGAGAAATATTTTATGATGGATAAGGACAGGTTATTTTAATTTTTTAATATGCTTGATTGGATAAATTGGAAAGAGGTGGTTGAGAAGATGCCCTATGCCTTTGCTTATCACGAAATTATCACTGACAAGGAAGGTAATCCAGTGGATTATAGATTTTTGGATGCTAATAAGGGTTTTGAGGAGGCCACTGGGTTGAAGCTGTCAAAGATTCTGGGAAAAACTTTACTGGAGGTATTACCCAAGACCGAGAAAAGTTGGATTGAAAGTTATGGTGAAGTGGCATTAAAAGGAAAAACAATACAAGGTGAAAATTATTCCGCTGCTTTGAGTAGACACTATCGCTACAATGCTTTTTCTCCAGAGAAGGGAAAGTTTGTGGTGATGTTTGTCGATATAACTGAAGTGGTGAAGCTAAAAGAAGAAGCTGAAAAAGCAAATGCAAAAATATCTTTGATTTTGGACACTTCACCGGCATTAATTTGGCAGACTAATAATAAAGGTGAGGGGGTTTTCTTTAATAAAGCCTGGGAAGATTTTACTGGTTTAAAAGCTAAGGATTGTTTGGGAGGAAAGTGGTCTAAGGTTATTTTTGGCGATGATGAGCCGTTGGTCCATGATAAGTATTACGAAGCTGTAAAAAACCATGAGGCTTTTGATGTTGTGCATAGAATTCACCATGCTTTTGGGGGATATAGATGGGTTAGGACAAAAGCTAAGCCATATATAGAAGATGGAGTGATGATAGGATTTTTGGGCACAGTGATTGATATTAATGAAGAGGTTGAGGCAAAAAATGAGGTCCAGGAGCAGATGGTAAAAATTGGCAAGAGAAACGAGGATTTGGAAAAGATGAATCAATTGATGGTGGATAGAGAGCTGAAAATGGTGGATTTGAAGCGAACTATTGAAACATTAAAGACTAAATAAAATGAAGAAAGAGAACCCTAGAAAAATTAGATGGTTTAGGTGGACGATGGCCAATCAGATGGTGTTTCATTACATGATTTTTTCTGGGTTATTGATGATTTTGATGGTGTTTTTGTTTTTACTTATTACTTTGCCTGAAATAGAGAGAGAGTTTAAGAGCAGGATTGGTTTTACTGCAGAGTTGGTGGCAGGGAGCATTGATGTAGATAAAGTTTTGGTTTTGGCAGATTTTAAAGCAGACGAAAATAGTAAGGAATATCAGTCAATTAAGTCAGGGTTACAACTTGCAATGAGAGGCTGGAATGAGGTTGATGATATCTATGTGATGGTGCCTACTAGAGATGCAACAAAGTTTGCTTTTATTGCAGATGGAATGAATGATTTCGATAAAAATGGTAATGGAGTACTGGAGGATGATGAAAAAAAAGCTGATTTGGGAGAGATTTATGATGCTACTGGGTTACCTGCAATGAGGAGGGGTCTGTATCAAACCTCAGTTGATGATAAACCAAGTATGGATAAATGGGGTGAGACAATCTCGGCGTATGCTCCACTTAAAGATGGCCTGGGTAGAAGCGTGGGATTGGTGGGGGTGGATGTACGAAGTGATGTGTACAATCAAACAATTAGGCAGCAGAGGGATTCCATAATCTTTTTTTACTTTGCGATGTGGGTAGTAGGGTCACTTGTCGGCTTTATTTTGGGAAGACGATTTGTTCAGCCAATCACTAGAACTATCGAGCAGATAAATGAAGCAGCAAAAAACAAAAATTATCAAAAAATTGAAGTAGTTGGTGATGATGAAATGGCTGAATTAGTGAAGTCTGTTAACCATCTTACTGGAAGGTTGCATAGGATTAGTGAGGATT
>CAIQPO010000023.1 GCA_903873735.1 Candidatus Collierbacteria bacterium | reverse complement strand
TTGCCAGCTGGAGGGTGGGCAGGACGGTAATGCGTTGGTTTCGAAAACCAATGAGCGCAAGCTCTAACAGGTTCGACCCCTGTACCCTCCGCTTTTTGTGGTAATTATTTGATGTCGAATCTTAAAAGTATGAGAAGTGGTAAACTTTTTTTCGCAGGTACCTGTAGCTTAACTGGATAGAGTATTCCCCTCCGAAGGGAATGGTTGTGCGTTCGAATCGCACCAGGTACACATCACAGAAGGTCAGTAGAGAAGTTGAGTTCAAGAATTATCTGCTGATAATTCTTTCACACCCAGCCAAAACAACAGTCGTTGTTTTGTCTCTCTTCAAAATTGTTCTGTTTCCACAAAATCTCCACAAGGGATAATTTGCGGGAACAATTTTTCAGAGCCCCGAAGGGAATGGTTGTGCGTTCGAATCGCACCAGGTACACATAGAGATTGTTGTAGTATGATATCTCATGTTTAGGACAGAAAGAGATCCAATAGAGGGTCTAACAAGAGAGAGGTTAAACGAATTGGGGGTGGAAGGGGTACTTTACGACTTGGATGACACTTTGATTTATACGGCTGAGATTTTTCACCTTTATATGGATCTTTATGCTGATATGGTGGCAGATCAGGCAGGAATTGATAGAGAATCGTTTTTCAAAAGATTGTCTGATATTAATGACGAGGAGTATAAGACAATGGGGGTGAGTCCTTTGAGATGGGATAGTGTGGTGATGAGATTGGCGAGTGAATATCCAGAAATTGGTGTGGTGATTGTATCTCAATTGAATGTGCTGAAGAGGATTTATCGACATGAGCCTAGAAAAAGAGAGGGTGCAAATGCAATACTGGATGGTGTGAGAAGAATGGGCTTGAAGCAGGGTTTGGTGACACATGCAAATGTAGAATGGACAAATTGGAAGATGGACACTTTGGGATGGTGGGGAATGTTTGATGGCTTGTATATTGCTGATGAAAATGGATTTAAAACTAAAAAAGATTGGGCTAGAGCTATGGAGATATTGGAACTTGATCCAAGAAAATGTATTGTTGTGGGTGATAATTTGAGTGGAGACGTGATACCCACCGCTGAATTGGGGGCAAGAACCATGTGGATGCCTTCTCCGTGGAGTGTATATCGAGCTGGGGTAGTACCTGAAAGCACGATTCAAATTGGAGGAATCTCGGAATTCTATGACGGTATTATGAGGATGAAGTAGCTAAGATTTGAAAGTGGGAATAGGATTTGGTGTGTGACGGGTGCCTCGAACAACAGGCTCGGCGCCACCACCTCCCGGCCAGTTTGGTGGGGTAGTGAAGTCTGGATGAAATGGGAGGTGACTAAGGGCATTTACATTTTCTGAGGTAAAGGGGGTGAAGAGGCGAGTTGTGTGCGAGTGTTGTCTGTCTACATACATTTGAAGCCATAAAGCTTCAGGGTTGAGATAGGTTTTTACTAATCCTGATTGTTCTTCCAGCCTTGAGTCGTTTTCAGCTAATTTTCCATCACTTACTTTTTCTCTTCGAACTTCGTCTGGTAGTGTTCTGCCAATATTGAAGAGTAAGAATGGGTGTCGGACATCTTGGATACCTAAAATTCGGTTTTTTGAATACCAAGAGGTCAGATCTATTAGGCCATCTTTATCATATTTTAGTTTTTTGGGATCAAAAAGATGAGGTCGATTTATAACAAAGCTGGAAAATTGGTGGTTGACAGTATCCTTGCGGTTTAAGGGTAAGGAAATGGTAATCCTAAGTCTGTCTGGGTTGGCCTCTCCTAATTCGATTAATTTATCGATTTCTAACTCGTTGTTTAGCCGGTAGTTAGTCATTATTTTTAGGCGGTGCCCCTTTTTATCCTCTGTTTGTTTAAGCCTTTCTTGATGGAGAGATTGAGTGGCTTCTAGTGCTAGAGTGGCAATGGTAATAGCTTGAGGGTGATTTAGGAGATCACCAGATGACCCAAATCTAAGTGAGTCTTTTTGAAGCATGTTTATAAAACGAGGATCAGAAAATAGTGCCTCTAGTGAGTGAAGAGTAAACATTTTTGTTGGAGGAAGGGCGTCTGCAAGACAGGTGTCGCAAACATGACGACAGCCATTGAATACGTCAATTGTCCTTAGTGTCTGTACAAAAATGGGATTGTCTAGAAATGGTTCGAGTAATTGATGGGCATCAATGAGGCCACTTGCTTCAAGCACTCTTAGGGGAGTGAATTCTCTTTTCTCACTTCTGGTGGGAATAGGGAACCAGCCCTCGATGGGGGCATTGGCAAATTCCGGGCGAGAAAGAATTCTCTGAACTTCTGGAGGTGGTGTAGATCTGAAGTATATTCTTGGATCTAGCTCTGGGGATTGTTGCTCTTTGGGCATAAGGTAATGGTAAGGTAAATAGGTTTGGCTCCGGCTGTACGAATCGCCACATTTCGCTTTACTGTCGAGCTACAAAAGCAGCTCAACACTAATGCGGAGGAGGTGGGATTCGGACCCACGAGTGCTTGCGCACGCACGCTTTCCAAGCGTGTGGAATAGACCACTATCCGACTCCTCCAGCAGGCTATATTTTATCAGAAAGAGGTGTGAAAGGCTGTTGGCATTGGTTGTTGATTTGCACGCTTGATTTGTATGATTTATTATATTGTTAGATGAGACATTTGTTCATGTGGTGGAGGAGATTTAAAAGGCATATGGGTTTTGATTGGAGATTCGTATGTCGTTGGGGAAGCAAGGGGGTGATGCTCGCTGAGGGGATCTGGATGATGCTTTTTATCCTTATTTGTGTATGGGTATTAGGTAGCCTCGGAGAAAAATATTCACTGTTGAAGCAAGTTGAGGGAGCCTGGTATGAGCAAAGACATCTACTTGTGTTGTCGGTGTGTATGAATCTAACAATGATCTTAGTGGTGTCGCTGTTGATATTTAAGCGATGTAGAGAGATGCTGAGGCTGAAGGAAAAGAGATTAATGATAAGATTGAGGAAATTAAGCAACGTGAAGAATTTTGGATAGATTAATAGTTATAATTGAATATGCCGAAGAAAATATTGATTGTTGAGGATGACGCAGTACTAGCAAATGCTTTGCAGATTTCACTACAAGGCTCAGGATTTGAGACCTCATTATGTACTGATGGAGGAGCAGCGGAAAAAACAATATTAGATGTAAAACCTGACCTTATATTGTTGGATTTGCTGTTACCGGTGAAAAATGGATTTGAGATTTTGAGGGAGATTTCAAAAGATGATGAATTGAAGAAAATCCCGGTGATTATTCTCACTAACTTTGAGCAGGAGACAAGCGTGGAAGAAGGAATAAAATTGGGAGCTAGAGATTATATTGTAAAAGCAAATATTGATATTAAAGATGTACCGGTGATTGTGGAGAAGAATCTACCTAAGTAGTGGTGGATTTGGTTTGTTTTCGGGTAAAATAGTTTGAATAATGGATAATGATCAGGTTGATGAAGTAAAGAGGAAAACGGATATTGTGGCCATAGTGGGCCAATACGTGGCACTAACCAAAGCTGGAAAACACCACAAAGGTTTGTGTCCGTTTCATGCTGAGAGAACAGCTTCTTTTGTGGTGAATGAAGAGATGGGGCTATACAAATGTTTTGGATGTGGAGCAGGGGGAGATGTAATTAAGTTTTTGATGGAAATTGAAGGAATAGATTTTATTGAAGCCCTAAAGAAGCTGGCAGAAAGAGTGGGGGTGGAGATTGTTTTCAAAAGAGATGACAAAGGGGACGAGAAAAAGATAATGTACGAGGTGGTGGATTTGGCAGCAAGGTATTATCATTTTATTCTCACCGAGCACAAACAAGGAGAGGTGGCGAGAAATTATCTTAAAGAGAGAAAGATAAACGATAAATTGGTGGAGACTTTTTCTCTGGGTTTTTCACTTCCTGAATGGGATGGACTGGTGAAGTATTTGAAGGAAAAGAAGGGTTATGGTGAGGCACTTTTGGAGAAATGTGGATTGGTGGTAAATAGACAAAGTGGAAATGGGGTATATGACAAATTTAGGGGTAGATTAATGTTTCCCTTGTATGACTCGAGTGGTAATGTAGTTGGTTTTTCGGGGAGAGTTTTACCGGTTTTGGCCAAAGATGGAGAGCCAAAATACATGAATTCACCAGAGACAGAAATTTACCATAAGGGAAAAAACCTTTATGGATTTTATCAAGCAAAACAATTTATTAGAGAGAAAAAACAGGTAGTGATGGTGGAGGGTATGCTAGACCTTATAAGTAGCTATGGTGCTGGTGTAGGGGAAACTGTGGCAGTAGGTGGAACAGCTCTTACTGAGATGCAAGTAGAGATGGTGGCTCGATTAGCTAATAGAGTTTTATTGGCTTTGGATGCTGATACTGCAGGAACCGCGGCAATAAAAAAGTCGGTGGAGATTGCTGAAAAGAGAGGATTGAGTACAAAAGTTGTATTTATAAAAGGTGGAAAAGATCCAGATGAAATTGCAAGAGAAAAACCGAATGTTTGGAGAGAGATGGTGGAAAATCCAGTGAGTGTCTATGAGTTTGTGATTACTAAAGCTTTAGAGAAATATCCTGAAGGATACGACGAGCGGATAAGAAGAGTGGCTGAAGAAACGATTCCCTATTTAGCAAAAATCGAGCAGGAAATGGAGCGAGATAAATGGATTGGGGTGCTAGCAGAGTCTTTGAAGATTTCTGTTGAAAGCATAAGAAATGAGATTAATAAATTTCAAAGAATTGGTCAGGTAAATATGTCTTCGGAAAAGAAAAAAGCAGAAAAGAGAGGGGCGGAGGAAACATGGTTAAAACTTTTGTTAACTTGGTTATTGGTTGCAGAGAAGAAAGATAGAGAAGAGGTGCTGAGGTGGTGCAGAGATGTTGGGGTGGGAAGTGAGCCGGAGAAAGAGATGATGATCTGGATACATAAAAATATAGAGGATAAAGATTTGGTAACAAGAGGTAGAGGAGAGAAAGATTGGTCGATTGGTTGGCTTTTTGAAGAGATGGTGATGAGTAATGATTTGGTGGAGTCGGTGGATAAAAAAGACTTGATGAAGTTGACCGCGAAAGTGCTTCGGGACTATCTTGAGAAAGAACTTAAGAAAAAACAAGGAGAAATTGGTGAGGCAGAAAAGAAAGGTGAGGGGGAGAAGGCGGAGAGAATATCACAGGAAGTAGTGGCATTGAATCGCAAATTTAACGAAATTAGCGCAATTTTAGCTTGATTTTGAGGCTTTTTGTGGTAAGCTAAAGGTGAACTATTTATGGCCCAAAATAAAGGTAGTCTTCCCATTCAGCAAAAGTTTGAAGAGATAATAGAGCTTGGTAAAGAGCAAGGTTTTGTGACACAAGATGATATTTTGGAGTTTTTTCCTGCGGCTGAGGTAGTAGTTAATGACTTGGACTATCTTTATGAACTGCTTTTTAAAGCTGATGTGGATGTATTTGAGAGTGTGATGGCCGGTCAGGAAGCAGAAATGGCGGAGATAACCTCTGACTTGGAGAAGGAGCTAGAATCGATTACAAGACTTGAGGAAACTGAGGTAAACGATCCAGTAAGAATGTACCTCAAAGAAATTGGAAGGATTCCGCTTTTGAAGAGAGAGGAAGAAATTAGCTTGGCTCAAGGTGTAGAAAGAGGAAGCTTGGAAGCAAAAGACAAACTGACAAAATCTAATTTAAGGTTAGTAGTGTCGATTGCAAAGAAATATATGGGAAGAGGAATGAGTTTTTTGGACTTAATCCAAGAGGGAAATAAGGGATTGATTAGAGCAGTAGAAAAATATGACTGGACTAAAGGTTTTAAGTTTTCTACTTACGCTACTTGGTGGATTAGACAGGCAATTACCCGCGCTATTGCAGATCAGGCTAGGACAATCCGTATTCCTGTTCACATGGTGGAAACCATAAACAAACTCATCAGGACTCAAAGAAAACTAATGCAAGATTTGGGAAGAGAACCTACAGATGAAGAGGTGGCAACTGAATTGGAGACTGATCCAGACAAAGTAAGAGAGATTCTTAAGATTGCTCAAAAGACAACTTCTTTAGAGACACCTATTGGAGATGACGAAGACTCACTCTTGGGTGACTTTATTCCTGACGAGAGGCAGGCTACTCCATATGAGGCTACTAGCAAGCAGCTTATGCATGAGAATCTTGAGGATGCTCTTGGGTCTCTCACAGAACGTGAAAGTAAGGTGCTAAGAATGAGATTTGGTCTTGATGGAAGTAAGCCTTTGACTTTGGAAGAGGTGGGAAAAGTGTTTGGAGTGACAAGAGAAAGAATTCGACAAATTGAGAGTAAGGCTTTGAGAAAATTGAGGCATCCTTCAAGAAGAAGGAAGCTTCAGGATTATCTTGATTAATTTTTCTTAATATTTGGTTTGGGCTTGTCTGGTACGATGTGGTGGTTTGGGCAACGAGCCTGATATTCCTGCTCGGCACCAATTAAGACAATGGGATCATGGTAGTTGGCTGGCTTGCCGTTTATCAATCTTTGGGTGCGGGTAGCTTCCTCACCGCAGATATGTCCGTCAACTTTCTGATTGCAGATGGCAGTGGGTCTTTCAATTTGATCACAGAGAGCTAGAAGTTCTGGCATAGAACCAAACGGTTCTCCCCGGAAGTCTAGAGAAAGTCCGGCGAAGGTAACTCTAATGTCTTGCTCCAGGAGGAAGGTAATTACATCAATGATTGATGAGTCAAAGAATTGGATTTCATCTATGGCAATAAGATAAGTATCTGGTCTTAAGTGATCTAGAATTTCGAGCGAATTTTGGATGGCGATGGCTTCGTGTTCGCCTCCAGAGTGAGATTTGATAGAGGAGAACGTGCCCCAGCGATTATCTATGATGGGTTTGAAGACTTGGACAATCTTGCCTGCATATTCGGCCCTGGCGATGTCCTTTAGAAGAATTTCGGTTTTACCGGCGAACATTGAGCCACTTATCCCTTTGAGTCTTTCGGTCATAGGAAGATAGTATAACTAAGATTTCGAGATTTGTGGTTGACTTTTCAAGTTTATTATCCTATAATACCCATACTGTATTTTCTTGCACATTTACCCTTGGAGGACTCTATGAACATGAAACAGTGGCAGTTTAATCTTTTGCTCGTCGGTGTGTCGCTCGTCATTATCCTGGCAGTGGCCTCGGCTGTGATGGGATTCAACCCTGTGACCTTTGCTTTGAACAGCCTGGTCTATCTCCTGGTGGTCGTGGGTGGCTTGATCCTGCTGCCTGGTGCGATTGGTGGCGCTGCATCTTGGGCAATTGGCTTGTGGGACTCCCGCAATGACGATGAGAATCATCTGAGCGGTTGGCACATTTTGCCTGCGCTGGCGCTGTCTTCAGTTTTGGCCCTGACGTGGGCGAAGTGGATTGTGCCCCTGGTTTCCGGCCTGCCCCAGCTTAACACCTGGGCCTGGGAATTTATCCGCTTCCGCACGGTGTACGAGACAATGCCGATCGGCTGGCTGGTTGCTGTGTTCTTCCTGGCCCTGTGTGGCTATGGAATCGGTCGTCTGATCGAGTCCTGACTTTTATTACCGCCCCTTGAGGGCGGTTTTTTGTGCTTTGGTAGAATATTGAGGTAGAGTTAAACGTGAATTGCACATTTTAGGAGGCAATATGGAGATGAAAGATCTGGTATTTAACGTGCTTGTTATCTTAGCTACTGTGGCAACCTCGACTGCTTTTATTTTTCAAAAAGGTGAAGGCCAAATTGATCCCAATGCACATACTCAACAGATAGATGATGAGGGTCAAGTGCAGGATGGACATATGAATTCATAAACACATACTCTCTCTTAGGAGAGAGTTTTTTATGCTTTGAGTGTAATATTTGCTATACTTTTTGTATGCTAGCAAATCTAATAATCAATGCTTTAGGGTTTTATGTAGTGGCTTATTTGGTTCCTGGGGTGAAGATCGCTGATCTTCAGACCTTGGGTATTGTGGCAATTGTGTGGGGAGTGTTGTCGGTTATTCTGAAACCTCTGTTAATTATGTTGACGCTGCCGGTAAATATTCTAACTTTGGGTTTATTTACATTTGTAATCAATGCAATTCTGATTATGATAATGGCGAAAATTGTTCATGGATTTAATGTGGATAATTTTTCCACTGCTTTACTAGCGGCAGTGGTATTAGCGCTTTTGAATGTAGTTTTGGGTAAGCTCAGATAACTAGTTGCCGATTACATACTCCTTTTCTGGGAGCTGACCTTTGAAGTGCATTTTCCCGTCTGAAAAAGTGAGAGACTCACAGTTAAACGATTGATTGTGTTTTTGAATTAGGTCTTCAACTACTGATTCTGCTTCACTGCTTGCCTGATTAACGATTTCTTTGGGAACGTTTACGGCTCCGATTTTGAGCTGGTTGGTGGTTATTGTTACTTTGTTGTTGGTGACTGAGCCTTTGCCGATCAGGTAGACTGGAACTTCAAAAGGAGGGATGCGATATTTTTTCATAGCATCTTCAATTTGAGACTGTGAATAACCTAGTGCCATAGCGTAAGGCATGGCCTTTGAAATGATGAGGGTGCCAGAACCTTCGACAGTACCATCTTGGTGAATTCTGATTTGGACATTTTTGACGGGGTAGTTTTTCCAGGGGCGATTGTTTGAGTGGGCAGTGAGTTCTTTACTGTCCATGTCAATTTCGGCATTTCTTTTGCCTTCTAGTTTGAAGTCGTCACTTATTGGTGTGTTGGCTGGGAGGGTGATGATTTGGGTACCCATTTTATCTCGCGCTGCTTTTGAGTCTTCTGGAGTGAAACGGACCAAGAGATCTTTTGGCCCTGCTCCAATGAGGGGAGACAGCCCAGGGACAAGGCCAAAGAAAGCAGCAACTCCGGTGATAACGATAATAATAGCGAGTAAGAAACCAAACAGAAATTTGATCATAAGGGAATTATAGAACTATTCAACAAAAGGTTGATTGTATGCGTGTTAGTTTGATAAAATAGCGATGCTCGTTGATATTCCCCTGTAGCTCAGTCGGTAGAGCGCCTCCCTGTTAAGGAGGATGTCCCAGGTTCGAGCCCTGGCGGGGGAGCCATGCTGGATTTGATGGTATCAAGTCTGGGTTTTTGCTTAATATATCCGTATATTTTTGAGGTTCTAGCGAATCAGAAAAATTATTTTCCCAATTTTCTTGTTCAAAAAAGTTTTGGAAGTGTTTGTGTAGATGTATCTGTATTTTTTGATTTCCTAACTCAAGGTTCTTGCCGATTTTTAGGAGAATACTATGTTTTTCTTCTCTAGTGCCTTTGAGAAACCTATCTCTTGCTGTGTTTGCTAGGTCAATAGCACTTTCTATTTTGACTCTGGTAGAGTCAAAGTTGTTTTGTGACTTACCAATCAATTGGTTTAAATCGTGCCGTTCTTTTTCAAGTTCAATCTTTTTGTTGGAGTAGGTGGTATCGTCAATTTTTTCCTCTAGTTTCATGTCTAAAAGTCTATTTAGCTTACCTTCTATTTGTTTTAATCTTTCTGTTTGGTTATCAAAGATAGCTTCTTGAGAAGCATATTCTTCTTTGTATACTACTTGAATCCATTTTTTTGCCCAAGTAATGAATCTTTCGTCTGGTTTGAGTTTTTCTAGTAGTGAAGATATTTGACCGTTAATGTCTGTCTCGGTGATAGGTCTTTGCGAACAATTAGTGTTTTTCTTTTTGGTGCAGTGGTAATAAACATAAGTGGCTGTTCTGTTTGTAGTTTTGTAATACTTATTCTTTCTTGTAGCTGT
>CAIQPO010000022.1 GCA_903873735.1 Candidatus Collierbacteria bacterium | reverse complement strand
TGGATTGAAATTACTGGTGAGTTGGACTAGTAAAAAAGTTAATTGATTGCTTTTTTCAAGAAAATCAGCGAAACTAATAATCTTTTCTCCAGGAACGAATAGGGTTGCCCCCTCTTTAACTGGAATTCTAAGATTCTGTAAAGAGTATTCTTTTCCAGTGTTGGGATCAATATAGATTTCGGGGACACAATAAATAGTCTGACTAGGAGATAATTTCAAAGCAGCTGGTTCAAATAAGTTTCCTTGAGTAAATGCTATTGCTGCTTTTATGGTTAGAACTTGAGAAGATTGGTCGTATTGATCGAAAAAACCTTTTAGCAGGGCGTAATTATGCAAACCATCAGAGTTGTCGGTAATTGCAATTTGAGAAGGATCGAGACCTTTAGTATCAATCCTTACTGGTTCCCATTTACCAGTGAGCTGATTGTAAGTTTCTCCTTTTAGCTGTTTAGTTTGCCCTTTATCATAAAACTTATAGAAAAAGACAATAGAAAGCCCAATGACGCAAGCTAATAAAACTAATAATATTTTTTTCACTGTCAACAGTGTAGCATATGCCATTAGCTGAAAACAATTGTGTTTTAGTTATTGGGTTATTGACCGGCTTCCACAATAAGACTTGCCTGTATCAATACCAAATCGTTGCTTGCTGTTTTTCCGGTAATAACATTATGACTTTGACTTGTTGAGACAAGACCTTTGTAGTTAGTGGTAACTTCTTTTCCGCCAGAACTAGGGTAATTAGAGGCAAATCTTTCTTTTTGATTTGTACCATACATCAAATAGTACAAAGTATTAATTTCTATTTCTTTAAAAAAGGCACTTGCTTCTGTGATTGCGTTGGAGCTGTCAGCTCTCAGGTTTTCCCCAAATAAAGATGGTTGACCGGTTATTATAACTGGCACAACTGAATATCGATCTTTTTCATTTATTGCATATCCAATTACAGTGCCTCTTGAGCCAAAACCAATTATATCTATATTTCCAACTTCTTTTTTGGGAAAGAAAATAGGAACCATGCTTTCTCGTCCTGGAGTAAAAAAATATTCATATTCAGGAATAGTTAATCCAAGAAGATCTGTTCTTTCTTTTGGCACCCACTGTGGATCAATAGTTTCTGTATCTGGCCAATTGAAAGTATCAAAATTATCAAATTGAATATTTTGTGAACCCTCAATCTTTATCCATTGTCCCTCGTAAAATATATATGTGTATCCTTCTTTGTCCACAACTCTAGGAAGAGTGTTATCGATAGTCTGTTTCTCTGGATGAAACTTCCCATCTTCTCCGAGATATGTTTTTTTCCCAGATTCATCAGTATGAATTACTGATTGTTCGCCTCTTCTCGCGTCTTTTTCTGTATCTAGTGCAATACTAAACAGTTTCTGGTGTTCAAAACTCATTGTCTGAATTTGCTCATCAGTGACATTTCCATCTGCGTATGCAATTGCTATTTTATTTATTGACGCCTCAATTTCCTCTAGATCTATGTTGGCGGCACTTGTGACTTCATAAGCTTCTGGGCCAGGATTAATGGGTGTAGGAAGGACACTTTCAGGGTTGCTCACGCTTGGTAAGTTGCCGGTTTCATCAACTGCCTCCCATTTTAATACCCTTAAATTAATTCCGCCTACGCGTCGTCCTTCTGAGTCGTAAGCATCTGCTAAGTTGCCATGGTAACCATCAGTGCTTACTTGAGTAACCTCAGTACCTAATGCGTCACTAGCTCCAGAAGTAGTGAGGTAAAGTGGTCCCTGATCGTTCCAG
The DNA here is from genome assembly GCA_903873735.1 of Candidatus Collierbacteria bacterium. Taxonomy (GTDB): domain Bacteria; phylum Patescibacteriota; class Microgenomatia; order UBA1400; family MFAQ01; genus CAIQPO01. The sequence continues at coordinate 637 of CAIQPO010000022.1, read as the reverse complement.
ATATCTAAGATAGTGGTGCCATCCTTGAGAACTACCTGACAAATAGTATCCGTCCCATTGACGATTACGCTGAAAACGTTATCACTTGAGTTAACGTCAATAAAACTATCTCCATTTCTACCCTCTTTTAGTTTTTTAGCGAAATCGACACATGCTAGTGGGATTTTTTCACGATCTTCTTCACTTAAATTTTGCAGTAAAGGATTTTGATCTATGCTTTCATTTACCTCTGGAGTCACTTTGAGGTTTATCTGATAGTCTGGATCTTGTGTTGCTTCTTCAGTGACTGCTTCTTCTGTTGCCTGTTCAGTGGCTTCTTCCGAAGGAGCTTGTTCGCCAGCTTGGGGGTCATTGTTGTTGCCGGGGCTAGCTGTTTCAGTGGTGGCTCTTGGCTGCGCTCCACAAGCAGTGAGAATAAGAGATAAAACTACTAGTAAAGGAAGATAGCTATAAATCCATCTCGGGAGTTCCCCTTTTGCTAGGGTGGCGATTTTTCTAGTGCTTGCTTCTGGATGTTTTTTTCGTAAGGTAGTAACTACCTGAAAGATTACCTCCTTTGCCTGAGCTGCTTTGTCTTTTTCATCTTGAAGCACTTTTTGTTCTCGATGAGAAAAAGCCTTTGGCTTTGCATCAGGAT
>CAIQPO010000021.1 GCA_903873735.1 Candidatus Collierbacteria bacterium | reverse complement strand
TGTTGATGTAATGAAAACTTTTATCGACCACAAAATGGGTAAGTTGCCAACATACCAAGAAGCTCAGGAAACCGCTACCTCAAAATATAAAGACCTATTGCAACCCAAAACTGAAATACAAGAAGATTTACAATCAGAGTATGCTCGCAAAGAAGGGGAAGCGACAATAGAATATCTCCAAAGACTAGAGCAGTCTGGTAAGTTTTTATTTCACGGATCTTCTAATCGCAGTATCGCAGAGTTGGAGCCCAGACAGGCTTCTGACACCTCAGGTGACCCATTCAAAAACGATATTGCCGTCTACGCTGATGCTCAGTCCGCTTATGCAATCCTCCGTGCCTTGATACCACCTAAAGATAAGTTACTAGGTGAAAGTAGGTATGCGTCTGGAATGAGAAACGGTATTCCAGAACTAGAAGGGAATAAGGAAATCGTGGAAGCTTTTGGTAAAGACAATGGTGATGTGTATGTATTGCCAAGACTTGGGTTTGAGGAGTCAGTTAAATACAGACAATGGAAGTCACGCAACCCCGTCAAACCAGTTTTTGTGGTCGAAGTGTCAAGGAATGATTTTGATAAAGTTGGAGGGACTGTAAGAGTGCAGTAAGTTGATTTGGTAAGCATATGGTAGTCTTTTGAGCTTCCACAATGCCTCCAAAACAGTCTCGGACTATCGATTTGTGAAATGGTGAAAGAAGTATAAGAGACAGGGTCGGATAATTAACTAACGGCAAAATCGAGGCTAAAATCCAGGATTATAATGGATTATAATCGGCAAAAATAAATAAACCATATAATCTGGAATATGGAAGACACCAAACACCCCTACAATCCTGATTTGCTAATCCGATTGCTTCAAGGTGGGTCTGATGAAGAAATAAGTAATGAGGCTAAAGATCTTGTCTATGCTATCTACGCCAGAAAATCGAGAGAGGAAGACGATCGACAAACCAGATCCATACCAGACCAAATACTAGAGTGTCAAAAGATTGCCGACCGAAATGGGTTAAAAGTTTTCAATCCGCCGTTCCAAGAGGCGATGAGTGCAAAAGAGTCGGGAAATAGATCGGAGTTTCTCAAAATGATGAAGATGTTCACCGAAGGGAAAATCGATGGACTAATTGCCTGGCATCCAGACAGACTATCTCGAAATATGCTTGAGGCTGGAATGATAATAGATAATCTCGATAGAGAAATTATTAAAGATCTCAAGTTTGTCTCCTACAATTACGAGGCTTCGACAATGGGAAAAGTAATGTTGGCTCTAGCTTTCGCAATGTCGAAGCAATACTCCGACAAACTGAGTGAGGATGTAAAACGAGGAAATCGAAATATAGCGTCACAAGGTAAACGAATAAACATAGCCAAGCCAGGTTATATCAGAGATAAAAATAGACTTCTCCAACCCGACGGCAAGAACTTTGATTTGATTGTAGAAGCATTCAAAATGAGACTTCGTGGCGAACCATTAAAGTCTATCGGCGAATACCTCAAGGAGCAGGGGTTCACCGAAAAAGATCACGAGGAGGACACTCCTAAATATCCAAAACTAAACAACACCAAGCTCTCGAGAATACTAAGAGACCCGCTTTACGCTGGCATATTGCGAACAGGAGCAAGTCTGGTAAATCTCGGAGAAATATACAATTTTAAGCCCGCAATTTCAGTGCAGGATTTTTTGGAAATAAACAAGTTCAACACGATAGATAAAGTATTCCGCCAGAGAAAATCAATACCAGGAATGAAATCCGAGACAAAGCTGATGAGGAAGATGGTTGTTTGTGGCTACTGTAATAAGAACTTTACCGCCTCGATCACCCACAAACATAGTAAATCAGGCAAGGAAGACTGGTATTACTATTTCCGATGTGACACTCCAGGGTGTAAGTTCAAAAACAAATCTGAGAAAGCAAAAGTAATAATAGATTTTGTTTGTGGTTTTCTAAGAGGGCTTCAATATGACAGCCCAAAACTTTATGGGGAATACAAAACTGAGCTGGCTAGAGTCAATAAGAAGGCGGGGGAGAGACTCAAGGGAGAGAAAGATCAATTAGCAAGAGCAATCGCTCAGTCAAAAACACAGATCGAGGAGTTCAAAAGGTATCTCGTCAAGACGGAGGATAACAATTTGAGAGGACTTTTCGAAACAGACCTAAAGCAAGAAATGGAAAGGCTTGAAACAAAAGAGACGAGGCTACAAGAGATAAGGAAGTTATTGGAAGTAGGATCAACCGCTCCATTAACTCACGAACAATTTATCGAACTAATGAACAAATTGCCCGATGAAATAGAAAAAACCCAAGATATGGAACAACTTGATTACAAAATCAGAAAACTCTTCTCAAACTTCGTTATCAAAGACAAAAATGTATTGATATATACGCTCCAATCCCCATTCAAGGAGTTCCTTGAAACTGGGATTATTTCACAATGTCGGGGTGGTGAGACTCGAACTCACGACCCCTGCGTCCCAAACGCAGTACTCTAGCCATCTGAGCTACACCCCGATA
>CAIQPO010000020.1 GCA_903873735.1 Candidatus Collierbacteria bacterium | reverse complement strand
TCGACGACTTCAAGACACCACTTTATTTTTACCTAGTGCTACCGATGGTAAAAATATTTGGTCTAAATACTTTTGCTGTGCGCTTACCTAGCGCTATCTTAGGCGCCCTACAAGTAGTATTGCTGTATCTTATCCTTCGACTAGTGATTGAGAGAGAAGAAAAAGATAGCAAGCTCAAAATGATGCCGCTAGTTGCTAGTATTGTTCTCGCTATTTCGCCATGGCATCTACATTTTAGTCGTGGCGGTTGGGAGGTAAATGCTTCCGCCTTCTTCTTAATGGCCTGCTTGTATCTATGTTTATTGGCCCTAAAGAAACCCTTTCTTTTCGTAGGTGCTGGCATTATGGCCGTCCTCTCCATGTACACCTATCACTCCATGCGTTTGGTTATGCCCCTTGTCCTCTTAGGCTTTGTCATCTTCTATTTCAAGAAGTTGTTCGCTACCATCAAAGCCTCCCCCAAATCATTTATCGCGAGCATTATAATTGCTACGGCTCTGGTTACCCCCCTAGTATTCCAAATGCTTTCGAAAGAGGGACAGTCTCGCTTTACCGGCGTTTCGGTTTTCTCCGACGAAGGTCCACTTTGGCAAGCTCTAGAGTGGCGTCGTCAGCACGACTCTGCCAGCCTTTACGTCAAAGCGGTCCATAATCAATATTTGTCTTACGCCCTTCGTTTTGCCAAAAACTACGCTTCTCATTTTTCCTTCCGTTTCTTGTTTGTTACCGGTGATGAAATTGCCAGGTCAAAAGTCCCAGGATTTGGACAGGCATACATTGTTCAATTCCCCCTCTTCTTCTTAGGACTATTCCTGCTTCTAGGTCAGAAATCCAAGTGGTCGAAGCTGTTTCTATTTTGGCTTCTAGTCTCACCCATTCCAGCAGCACTCACCTTCCAGTCGCCCCACGCACTCAGAGCTCACAACATGACCATTCCACTAGCGGTGGTCATCGGGTTTGGATTCGTCTCACTCATCAATTTATTCAAGAACAAATTTCTTAGAAATTCTCTTGCCTTCTCTCTCATTCTTATTCAAAGTATGTACTCAATATTTTACTTCCACGCATATTTTGTCCACTACCCCAAAGAGCTTGCTTACGCTTGGCAATATGGATTCGAAGATATCGCAAGGTATGTACAAGCGCATTACACTGAATACGACAAAATAATTATCACCGACAGATACGATCAGCCATATGTTCTTATGGCTTTTTATCTCAAATACCCACCCCAAAAACTTCAATCCCAAATGGTAATGACCCCAAGAGACAAATTCGGCTTTTCCACTCTAAGAAAGTTTGATAAGTTTGAATTCAAAAACATCATTTATACCGAAGACTCCAAATCACCAAACACTCTTATTATCGCCTCTATGGATGAAGGGGTAGACGACAAGAAAGTTGTAGAAGTCATCAGAGACCCAGCAGGAAATCCAATGTACAAGCTAGTCTCTACCAAGCCCTAAAACCAAGGTCTCTTGGTGGTAAGCATGTCTGTGCTGTCTCCGGGGATAAGGAATCTCCAAAGTAATGGTAGCTTCATTTCAGAATACTTAGTGGAGGGTCCAAAGGCGCAGATCTTGCTTTCACAGCGGAACTCAAACACCGAATAGACATATCTTGCGTTGTAATATATACCCAAAATCAGTACTACAGCCAGCACCATTCTGGTGATGTACTTCATCCACTTTACTCCCCATGCCATCTCAATAAGTGAGGGCAACAAGAAGAGAAAATATAGCACTCTATACACATTTGGAGGAGTAGTTGGTCTAAATTCATTAGCCACCATATATCTGCCGGAAAGCATTAATCCCACAAATAATGTTACTAGTGCGAAGCTTGGCCTCTTAAACGTATAGGCAATTCCCAAAGCCCCAAAAATGGCAATCATTGGGAACAGGGGATATCTATACCAAGGAAGTAGATCTTGCTCTGTGCCAGAGATGGTGGCAATAATTAGCCAATAAAAGAAAAATAGCACCAATAGCGACATTTCTTTTGTGGTTACTTTTCTCATGGAGAAGAAGAGAGCAAATAAAAGTCCAAAGATATACCATCCATCGAAAGTATTAAAAATATCAAACGCTGGTGATACCAATACATAACCCAATCCTGTCCAGCCTGCATACCTACCTCCTTGGATTTCTACGATCTTCCTAAAGAGCACTGGGTCCAAACTATTGCCATACATTACAAAAAGTCCTACACCAATAAGTGTCAGAGCCAAAATAATTCCGGAATCAAGCCATCTCCTCTTCTTTATAGCTACAAACATCAAAAGCGGGGCAAGAAAATAACCAGTTGGCTTCATAAGACCCAGCACCGCCGACATCACACCACCCAAAATTGCGTACCAAATTTTTGGGCTTTTTTCGTAATACTTCGAAAGCCACAACATCAAAACCACACCCAATGCAATCATGTTTTCTGGTACAGACAGTCTCGATCCGAAAACCAAAATCGGCGACAATCCATAAAACGTCATTGATAATAGTCCAATTCCGTAGCCAAAAAAGCTATATCCCACAGCAAAAACCAAAGCTGTTACTGCTAAGGAAGCAAATACCGAAGGAATTCTTGAATGAGATGGCGGTATTACTTTCATTCGGTCGTCTCCATAGGAGTGCGCTACTTGCCCCACCATCCAAGAATATACAGGCGGTTCGTCAAGCCAAGGTTTCCACAGAGTTGCCCCCATATTCAATCCATCTTTCTCACCAAATATTCCTTCTGCGAACTTATTCTTTTTTGGATACTCAAGAGTAGACCAAGACACCGGCACTCCTGTTTCCACCAAATGGATACCCGACCATCCATAAAGCAACTCTTCGCCGTGAGATGGAGTGGGGTATCTATCGTATCCGTGTAGTTTTAATACACACATTACATAAAAAACCAAAGCTACCAGTCCCCACTTACACACCCATCCCCAGTTAATTTTTCCTAGCATACCTCGAATATACAATATGCATTTATAATCAATCCTAGATGAAGACAAAAAGACAATCGATTTCCGTAGTCCTAGCCACATTTCAAGAGGAAAAGAATATTGGTCCCTGTCTTGACTCTGTCAAAGACTGGGTAGATGAAATGATCGTCGTCGATGAAGAAAGCACTGATAAAACAGTAAAGATTGCTAAAGAAAAAGGTGCTCAAGTTTTTGTGGAACCCCACGAACAAATATTCCACATCACCAAAAACAAAGCTATAAACAAAGCCAAGTCCGACTGGATTCTTCAGCTTGATGCCGATGAAAGAATCACTCCCGAAATGAAAAAAGAAATCTTGAATATTGTTTCAGGAAAAAGTTTTGGCTACGACAACTGGATCTCTCCTCTCAAGAAAACGATCAATAAGATTCTGCCAATCTTTACTAAGCCGCAAAAACTTACCGAACCAGCCTCAGCCTACTGGCTACCTAGAAAAAACTTCTTCCTTTCTCGCTACCTATACCATACTGGCCAGTACCCAGATCCCGTAATTAGATTTTTCCAAAGAGGCAAAGCCATTCTTCCCGCCAAAGATGTCCATGAGCAAATGAAGGTTGATGGAGTTACAGGCTGGCTCAAATCTGACCTTGATCACTACGCCACCCCCGATTTCAGCAGGTATCTCCTGAGAGAAAATCGCTACTCATCACTTCAAGCCAGGTTTTACTTTGAGGACAAGGTAAAAATCTCGATCTTTAATACCATAAAATATCTATTTTTTATGCCAACATCCACTTTCTTTAGGCTTTACTTCAGGCACAGAGGATTCTTAGATGGCTTTCCCGGGTTCGTTTTTTCCCTCTATTCCGGCTTTCACCACGCATTTTCCTACATGAAGCTTTGGGAGTTATATCAAGATCAAACGCATGCCCATAAACCAAGAGCCAACAGCTGAACACAACCCTAATCCAGAGACGAGAGCCCATCATTACACAAGTGAAGAGTTAGATAATATCGCTGCCGATATCCACTCACTTCGTCGATATCAGCTTTACCATCCCGAAAGATCTCACATTAGACATGGCAAAAAGGAAGAATTTAGATACGAATCAAGATCCCCATATTTTCAAGATCTCTTGGAAGATAAAGATTGGGCAGGATTGGTAAATGAAGTCGCTAGCCGTGGAGCTAGTACGGGGGAGTTGACTACTCTCACCAATAAAGTAGTTGATCTGGTACTTTCAGGAGAGTTTGATAGTGTTGATGGATTGTTTTCCCAGCTAAGACTGAGACAAGTATCCCTAGGCAGTAAAATATCAATTCCCAATCAGTCCTACATTAGCGAAGATTTAAGAATTCAAAAAGCTGCTCAAAATATTGCCTTCTTAGCTCTTGATCCACTTACCCCACCGGAGCAGCGACAGCGTCATCTAAGTGAACATCTAGACGATAAAGATTCTTTTATTGCGAGGCGCCTTAGTGAAATTGAGGATAGTATACGAAGTAATGATCGTCCTGTAAAAAATTCGCTAAGTCAAAGTAAAAAATCGGCAAGTGAAAATATCGAGGGAGAATTTAGAAGATATGTAAGTAGACATATCTCATCAGCCCTTCGAGAAGCAGTAAGTTCTTTTGAACCTTCTTCTAGATCTTTCCCCGATTTTTCATCTAATTCATTTGGTCAGCTTAATGAAGACAGCGACGAGTCATACCAAAGACAAATTCTAGAATCAATTGGTAGTAATCTGCTTTCACAGTATCACGCCGGTGAGGGAGAGAGTCAGCATGCCATCAGGGTACTATCACATCTCGATCCAGAGCTAGCACTATCTGAAACGATAGATGATCAAGAATCTAGAAAGGGAGTAATCACAGAAATTATTAAAGACGAACCAGATTTAGGTCTTTTCCTAGTTCACACAGGTCAAATCTCACAAACAGAAATAGACCAGTTGGGTGGATTTTCAAATCTCAATCCAAACTTTTTCCTAACTTCATATAAAAAGCTAGACTTACTTGAGTCAGAAATTGCTGGAAAGTTATCAGACGTAATTAAAGCTGCGTCTACGGAACAAATCCTCGCAGTATCCCAAATAGATGAGAGAGTGGCAAATATTATCCTAAGTCAGCCGGAAGCACGCGCTCAAGTAGCTAGTGAGATAGCTAAGATGGTTGAACAATCTCACGACCCAATTACAGCCATATTCATCGTCAGTACTAGTAGGCTAGGAAACATGGAGGAGATTCAAGGTATATATTCATCGGTTATTAAAAAAGCTGCCGAATCACTAAGAGATGAGCTCTCACAAAAATTTGATTTAAATAATCAGGATGTAATAGAAAAACTTGCGTCCTACGGTGATGAGCACACAGGGTACACCAAAATTACTCAAAAGCGCCTGTCTCACCTTCCTTTTGAAATGCAATATGCAGTAACATTAGCAGCAATTTGCGCCCCAAATCTAACTAGCAAAATAAGAGATGTTATTAGTGAAGATGTCTACGACTTTACCTTAGGGTTTGGTTATAGAGACAAGATACCAGACTCAATCAAGAGAGCATTGGCTGCAAATATTCTAGACTCCTGGGGAGTAAATACAGAATCAGTGTATTTGTTGAATTCATCAAATCTTCAAAAAGCAGTAAGTATCGAACAGCAAGGTCAGATCATCCAACATATATCTTCGGTGCTAGATAGGCACCTACTTCAAGGTCCAGACAGACAAGACGATAATTACTGGACAGAAACTGGTTTGATCACAGTCTATCTAGATACAGATTTCGTCATGAGTGATCCAAAGATAAGGGAGAAAATAATTCTTCTGATGGAAAGCGACCCAAGCTTCCTAGACAACATTATGTATCTTGAAAGGGCAGATACAGAAGGGCTTGCGGATTTAATAAGCGACCAAGCTGCGGAAAAACTCATACTCGCAGAAAGTGATGCCAAGTCGAAGCTTTTTATGTTGGTGAAGTTGTCAAAAGGAAGGCCTGGTGATTTTACGGATAACCTTTTTGCGGAAGTCAAAAGTCGCCACCCCGCCATAAGTGCCTTACCTAACTTA
>CAIQPO010000019.1 GCA_903873735.1 Candidatus Collierbacteria bacterium | reverse complement strand
TGAAATAGTCACTAGCATTTCTACTAAGGTAAATCCAAGTTCGAATCGGTTATGGTTGGTGTAGCTCATAAGGGTTTAAGGAGGTATCTTCCATAGTTGTACGAACTTCATACGTAGAAGCTGAGGATTGATTGTAGTAATACTCCGCCTGAGTCTTTGGGTCAGTAGGCACCTCCGACATATATGTCTGCCCTCCGCAAACAATGGTAGTCCCCAAAGTATTACTTGCAGCCGGATCTTCTGCGGGATAAGCTCCAGAATAAGATCTGCAAAGCTCTAAAGCTTGTCTTACAGCCTCAAGGTCTGACTTTCTTCTTGCATCTCTTGAATTGATAGTAATACTTCTATAAGTAACAGATGTCACAGCAAAGATGATGGCTCCTATTGTCATCACCACCATCAACTCCACAAATGTAAATCCTTTTCTCTTATTCATCTTCATTATTGTAGTGAATAAACAACCTTCGTCCCTCCAAGCTCCATTGTGGCGGTAACAGTATAACCAGTAGCTGTTGAAGCATAAACATATCTATTGGGTGCCACATTGAGTGGATCGACTGGCGCGCTGCCATTTGGAAAATATGTAGCCACATTTAAAGCCGTACAACATGATGTCGCCGAAGAGTCAGTACATCCACAGACTGGATATTGAAAACTGTTTACAGAATAATATTGCTCCATTGCATTCTGAATTGCCGACAAATCTTGTTTGCGCCTCGTGTCTCTACTTTGCCTTTGAGCTCGTGAAAAACTTACGGTTACAAAAGCCAGCAAAATCCCAATAATTCCAATCACTACCAAAAGCTCCATTAATGTAAAACCTTTTTGTGTTTTCATATTTTTTAGTTACTAGTATAAGTATAAGTCTTCCCCGTACCACTAGTGCCGCAATCGCCACCAGTAGCCATAGTATCAGATCTATTCTCAAAGCATGAGGTAAGAGTATAGGAGGTGTATGGTGAGGCAGAAGTATAGGTGTAGTTATCCCAAGCAGCATCGTTACCTGTCTGCGCTATCTTTGGGTCTTTAAACTCGGACTTAACATAGTTTGTGAGCATCGGAATTAACGCATCATAATCAGCAGCGTTTGGATACTGTTGGTTGTTATCGTTTTTGTAAAGCTCCAATGCCTGCCCCAGCTCCTTCATGTCATTCTTCCTTTGCACATCTCTTGCTCTAGACCTTGCTTGGTTGGAGTTGAAGGAAATCATTCCAGTAATCACCGCAATAATTCCAATCACTACCAACAGCTCAATGAGAGTAAATCCTTTTTGTGTATTTTTCATTCTGTCACTAAACCTGAACTAGTAACTTTATAATTGCATATACTGGTGCCGCAATTCACCCCCCAACCACCCGGATCCGCCACACCATTCAGCTTCTTCACATCTCTGTCTTGTGTATTCTCCAAAGCAGCATAAATTGCAAATCCTTCATTAGCTCCAGTCATCTCATACGTGTAAGCCCTGTTTGGATCTGGATCTTGAGGAAAATTTTCCAAATAAACTACGTCCTCTCCGTTTTTTTTAGCTCTAAACTTTCCGTCTACTCCAGGACAAGGTATAAGTGTAGGGTCTGCTCCATCAACACAAGCAACCATCTTGCCTGTATCCTCATCAGGATATTCACCAAAGTCATTATTAAAAGCTTCCAAAGCTTTAGCAATATTCGAGATATCATTCTTCCTTGAAGAATCTTTTCCTTTAACAATAGCACTTGAAAAAGTGGTCGTCCCAATCACCGATAAGATCCCGATAATGGCAATAACCAACAGTAATTCAACTAGTGTAAATCCCAAACGTCTATCACTATTCATCAAAATCATTGTAGCATCCCCATATACCATTGCCAAATCTGACTTCCCCAAAAAAGGGCTGTGATCGTCCCTAGTATCAAGAAGGGACCAAAAGCAATTTTACTTTTCATTTTTTTCTTTCCAAAAATCATCAAAATTATCGCTACCACCGATCCAATCAAAAATGCCATAAATATTCCGATTAATATTTTTGGCCAACCCAGCAATAGTGCTAGGGCAGGGGACAAGACGATATCACCCCCACCAATTCCATCAACCCCCCTAACTTTTCTCGTAATAATATTAAGCACCGAAAAGAAACTCACCAAAACTATAGCTGCCACACATGACCACCACAAATCTTTTGGATTCATATAACCCCAACCAGTGAGAGCCACACGATAGAAAATTACCAACAGTGATAGCCCTAGGTTCACTCCAAAGGGTATTACCCCATACAAAGCATCAGTCATAAAAATAATCAGCAAAAAGATACTTACTACCAGCCAAAAGACTGGCTGGATAACCTGCCAAGGACTTCCTAACAATCTAAAAAACTGCATCCCCACCAAATACCACCACACAAACATTAATCCTGTAATAAGCTCCACTAAAGGATATTGCCACGAAATTTTCTTACCACAATAAGCACATTTTCCACCCAACACCAGAAACGACAATAAGGGAATATTATGATACCACCTGATAACTTTCTTACACTTTGTACATACAGATCTGCCACCAACAAAAGATTTACCATGAGAAGTGCGATAAATAACCACATTCAAAAAACTACCCCAAACTAAACCCATCACAAATAGAAAAAATATCACTTCCATCATTCCCTAATCATACCAAACAAAAAAGAGGGGATAACCCCTCTTTTTTCATTTACTAACAATGAATACTTATTGGAAACACTGCACGCACTCTCCAGCATCTCTTTGGGCAGCAGTACAACCATCACTAATAGAACTTGCGGTATCTGCTGTGTTGTAAGCTGTTTGTCCGTCTGACCTGTTTGACTTACTTTCAGGAGAGAAACAAACTGAAACTCTAGTGGCGTTACCTGAAGTGAGATAAAGAGTGGTAGCCAACCCGTCAAAGAATGTATCTTTAACTTCACCATCTACTCCAAGAGTGTTGTCAATACAAGTTTTCATATCTGCATCATGAGCGGTTGAACCTGGTTTGTTTACAACCACATATGCATAAGGATAATCAGTCGCGGCAGTTCTGAGAGTATTTACTGTAGCGGCATCGCAATCATAAGCAGCACCAGTCATCTTGTACCATGGTAAATAACCATGGGTTGCATAGTATCTTTGTGACGACTGCAACAACTCAATCGCAGCACTTCTGTTATTCGTATCTCTGGCTTTCTTCAATTGCTCAAATGGGTCGATTGCTGCCAATAGCCCCGCCGCCAAAATACCTAACACGCCAATAACAATAAGAAGCTCCATTAGAGTAAAACCTTCTTTAAGGGACAAATGTCTCATGTTTTATTTAGATTAATAATGAGTTCCTAAGGTTAATAATGATAGATTAGAATTGACTTGTCAAGTTATATATTGGCATGATCACCGCAATCACCAAAAATCCTACGCCAATTCCCATAACAATCATAATTAAAGGCTCAATTGCAGTAGTTAATGCCTTCACTTTTGTTTCACTTTCCGATTCATAATAAGCCGCCAGCTTGGCTAACACTTCATCAAGCTTTCCCGTCTCCTCACCCACAGAAACCATTTGCGACAAAATCGGTGGAAATCCATCAATCCTTGCAACTGCTTCAGAGAGATTCACACCCTTTTCTACAAACACTGCCGTCTGCTTTACTTGTGCACCAAACACTTTACTACCAAGAGTATCAGCCACAATCTGCAATGCATCAAGAATTGAAATACCAGCAGTAAGAAGGATGCTAACAGTACGCGCAAACTCAGTCAAAATCATGTCCTTTTTAAGCTTTCCGTAAATCGGCAACTTAAATAGCATTTGCTCAAGTATCAATCCACCCACTTCTGTTTTAACCCAATTGGAAAATAGCATATAGCCTCCCACAGATACCGCCGCCATTATGTACCACTGATTCACAAAAAAACTAGAAATGGCCATCAAAGCTTTTGTGGGACCAGGCAACTCAGCTCCAAAGTCCTTATACATTGCCGTCAGCTTAGGCACCACCACAATCATCATTAATGCCATGATTACCACCATGCCTATCATCACGATAGCTGGGTAAATCATAGCTCCTTTAGTTTTACTGGCAAACTCTCGCTGCTTCTCAAGATTGTCAGCCAGCTTCTTAAGTACTGTATCCAAAACACCAGCAGCTTCTCCAGCTCGTACCAAAGCCACATACACATTTGAAAACACCTCTCCAGACTCTTTTAAAGCGTCAGCTAAAGACGCACCACCCTCAACCTCTGTCAGAGTTTTATCAATCACAGTTCTCATTGCTCCTGAAGTTGATTGATTTCTTAATAATCTTAATACTTCCACCAAAGGTAAGCCAGACGCAATCATTGTCGACAGCTGTCTGGTAAAGTTTGTGATGTCATCTGCCTTCGGTTTAGCAAAAGTCGACATCATTGCCTCAATATTCAAATCATCAGCGGGTGATAAAAATGTCACCAAAAACCCCTTACTTCTTAAAATCGCCGCTGCCTGCTTTTCGTCGCTAGCCTCCAAACTCCCAGAAGAACTTTCTCCAGATGAAGTCCTAACTTTATAACGAAATAGCTTCATTTTATGTGTTTCCGATTAGTTTATCTAATATTGAAGGTCTAATGGCATATTCCATCGCCACCTGTCTATCCACAACCCCCTTATTCACCAATTCTGCCAAACTCTGTTCGATTAACCTCATTCCAATATTCCCACTTGTCTGAATAATGTTATCAATCTGGAATGTTTTTCCCTCACGAATAGTATTTCTCACAGCGGGAGTGACAATTAGAATCTCCGTAGCGACAGCTCGTTTGCCTGTTTTGGTAGGGATTAGCCTCTGAGACAAGACAGCCTCCAGAACCATAGATAGCTGCAACACGATTTGTTGCTGCTGCGACTCGGGAAAACTATCCACAATACGCTCCACAGTTTGCGCCGCTGAGTTGGTATGCAAAGTGGCAAAAACCAAATGACCAGTTTCAGCTGTCGTCATGGCCGCCTGCATTGTCTCTGCGTCTCTCATTTCTCCGATATACACAATATTTGGATCTTGACGCAGAATAGATTTCAGAGCATTATCCCAAGACCTAGTATCAGTCTCCAGCTCCCTTTGAGACACAAACGATCTTTTATTTTCATGCAAATACTCCACAGGGTCTTCAATGGTAATTATGTGTTCCGATCTAGTTTGGTTAATCTCATCAATAATGGCTGCAAAAGTAGAGGACTTACCAGAGCCAGTTGGACCGGTAACCAAGACAAATCCTTGCTTTAGCTTCGTGACATTATGACAAAGTTGCGGCAACCCCAACTCGTCAATCGAAGGAATTTTGTCTGGAATATAACGCAAAGAGATTGATGGAGTCCCTTTTTGGTAATAAGCATTTGCCCTGAAGCGAGCCTTACCCGGAATACTCACCGAAAAATCTAGTTCTAAGTTTTTTAGATACATCTCCTTTTGAGCCTCGTTCATCAAACTCAAAACCAAGGTCTTCACTTTTTCGTTGTCCATTACACCCGCAGGATTGTACACCTCAAGCTTACCTACATTACGGAATATTGGTGCCGAGCCCACCATTAGATGAATATCTGAAGATTGATTCTGAACTGCCAAAAGTAGCAGCTCTTGCATTAAACTTTGCATTTTTAAACTTGTGCGACTCTAATAACTTCTTCTATGGTGGTCAAGCCATCAAGAGCTTTCAAATAACCGTCTTGTTTCATTATAATCATTCCATCTTCCATTGCCGCCCTTTCAACAGAAGCAGCATCAGACCTCTCCATAATAAGCTTGGCAATTTTTTCACTCACTCTTAATACCTCATACACACCCACACGTCCCGAATATCCAGAATGAGAGCATTTCTCACACCCCTGTCCTTTAAACAAAACAAAGGGAACCTTACTTTCTGCAGCCAAAGCTACTTTCTCAGGATTTGATTTCACCCAACCATCAAGATACCCCCCCAAAACCTTTGCTACATCTTGATAGACAGAAGATTCAGGAACATATGGAGCTTTACATTTATCACAAATCTTTCTCACTACGCGCTGACCAATAGCTGCTGTCATAGACGATGCCAGTAAGAAGGGTTCGGCTCCCATATCCAAAAGACGGGGGAGAGCTCCAGCAGCAGAATTTGTATGAACAGTGGAAAACACCAAGTGACCTGTAAGAGATGCCTGAACCGCCAAAAGGGCAGTTTCCTCATCACGAATTTCTCCTACCATAATAATATTTGGATCCTGACGCAAAAATGATCTCAAACCAGATGCAAAAGTCAACCCAGCTTGAGGGTTAATCTGCACCTGATTAACACCAGCCATCTGATACTCAACAGGATCTTCCAGAGTCACGATGTTTACTCTTGGAGTATTAATCATTGTCAGAAGTGAGTACAAGGTGGTGGTTTTACCAGAACCGGTAGGACCTGTTGCCAAGACAATTCCATGAGGAATTCTTACCGCCTCCTCAAGCACCGTCAAAGCTTTAGCTCTAATACCCAGCTCTTGCAATGTAGGCACTTTTTCAGATTTCTTAAGCAAACGCATAACTATCTTCTCCCCATTTACCGTTGGTAGTGAGGAAATACGCAAGTCCACCTCTCCAAACTCCGAGCTAAAATTGAAACGCCCGTCTTGTGGAATACGCTTTTCATCGATCTTCATTCCAGACAGAATTTTGATACGAGACACCAAAGCCGCATGGTACTCCTTATCAAGTGTCAGTTTTTCTTCCAAAATACCATCAATACGATATCTAATCCTTGTGATATTTTCCTGTGGCTCAATGTGAATATCTGAAGCTCTTAAGCGAACAGCATGTTCAAGAATTTTTCTTACAATCTCAACAATCTTTGGTTCTTTGATTATTTGTGAAATAGTATCAGCAGTGACCAACCTCACCCCACCGCCCTCATCAGCATCTTTGCCACCCCTCTTCAACACACCCGATATCTCTCCTGACAGACTCTGACTGTATGCATTACCAATTAAATTATCTAAATTTGACTTTGAAGTGAGGAAGCTTTTAACTCTGTATCCGGTTCTTTTTTGGAAAAAATCAACCACCGACAAATCTTCAGGTTTCACCATCACCCTCCTCAACGAACGGTCGTCGAACGCGGTGTTTCAGCAATCGAACGCAACTGTG
>CAIQPO010000018.1 GCA_903873735.1 Candidatus Collierbacteria bacterium | reverse complement strand
TCACGCGTGAAAAAATTGACACCGTTTTGAAATAAGGTATAATACCTGAAAACAATTATGTGTTGTTCACATTGAAAATTAGGAGGTTCGTATGTTTCTTTTGGCAATGATTTCGTTGTTTGTGGTCGTAATAGCAGTCCCCTTGGCTTTCATAAGCTTCGACTCAATCACGAACAAGATGTCGAAAGCTCTCGCTGATTTGGAGAGCTCAAAGAAGGCTCGTGATGAGGCATTGGAGTCACTTGATCCTGATATGATTAAGAAATCCCAGGATGATTACGATGCTGCAATCGGCGGTGGCATCGGTGCCAGCTGTACGGGTTGTCTACTGGCAATTGTTGCTTTGGGCGGACAGCTGATTTCCTCATTTGGAGAAATCGTGGTGATTGTTTGGGCTTTAGCCGCGAATGTTGGCGATCCGCTTTATGGCTACATTGCCCTGGCAATTTGGCTCGCGATGCATGCTATTGCAATCTTCATTGGCCTTGCTGAAGTTAAAGTCCAGAATGCCGCCAAAGAAGCAAATGTCCCCTATAAGGCAAAGAAAACTCCCCTGGCGCTAAAACTGATCGGGCTTTTACCCGATGTATACGCCTTGTATGTGTTCTTGGTGATTATTGGAGTAATCGCCTACCAGATGTAACAACACCCTCCCCCACTTGTGGGGGATTTTTTTGATTTGTTTGATGTCGTGTAATCTGTGCTAGTATTGACTAAGATGGCAAAGAAAACACTTGATCTTACTTTAAGAATTCTTATAAAGAGGTATTTAAATTACATTGAGATTGAGAAGAACTACTCTAACTGGACATCGGTTAAATACACTCATTATTTAAAGACTTTTCGTGCCTGGTTTGAGAAACATTATGCACAAGAATATATTGAGAAACTAACACCAGAAATGGTGAGAAGGTATAGGATGTATTTGGTAAAGTATGAAAATTCACTTGGGAATAAATTGTCTCCAACATCACAAGCATATTATGTAATTGCCTTGAGAGCTTTTTTAAAGTTTTGTAGGAAAAAAGGAATCAAAACACTTGCTCCAGATAAAGTGGAGCTACCAAAAGCCGAAGATAAGAGAATTAAGTTTTTAGATCGAGACCAGGTAGAAAGATTGTTGATGTCTCCTGATACATCCAAGATTGCAGGCTTAAGAGATAGAGCGATACTGGAAGTATTGTTTAGCACTGGTTTGCGTGTGTCGGAGTTGGCTAAGTTGGATGTGGATAGAATTGACTTAAAGACAAAAGAGTTTGGAGTGGTGGGAAAAGGCAGAAAAGCCAGGGTAGTATTTTTATCAGACAGATCTTGTGCTTGGGTGGAAAGATATCTATCAGCCAGGTCGGACATGTATCGGCCATTATGGATTAGATTTTTGAGAAATGATGAGATTGATCCAGCTTTATCTTCAGAAAAACTTAGATTAACAGTGCGAAGTATTCAGCGAATAGTGGAAAAATATAGACGATTGGCAGGGCTTCCCGTAAGGATTAGTCCTCACGTGCTAAGACACTCGTTTGCTACTACCCTGCTTCAAAATGGGGCTGACTTGAGGAGTGTGCAAGAAATGTTGGGTCACAAAAATGTAGCCACTACGCAGGTTTATACCCATGTAACTAATCCACATCTTAAAGAAGTCCACAAAAAATACCTGGGTTGATATAATATGGGATGAAACCATCCTGTTTGGAGGTGTACATTGGAAAAGAGGAGCTACAATCTTTGTACAGTTTCTGCTGTAATCAATTTCCTTGAACCTGGCGATGTAATTCGGGTGTTGAATTGGAATAAATCGAGCGTGGTGGTGTGTCTTTTGGAAGATGGTATTGTTTTGGATGACGGTACAGTTTTGCTGTCACACAGACTAATAAGGTATCATCAAGAACACCAAGAAACGGCATTTCTTGACATCGAAGGGTTGGTGGAAAATGAGGACTTCCAGCCTTGGGGCGATGGTAGTTTTTCCGACCTTTCACCTGGAGATGTAATCTGGATGTTTGAAGAGGAAGTAGAAGTTGATGGAAGGCCCTGCCTCAAGTCCAGATTGGTGATTTTAGGTATCAAAGACTCTCACAATCAGTGCTTCATCTCCATTTCTGGAGAGATGATCCCGTTTACTCATGAGGATTGTATGCCTGCGAACTGGGGTTACAATCCTGGAGAAATCCCTTGGACAGATGAAGGACTGCGTTTTGCAAACCAGCTCTACGAATAATCCTACCCCCCCCACCTATATGGTGGGGTTTTTATTGTATTACCTCTTCTTGCTCGGCTATTGCAGTTACGGCAGCGACAGAGTCTCCGTCTTTGGCGAATCTCATCAAGATTACTCCTTGGGTAGCTCGTCCAAGTCTGGGAATGTTTTTAATCGGGAGTTTGATTGCTTGACCTTGTGAGGTGGTAATTAAAAGCACCTCTGAATCCTGATCCACGAGAAGAGCACCAGAAAGTTTTCCAGTTTTGTCGGTAGTTTCGGATACTTTTAGTCCTTGACCCGATCTATTTTGAATTGGGTAGTCTGTTAGAGGGGTTCTTTTACCCATCCCCTTTTCAGTGACGATAAGGAGATCTCTAAAAAGTTTGATGCGTTTGTCTTTACTTACTGGTTCTTCAGGAGGGAAAGATTCCATTGAGATAACGTAGTCTTCATTTTTTAGAAGTATACCTCTAACTCCCATAGTGTCTCGGTCTGTGGGACGGACATCTTTTTCTTGGAATCTGATAGATTTACCTTCTTTGCTAACTAGGAGTATGTGGTCTGTACCGGAAGTTTTATTAACCCACACTAAACTGTCTTTATCAAAAAGTTTAATAGCAATTAAGCCATTCGATTTAATATTTTCGTACTTACTAAGTGCGGTGCGTTTAACCACACCTGCTTTGGTAGTGAAGAAAAGGAAGGAGGATTTGTCGGCTTGTGATGATAATGGCAGTATGCTTTGGATAGTTTCGTCGGTTTCAATATTTATTAGATTGATTATTGCCTGACCTTTGCTTACTCTACTTCCCTCAGGTAATTCCCAGACTTTTAGAGAAAATACCTTACCCTTTGAAGTAAATACTAAGAGTTTATCGTGTGTGTTGGCATTGGTAAGGAGATGGATCTCATCAGTCTCTTTTATGGTCATTCCAGCTACTCCCTTCCCTCCCCTCTTTTGGGTTTTAAAGGTAGAGAGAGGCATCCTCTTGATATAACCAGATTTAGTGAGGGTAACGATGGTCTCTTCTGAGGGTATTAAATCTTCTTCGGAGAAACTTCCAGGAGCTGAGGCAATAACCTGGGTTCTACGCTTTTCAGGGTATTTTTCTGATAGCTCTTTGATTTCTTTGGAGATGATATCTAGTACTTTTTGTGGATCTTTGAGGGTGGCTACCAATTGATCAATAGTTTTGAGCAATTCTTGGTATTCTGCTTCTATCTTCTGTCTTTCTAGAGCCGCTAGTTTTCTTAATTGCATGTCTAGAATGGCAGTTGCTTGGATTTCGGTAAGATCAAACTTAGACATTAAGTTTTGTCTGGCTGTGTCGGTATCTGGACTCTTTCTGATTGTTTCAATGACATCGTCTATGTTGGCCAGTGCTTTGAGAAGGCCTTCTAAAATATGAGCCCTGTCCTTGGCACTTCTAAGTTCAAACTGACTTCTTCTGACTACCACCATTTGACGGTGGGCGGTGAATTCCATCAAGATTTGTTTTAGGTTTAGGAGGTGTGGGGTACCTTCTGAGGTGAGGGCGACAACATTTGCTGGAAAACTGGATTGGAGCTCGGTAAATTTATAGAGTGAGTTTAAAACATTTTTTGGTTTAGCATCTTTTTTAAGATCAATGGCGACAGTGAGACCCCTTCTGTCTGACTCGTCTCTGAGGTCTGCAATACCCTCAACTTTTTTCTTTTTGACAAGTTCTGCAATATCAGTGATTAGTTTGGCCTTGTTTACTTGATATGGAAGTTCAGTGATTATGATTTGGAAACGACCAGTCTTTTTTTCAACAATTTCAGCTACTCCCCTATTGATGATATTTGCTTTACCTGTGTGGTAGAGTTTTTTGATTTCATTGGTGTCGTAGATGATTCCTTTGGTGGGAAAGTCTGGACCTTTAATTATCTGGCAAAGATCGTCGATTTCGATTTCAGATTCAAGTGAGCCAGTGATAATTCGATAGTCTAGATGTTCAATACCTTCATCGGCGATTTCTTGTTGACGATCTACTTTTGATTTTTTTATTAAGCTGATCACAGCTTCGGCGACTTCTACCAGGTTGTGTGGAGGGATTTTGGTGGCCATACCAACTGCAATACCATCCGACCCCATTAAAAGAAGGTTGGGTAATTTACTAGGCAAAACAGTGGGTTCTTGGACAGAACCATCGAAGTTATCCACAAAATTGACAACGTTTTTATCGATGTCCTCAAGTGCTTCCCCAGCAATTTTTGAAAGTCTGGCTTCGGTGTAACGCATGGCAGCAGCAGAGTCACCGTCGATAGAGCCAAAGTTTCCTTGGCCATCAATTAGCGGGTAACGCATGGAGAAGTCTTGTGCTAAACGAACTAAGGTTTGGTAGACAGCTTGGTCACCATGCGGATGGAATTTTCCCAAAACCTCTCCAACAATACGTGCGCTTTTTTTGTATGGAGTCTTGTGGGTTAGACCCATTTCTTTCATAGCAAAAAGAATGCGTCGGTGAACAGGTTTTAAACCATCTCTAACATCAGGAAGAGCACGAGCCACGATGACAGACATGGCATAGTCCAAATATGACCTTTCCATCTCCTCAACGATGGGTGCGTTTTTAATTATCCCCCACTCCGTTTTTATATCTGGAATGGTGTTGGTTTGGATATCTGATTGGTTCTGTTGGTCCTGGTCTTCCATGGGTTTTTATGCTAAAGCCTTTTCTATTGCTGGAGCGATGTCTTTTTTACGGGACATTTTGGCGCCTATGTCTTGGATTGAGTCTTGAGGAAGGGTGGAGAATGCCTTTACAGCCACAGCACTTTCTTCTGGAGAAAGAATTAATAACTTGGTGTTGACATTGAGAATGTCGGTGATGGCAAGAAAAAGTAAATTTGCTCCGCTACTGGCTTTGACGGCAGCCATAGTGTTTAATAAGCCAACTTTTCTTGATGAAATAAGCTCGTTTTGCTCTACAGTTTCTATCTGACCAATGAAGACTTTCTTTCCCGAGAATTCAAAGATTTTATAGTCATTGGTGACTACTTGTTCGTCTGATATAGACTTTAGATTAGACTTGGCTTTAAAGATTTCTAGAGTGAGAAATTTTGTGTCGGTGATACCAGCGGATTTTGCCAGATCATCTATAGCAAGCCTGTCTATGGGAGTAGTGGTGGATGATTTTAAACCAACAGTATCCGAAAGTATGGCGCAAAGCATCATGGTTGCGGTTTGAGGGTTGATTTCTAAGCTGTCTTTTTTAAAGAGTTCCCAGATAAGGGTATTTGAGGAGCCGTAGGTTTGGGTGATTAGGGTGATGGGTTGATTTAGAGAAAGATTGACTTTGTGGTGGTCGTACACAGCGCAGATTTGATCTGGATTGAGATTGTCGAGTCTTTGGTCTGCTTCGTTGTGGTCTACGAGAATTACCTTATCTTCCGGTGTAAGGCTACTTGCTGTCACAATCTCTGGGACCAGAAGCATAAATTTATCAAAAACAAATTTTGTTTCTGGGTTGATGTCTTCAGTGATAGCGGGGATATATTTGTTGTCGGTATTGCCATTTTTTTGATCCTGTTGGGTTAGAAAACTGGCGAGGGCAATTGGGGCAACTACTGAGTCAAGGTCAGGTTTTTTGTGTCCGAAGATGTAATAGTTCATAAGTATAAAAGTAATTAATTAAATATCGAGATTGGCACTGGTAGCATGAGTTTGGATGAATTTTTTTCTGGGAGCAACCTCGGCGCCCATCAGAGTGGTGAACACCTCATCGGCTTTGGCTGCGTCCTCAATACTAACTTGTTTTAGAGTACGAGTTTCTGGATTCATAGTAGTATCCCAAAGTTGTTCTGGGTTCATTTCTCCTAAACCTTTGTAGCGTTGAATGTTTACTTTTAGTTTTTGAGCTGGTGTAAGAGTGGAGATATATGAATCCTTTTCAATATCTGAATAGACATATGTTTCTTTTCCGTCATGAGCGATTTTGTAGAGGGGTGGTAGAGCAAGGTAGATGTGTCCAGCTTCAACGATGGGTTTTGTGTGACGGAAGAAGAAAGTGAGAAGAAGTGTGGCAATATGTGCTCCGTCGACGTCAGCATCAGTCATAATGATGACTCGGTGATAGCGTAGTTTGGCCGCGTCCAGCGTCTCCCCTATTCCCATACCCATTGCGACGATGAGATCTTTTAGTTCTTCAAACTCAATAATCTTGTCTAGCCTGGCTCTTTCGGTATTTAGAATCTTACCTCCCAGAGGAAGGATTGCTTGATGAGCTCTATCTCTCCCCTGCTTTGCAGAACCTCCTGCCGAGTCACCCTCAACGATGAAAAGCTCAGATCTTGCAGGATCCTTTTCTTGGCAATCAGCAAGTTTTCCAGGAAGGGTGAGTCCTTCAAGGGCGCCTTTTCGGACCACTGCTTCTCTGGCTGCTTTGGCGGCCATGCGAGCTTTTGCAGCTAGGAATACTTTGGCAATTATCGCTTGAGCGGTGGATGGATGTTCTTCAAGATATTCCTCAAGACCTTTCTTTACAACTTGATATACGGCAGACTGGACCTCTGGATTGTTTATTTTGGTTTTTGTCTGTGACTCAAACTGTATTTCAGATGAACTCATCTTAATCCAGACGACTCCTGAAAGACCTTCTTTCAGATCGTCTGGCGTGAAATCGATGTCTTTGGAACCCTTTCCTTTTTTGTCCTTATCTGAATCTTCGCCAGCCGTGAGGTAATTTTTGAGAACCTTTGACAGTGCAGTTTTGAACCCAGTCAGGTGTGTGCCTCCATCGTAAGTATTGATTGTGTTGGCAAAACTTTCGATGCTATCGGTGTAGGTGTCAGTGTATTGCATTACTACTTCAACTCCAATTGGATAGGAGTTGTCAGTGGCAGTACCAGTCATGTAAATAGGTTCGTGCAAGCCCTTTTTGTGTTTGTTGTTGTGGGATAGAAGTGATCTAATACCTGATTCAAAATAAAAGTTTGCCTGCTTGTCGGTTCTCTCATCATAAAGATGGATGTAAACTCCAGCAACAAGATAGGCTCTTTCTTGGAGCTTATTTTTTATGTTTGAATAGATGAACTCTGTGGTGAGTTTGAATATTGATGCATCTGGCCAAAAACGGGTAAAAGTACCTGAGTTGGTGTTGAAGAGATTATGGTGATAGGTAGGAAGAATTTTTTTTGCTTCGTCAGTGGTAATTGTCTTGACTGAAAAATCAGGTGTACCTGTTTTATAGGATTGAATAAAAAAATCATTGCCATGTCTTACTACCACATCCATATGAGTAGAAAGAGCGTTTACTACAGAGGCTCCGACTCCGTGTAGACCACCTGAAGCTTTATAGGCGCTGTCGGAAAATTTACCTCCAGCGTGAAGTTTGGTCATGGCTACCTCAAGGGCAGACACACCAGAAACGTGTTTATCTGTAGGAATACCTCTACCATCATCTGAAATTGACACAGAACCATCTTGATGTAGGCAGACAAAAATGTTTTTGGCGTAACCTCCTATGGCTTCGTCAAGAGAGTTATCTGCAATTTCAATTAGGAGATGATGTAGTCCCCTTTCATCGGTGGATCCGATATACATTCCAGGTCTTTTTCTGACTGGCTCTAGACCTTCTAGGACGGTAATATCTTTGGCTGAATAGGTTTGTTCTGGCATAAAAAATGCAAAAAATTAAGCTGCGGACTCATTCTAACCTACCCAGGATGTCATATCAAGTACAATTGGACTGTGATACCAAAAATCGTTGTAACGCCTGATAAAAGGGCTGATAAAAATCTTGAGAAAACTGGTTTGTTGCTGGGGAAGAAGGTGTTGACAGCCGGAGATGAGGACATGGGGGTGGAAGATTTTAGGGCGTGGGTTGGGCAGACTATGAGGGTGATGGAATCTTCTAATGAGTTTGCTGCAGTTGTAAGAAAGGCCGATAAATTAAGCTGGGAGTGTCAGTCGGTCTTGCTAAAACCTTTGGAAGAAATGCCAGAAAATAGTGTTTTTGTTTTACTTGTAGAAAGTGAAAATGGATTGGTGGACACTATACGTTCAAGATGTGAATTGGTGGATGTTGAAGATGAGTTTGGTGCGGAGGAGAAATACTGGACAGAAGTAACAAAGTGCTGGAAGGATGGCCCGGCACATTGTATTAAGTTTTCAGAAAGTCTAGATGCAGAAGCAGCCGAACAGATGGCCAACGAAATAATTGTAAAAATTAGAAAATCTATGGAAAGTGGGGTAAGTGAAAAGAGAATAGAAGTGTTGAGGTTGGCAGAGAAACTACTAACGGACATTAGTCAGGGACGTCTTAATACAAAACTTTGTGTTGCTGAGTTCTTGCTTTCTAGCTGGACTGCGACAAAAACTTGAATGTTTGGTCATTTTTTGCGATATTGAAGTGTAGATGGATTATCAAGAGGATGCGCTGATTCAGGCTTTACTGCTTGGTGGAAAACTCACCAAAGAACAGGTTGAAACTCTGAAAATTGAGGCTGTTTCTATGGGAAAGTCTGTGTTGGAGTTGATGGAAGATAAGAGAATTATTGATTCGGAGGATGTGGCAAAAGCAAGAGCTAAGGTTCTTGGAATCCCCTATTTTGCAGAAACAAGAGTATCTG
>CAIQPO010000017.1 GCA_903873735.1 Candidatus Collierbacteria bacterium | reverse complement strand
GGTGGGTTGTACTGTGCTTTGGGAAGTATTTTGGAGGTAGAAAAGCTGGCAAAGTCTTTTAGTTATGATGACTGGTATAAGACTTTTACTGATGTCGGATTGGGTTTGGGAGTACTGAAAGGAATAAAGGCGGAGGCATGGTTAAGGAAGGTGGTTGGAGAAAAAAGAATTGAAGATTTAGGAAAGGAGTTTGTGGCGGTAGCGACAGATTTGATTTCGGCAGAAACGGTGAAGATTGAAAAAGGTGATTTATCAAGGGCTATACGAGCTAGTGGCTCGGTGCCGCTTATTTTTCATCCAGTGAAAATGAAGGAAAAATTTTTAGTGGATGGTGGAATTTCTGCTCCTGTGCCTGTGGAAATTGTAAGAGAACGAGGGGTTGATATTGTGTTGGCAGTTAATTTAGACTCGGTGTATTTTTTGCCTGAAAATAGAGCAAAGCAAAAGATATCAGGGTTGTCAGTGATGAAGAACACTTTGTTTTCGCTTAAGTATCACTTGGCAGAAAAGGAGTGTCGAGGAGCGGATTTGGTAATTTGTCCAGAAATACCTTATGTGATGGATTTGGATTTTGTGAACAAAGACAAGATTATTGAAGGAGGAGAGCAGGCAGTGAGAAAAATTAAAGGCAAGTTGTTAGGACTGCTGGGAGAGTGATTTGAGCTTGTCTAAATTTTTTACCACAAAACTAGATCTTTTAGTGGAAATTACTCCAAGTTTTTGGAGTTTGCTCATTTGTACTGAGGTGGTCTCTCTGGTTAATCCGATGAGGGTAGCAATGATGCGGTGAGTAGCGGGAAATGGGACATGAATATGGTTTTCTTTGGGAGTGCCATAGTCGAAGGCTAGTTGAAGAAGGACTGAGGCAACTTTGCTGGTGGCATCACCGGAGATGATATTTGATTGATTGTTGAGGATTTGGAGGACTGAACCGAAGAAGTAAGACATTATTTGTTTGGTGAGTTTTTGGTCTTGACCAATAAGAGCATAAAACTGATTGATATCGGCTGACCATATTTCTACTGGGGTGAGAGTTTCGACATA
Organism: Candidatus Collierbacteria bacterium; assembly: GCA_903873735.1. Classification (GTDB taxonomy): domain Bacteria; phylum Patescibacteriota; class Microgenomatia; order UBA1400; family MFAQ01; genus CAIQPO01. The sequence continues at coordinate 11,274 of CAIQPO010000017.1, read as the reverse complement.
GAAGTTGGTGGGATGCTGGGTGTATGCCTGGATAAGGGAGACCATAAAGAGAGGGCGGAAGATATTTAGTGTGGTTTCGCGATAGCCATTTTTGGTGTAGATCCTGACGAATCCAGATTTTACAAAGGAAACTGATTTGCTTCTGTCGCCAGGTCTTAGGATGATAGTTCCCTTGGGGTATTTTTGAGAAGGGAATTGTGAAAAAAGTTTCTTTAGCTGGGTAATGGCGTTTTTCGACATAGCGCCAATATTATAGCCTATTTAATTGCCTAACTTTTCGGAGCTTTACCGTAGATGACTATGGTGGTGCCAGGATATTCTGGGGTAGCCCGGCGACTTTTAGTTTTTGAGTCGGTGGGGGGCGATGCCCATTGATAGATTAGACCCGCCTCTTCGGTCTTCATGTTGATGCATCCGTGAGACATGGGATGACCGAAGTTGTTGTGCCAGTAGGCTCCATGGATAGCATAACCTCTAGCTCCAGGGACTTTGTCGTTTTCAAAAAACATTGTATAGGGAACATTCGGGAGGTTGTAGTATGTGCGCAGTGCAACTGATCCACCTTTCATGTGGGTGTAGCGGAATTTGCTCCAAATCTTAAAAACACCGGTAGGGGTTCTACCCCATTTACCTGTGGAAACTAGGAAGTTGTAGACAAGGTTGTCCCCTTCAAAGGCGTAAAGTCGTTGGTTGGTGAGGTCGACGTAGATTTTTCTTTCAGCAGTTGAGTCACCAAGGACTCTTTGAATTGGTGTCTCATAGGCAATGTTTGACGGGGAGGTGACGATTTCGTTGTTGAAGATGGCAGCGGTGGCAACTGGATTGTAGTTGTCCATGGGGATGGCTTCGCTCATGGTTACTTGGGTTTCTTGGGCGAGGAAAAGTGAGATGATGGCAACAATTAAGGAAACAAACCAGATTTTCATAATGTAATTTAAGTTTAGCAAAAAATGGTTATTTCAGTTGAAGAATTAAAAAGCGCCCGATGCCAAACTCGTCGTTTTTTAGAGAGACGGCGAGTGATTGGAGTGTCAAAAATGAGCTAATGGAGTGTGTGTCATCGATTTCAAAAATGGCTATGCCCTGTGGGTGTAGGTATTGAGGGATTTTAGACAGAGCTTTATTGATAAGCTCTGTACCGGTTTCACCTCCGTCAAGTGCTTGAAGTGGTTCGTAATTTTTAACGGATGGGTCTAGTTTGGAGATATTGTTGCTGGGAATATATGGTAGGTTGGCTACTATTACATGGAATTTTTGGGAAGGGATTTGATCAAAGAGATTTGATTGTTGAAGAAATAGTTTGAGATGGGGAGATTTGAGGTGGGTAGATGAATTTTCTTTCGCCACATCCAAGGCTTGGGGAGAAATGTCAGCTAGAGTAAGGTGAGTGCTGGCCGTGGTGTTTTCTAGTAAATACTTGGCAAGTGTAATACCAATAACTCCAGACCCGCAGCCAAGATCTAGGATGGATATAGGATTAAGCCTTAATTCTCTCAGATGACTGGTACTTAGGTCCACAATTTGTTCAGTTTCGATTCTGGGTATTAGAGTGTGTTGATTGACTTTAAAGTAAGTCTGCTTGAACTCAGCAAAACCCGAGAGATATTCTACAGGTGAATGGTTGTCGGCTGAAATTGAGGACGGATCAATACTAAATCGCTTTAGGTGATTGATTTCCCAAGGTAAAAAATGGCGAGATGGTGGCATTTATTAGATTATAAGATGATTGGTTGGTAAAATGGGAAGCTGTGAGTCATGACTTGGAACAAATTAAGAGTATAAAGGCGGGTGATTTTAAAGCTTTTGAGAAAGTGGTGGTAGCTTATGAAAAACCGTTGTTGAGATTTGCTAGAAAATGGCTTGATGCAGTTCCGGCTGAAGATGTGGTGCAGGAAAGTTTTTACAGATTGTATATTTCGAGAGCGAAAATAAAACCTGAGTTGGGAGTCAAGAACTATTTGTATTCTATTTGTAAAAACGAAGTAATGATGTGGTATAGAAAGAATAAGAGGACGCTGCCACTTTTTGAGAGCCTTGAAGGCAGTGAAGATTTATATCAGGATTTGGAGCGGAAAATTGTGGCTAGAGTGGTGAGGGCAGCGGTGTCGGGATTGGGAGAAACAAAAAGAAAGCTGGTGAACCTGCATTTTTTTGAGGGGTTGGGTTATTCGGAAATATCAGATAGACTGAAGATGCCAGTATCAACTATCAAGACAAATATTAGAAGGGCTAAAATTGAGTTATTCAAGAAGTTAAAAAGATATGAGAGATAAGCTGACTGAAAAGATTATTCATAGAGTGGCGATTCATGAAAGGGGTGAGATGAAAAAAGAGCTATGGTTTTTGGGGGTGCTGACATTTTCTTTGGTGATTGGTTTTTGTTTTATTTTGGGAGCACTTATAAATGAGATGTTGGTGATAGGGATAGATCAGATAGTAATTTTGGCTTGGGAGGATTTTGGATTGTTGAGAGAGTACTGGAATGAGCTTTCGTTTTTGTTGTATGAGCTGATTCCTTGGAGCTTGTTTGGTTGGTTTTTTGTGTCTGGGTTGTTGGTGGGGGTAGTGGTGAAGATTTTGACAAGTGATATCAGAAGGGTAATAAAAAAGACAAAAGAAATAAGAGAGGTTGAAGAAAGAGGGTGAAACCTTTTTGGAGTGTTTTGCATATAGAAGAGTAGAAAGGAGACAATATTATGTCTAAAAGAAAATATTTAAGAAGATTGTCTAGCGCTGCTCTTTTGAGTATGGCACTTTATGCAAATTCAGTGTCGCCTATCTGGGCGAAAGAGGTGGATTGGGGGAAGGGGCCTAAGATGGTGAGAATGGAAAGGAGAGTTGAAAAGAAGGAAGAAATGGAGGAAGCAAAGAAAGAAAAGATAAATCAGGGGGCGGTGGTCAGGAAGGGTGAGTTGGTGGTGTCTGGAAGTGAGTATTCTCTTGAGGGTGGTGAGAAACTGGACTTGAGCACGGCTAAAATCATGGGCAGGTTTGGTACTAAACTGCAGATTGGTGATTTAAAAGACGAGGATGAGGTGATGATAGTGGGCAAGTATGCTGCTGATGGGAAAACTATTGAGGTGAAACTACTAAGAGATATGGGAGTAATGGTGAGGAATGGGGAGTATTGGGGGAAGGTTGTAACTAAGACAGATGGTTCAGTGCTGACTATTCAGATCAAGAAAGATTCTAGAAAGATTGAAATTTTGAGTTTGGATGGGGCAAAAAAAGTTGATAGACAGGGAAAAGAGATAATACTAAGTGAGGTTGTAAGAGACCATGAGGTGAAAGTAAAAGGCTTGGTGGATAAGACTGATGATAAGGTATGGAAGATGACAAAGGTTTACAAGCTAATTGATAGGAGTTTGCCGGTAAAATAAATTAGCAATTAGAAATAAAAATAAACCCCCAATCGGGGGTTTATTTTTGGTTTGTTTGGTAATTATTTTGCCTTTTTGACGGCGATTTTTTTGGGTAGGACTTTGGCTGCTTTAGGGAAGGTGATGGACATAACCCCATCTTTGTATTCAGCTTCTGGTTCGGCCTTGTCGTCGACTTCACCAGGAATTAAAACACGGTATGAATAAGAAGAACTGGCATATCTATAGTATTTTCTACCCTTGTCTTTTTCTTCTTCTTTGCGATCACCTCTAATCCAAAGTTCGCCTTTTTGGAAGGTGACTTCAATATCTTCTGGTTTTAACCCTGGCATATGGGCTTCAATAAAGACACTTTTTTCATCTTCGGAAACGGAGAGTCCAGAGCTAGAAGAGGGAAGGCTGGTGAGCCAGTCCTCATCATCAAACCAGGGTTTTACTGATGGGAAAGCCCAAAATGATTTGGGAACTAGATCTGTAATCATATATTTATGCGTTAATTGTTAATATTATTACTAATTATTAACTATTTTTGTATTTGGTTTCAAGTGCACCTGAAACCTTGATATTAGCAGTATAAAACGATGAGTGATAAGTTGTCAATAGGGTGATATGAGTGCCAATGCTGCTTGATTTTTGAGGCAAATTATGCTATTATAGGACATTCCGGACATTCAAAACTACACACTGAGGAGAATAGGCTATGCGCAAAATCTTGGGTTTGATTATCGGTCTGGCATTATTGTTTGGCACATCTGCCTGCATGGCAGGAATGGAGACTCAATCTGTGCCGACTGTGGCACCGACCAAAGAAGGACAGGCTATTATTGAAACCCCCACGATGACCGTTCGCGTAGAGAACGTGAACGTGACCAACTGCACCGGGCCTGAAATGATGCTGGTTGGCCAGATGGGCAACTTGGGAGATACGATGGCTGGAGTCATGGGAGGTGATGTAACCTCAACCTCAGCCTGCGTGGCGATTTTTAACTTAACCCACGGCAACCGCACCAATATCATCTACATCAAAAACGGTTGGGCGTATCTTAATCTGCCGGTGGATATTTTCACCGTTTGGGAAGTCGATACCTTTTTGGTTGGAGATCCGTCTGACCTGGCTGCTGATTCTCGTTTAGTGATTGATGAAGATACGATGGTGGTAGATGGAGGAATCACCAACTACTATCAAGGTCAAACTCTGCTCAAAACAGTGGACTGGTCGGAAGTTAGTGGTGGAGTGTTTGTCCGAACTGTTCGCTTTGAGTCAGAGAGATCCGAGTTTGTTGAAAATGAGCGGATCTGGACGGCTTACTGCAACGGGAATGTATATCAGAATGACCAGCTCCAAGAAGCCATTGAATGTGGGCTTAACGGAAATGCTGGGTGGTAGAAATCATACCGCGGGGAAACCCGCGGTTTTTTGTGCTTTATGGTGTGGTAAAGAAGTACTCGGTAGTGTTTAAGGTTTTGTCGGAGGTGATGATTTGAATAATGTATTTGTAGGTGGTTTGAGGCTCTAAGTCGGACACGGACAATAGGTGGTTGGTGCCTGGTTCACTGGAAACCTCGAATGTTTTATCTTGGCCAGAGGTGAACTTAATGGATGTTTTGACGGCATTTTTGGTGGAGAAGCTAATGAGAACTTGAGTGCTGGAGATGGGGGTGATGAGTGGCTGAGTGAGTATTTCTGAAGCTTTTACTCTAGCCTCTTGAGATGTTTGGGACATTTGGAGGGTGTTGGGAATGACGGTGATGGCAGCGAATATTATGACTACGGGCACAAGTACAGCAAAAGCAGATTTGATGGGGATACCCCAGAGCTTGTGATAGTTGATTTTGGCATCTTGAGCCTTTTTGAATTTTAAGAGCTGATCTTTGGGATAAAACTCTTGATGATTGTTGGGACAAGCAAAGACAGTGACATTGTTGGGTACAGAGTCGTCCTTAATGGCAATCATGTGCTGGTGGCAGTGCTGGCATGTGGGTTCGTGAGATGGTAGGGAGGTGGCTTTGGGAAGGACAGAATCAATGTTTTTGGCAGAGTTGGTGGAGATGAAGTTGGCAAGGATGGGGGGGAGTACGTGACCACCACAATTAAGACACTCTTCGATAGAAGTAACTTGATCGTCGGTTGTGTTTATTTCCAGGCTGGTAAGCTGGGCGCCACAGTGGGGGCAGTTCATTAATTCATTTTAGCAAATAGGGTAAGGTGATGAGGATATTTGTTAAACTGAAGATGTAATGAAGATTAAATTTTTAGGAGCTGCGGGGGGAGTGTCGGGGTCGTCCTACCTGCTTGTTGGTGAAAAATCCAGGTTAATGATTGATTTCGGATCATTTCAAGGAAGCGATGAGGAGGAGGGGTGGAATTATGTAGAACCACAAGTGGATTGGGACGCGCTTGATGGAGTAATTCTTACTCATGCTCACCTGGATCATTGTGGAAGATTACCTCTATTGGTAAAACACGGGTACACAGGGCCGGTGTTTATGACGGAAGCGACTGAAAAGTTGGTAGAGCTGTCTTTGTATGATTCAGCGAAGATTGCCAAAGAAGATCAGACAACAGTGCTGTTTGAAGAGGAAGATGTGGATAGATTGATGAAGTTGGTGCGAGTGGTGGCGTATGACAGACCGTTTGAAGTTAATGAGTTTTCGATAAAGATGGTGGATGCAGGACATATTCTCGGATCTGCCTCAGTTGTGATTGAGGATAAGAGGAGGGGATCGAAGATTGTGTTTAGTGGAGATTTGGGAAACACACCCGAACCTCTGCTTAGCCCCACCGAGTGGGTGACTGAAGCCGAAGTGGCGGTGGTTGAGTCAACTTATGGTGATAAGTTTCATGAGCCTAGAGAGGAGTATGAGGAGCTGGCAAAAATTGTGGAAAAGGCTGAAAAACAAGGGAGTGTGGTGCTCATTCCGTCATTCTCGCTACAGAGAGCTCAAGAGATTCTTTTCCTTTTTGATCAATTAAAAAAAGCGGGAAAGATGAATTTAAAAACGCCAGTATTTTTGGATAGTCCGATGGCAATAAAGGCAACGGCAATTTTCAAGGAATTCCCGGAGCTTTATAGCAGAAAACTTAAGGAAATTGCTAAAAAAGATGACCCATTTGATTTTCCTGGGTTAGTGGTAACTGCTGAAGCTGAGCTTAGTAAGCAAATAAAAAATGTAGTAGGAGTGAAAGTGATTGTGGCTGGAAGCGGAATGGTGTCTGGAGGAAGGATAGTACACCATGTGGCAAACTACATCGGTGAAGAGAAAACTCAAATAGTTTTTGTAGGATATCAAGCAGAGGGTACCTTGGGTAGAAAGATTAAAGATGGTGAAAAAGAAGTGGTGATATATGGAGAGAAATTCCCTGTCCGAGCAGAGATAGTTTCAATTGACTCAATGAGTGCTCATGCTGACCAAGGGCAACTTATGATGTGGCTTAAAAAGATATATGGTCTAAAGAGAGTATATTTAACTCATGGTGAGGATTTGCCTCGCTTGGTGCTGATGGAAAAAATCAAGCAAGAGATGCCAGGGGTTAAGGTGGATATGCCTAGACTAAATCAAGAATTAGAAATAAAGTAAAAGGAGAGATGAAAAAAATATTACCATTGATACTCTTGGTGCTTATTGCTTTGGTGGGTGCAAAGACAGTTAATGCAGCTTTTTTGGTGCTAACCAGGATCGGGACGATGTCCACTTCTGGTTTGGTTTATACGACCTGGAGTTATACAGGAACTTCACCAGATTTTGCTGGTACAGCGACCCCTGGGGCGATGATAGCGGTGACTGTAAATGCCATTACATCCACAACAAGTGCGGCTTTGGATGGTACATGGAGGGTGGTGCCAAATAATATTGTATCTGGAAGCAATAGTGTGTCGATTGCGTCGGGAAATGAGTCCTTGTCGTTTTTGCTCAATTTCACTTTAGCGGCTACGCCTACTGCAACCCCGACTGTAGTCACACCAACGGCAACACCAACCTCTGAGTTGCCTGAAGCTGGGGTGGTGGCTTGGCCTTTGGTATTACTTATATCTGGAGTGGCGGTGTTTGTGGCTGGAAGAAAAGCAAGAGAAAGAATCGAGGAGAGTATTTAGCTTAATGATTTGATTTGAATCATGGATTTTGGTTTAATAGGTTACTTATGACGAACAACGGAAGAAGGGTGGAAGTAATTTATGATATTGAGACTAAAAAATTTTTTGATGAAATTGAAGCTAGAGATCCGGCAGCTTTGGGAATTTCTATTGTGTCAGCATATCGTAGAGAAGTAGATATGGGAGGGAATGAGATTGGTGGGGAAATGAAGAGTTTTTGGGAAAAAGATTTTGATCAAATGTGGAGCTGGTTTGAGGAGGCTGACAGAATAATAGGCTTTAATTCATTCGGTTTTGATAACCCAGCAATGAATGGAATATATACCAAAGGCGACTTTACTAAGCTAAAGCATTTCGATATTTTGCAAGTTGTGAAGGACGTTTTTGGAAAGAGAATAAAATTGGATAGCATTGCAAAAGAGGTGTTGGGGGTAGGTAAGATTGCTAGTGGAGGGGATGCTGTAATGTGGTGGGCAAAGGGAGATTCGGAAAGCTTATCACTGCTTAAAAAGTATTGTGAGATGGATGTGGAGGTAACAAAAGGAGTGTATGACTTTGGAATGAAGAACAAAAAGCTGAAGTTTAAGGACCACTGGAACGAGCTTCGTGAAATTGATGTGGATTTTTCTTATCCCCAGGAAGTGGAGGTAAAGCCTGCAGATATTCAAATGGGACTTTTTTGATGCTAAAAAATGATACTTGGAGTATAATAGTCCAAGTATGTTTACACTAACTAAGAAATCGGATTATGGTTTGGCACTTCTTACAGTGCTAGCTTCTCGTGGAAAAAAGGGAAGAGTTAGTTTAAATGAATTAGCGGATATGGGTATGCCTAGAGCTTTTATGGCAAAAATTGCTGTGGCTTTGGTTGAAGCGGGAATAATAAACAGCAAGGAAGGGAGAAATGGAGGTTATTGTCTTAATTACGAACCTGGAGAGATTGGGGTGAAGGAGGCATTAGAGGCAATTGAGGGAGAGGTGGAGGCTGCGGAGTGTGGTGGTTGTCCGGCAGGAGATTCGTGCGGACAGCAAGGGTTTATGCAAAGATTGACTGATGACATTAACAAAGTGCTGGAGAAGTATTCACTAGCAGATCTTAAAAAATAAATGATTAAAGTAAAGGGTTTAAAAGCAAGGGTAGATGAAAAAATCGTACTTGATGGTGTGGATATTGAGGTTGGGGCTGGTGAAATAGTAGCGCTTATGGGACCAAATGGATCGGGAAAGTCGTCTTTGTCGAATATCCTTATTGGAAATCCAAAGTATGAGGTGTTGGAGGGACAAGTTTGGTTTGATGGTACTGATATCACCAACTTTTCTGTGGATGAAAGAGCTAGGATGGGACTTGTTATGTCATTTCAGCATCCAGTGGCCATTCCTGGAGTGACAGTCAGGGAGCTGATTTTGTCGGCTTTGCGACAAAAGGGATTAACAGTGTCGGCTCTTGAGGTAAAAAAGGAGATTGAGAAAATTGCAGCTGAACTTAGCTTGGATGAGGCACTTCTTGCTAGGGGGGTAAATGACGGTTTTAGTGGGGGCGAGCGAAAAAAGCTGGAAATACTACAGATGAAGGTGTTGAAACCCAAGATGCTCATTGTAGATGAAATTGATTCAGGACTGGATATTGATGCATTGAAAATTGTGGCAGACGGAATAAATGATTTGGTGAAAAATGGAAACACAGGAGTTTTACTTATTACACATTATCAGAGGTTACTAAAGTTTTTGAAGCCAAATAAGGTAGTGGTGCTTAGGAGGGGTAAGGTGGTGGATAGTGGAGGAGATGAGGTAGTAACCAAGTTGGAAAACCAAGGATATCAAGTATATGAGTAGATTTGATCCAAAAGTTCAGTCAAGTGTTGCAGATGTATCTGGGGTAGATGATCAGTATCAACTTGGTCATGCCGATAAGGTAGAATATGAATATAAAGCTCCTAAAGGCCTTAGTGAAAAAGTTGTGAGTGAGATTTCAATAAGGAAGGGTGAGCCTTTGTGGATGCTGGAAAAGAGACTTGAGGGATTGAAAATATTTCAAGAAAAAAAGATACCAGGATGGGGAGCGGATTTGAGCGAAGTTAATTTCGAGAATATTCATTATTATCTAAAACCAAAAACAGGGGAGTCGAGATCGTGGAGTAATGTGCCTGATGAAATAAAGAAAACATTTGACAAGATAGGAGTGCCAGAAGCCGAAAGGGAGATGCTCGCGGGGGTGAAGGGGCAGTACGATTCTGAGGTGATATATGGATCGCTAAAAAAGAACTTAGAAGATAAGGGGGTAGTTTTTTTGTCGATGGATGAAGGATTAAAACAGTATGAAAGCTTGGTACGGGAGTATTTTGGAACAGTGGTTCCTGCTGGTGATAATAAACTGGCAGCGCTGAACACAGCCGTTTGGAGTGGAGGGTCCTTTGTTTATGTACCTAAAGGTTTGGACGTGGGAATGCCGCTTCAGGCTTACTTTAGGATAAATGCTGAAAATGCAGGACAGTTTGAGAGAACGCTAATTATTGCTGATGAGGGGTCAAAACTTCACTATATTGAGGGTTGTAGTGCTCCTGCATATTCGGCTGCTTCGTTACATGCTGCGGTGGTGGAAATTTTTGTTAAGAAGGATGCTAGTGTGCAGTATTCAACAGTACAGAATTGGTATAAGAATGTTTTTAATTTAGTAACCAAAAGATCTTGGGTGGGTGAAAACGCAAAAATGAAGTGGGTTGATGGTAATTTGGGAAGTAAAACGACGATGAAGTATCCCGCCTGTATTTTGGCTGGTAGAGGGGCTAGTGGCGAAGTGTTGTCGGTAGCTTGGGCAGGGAAAAATCAACATCAGGATACAGGGGCAAAAATGATACATTTGGCACCACAAACTACTTCTAGAATTATCAGTAAGAGTATTAGTAAGGCTGGTGGTAGGGCAACATATAGAGGAATGATTCAGATTAGTAGAGGAGCTAAGGGCTCAAGATCAAAGGTGGTCTGTGATGCACTTCTCCTTGATGAAAAAAGTAGGACCGATACTTATCCTATGAATAAAATTATGGAGAATGAAGTGGTGATGGAGCATGAGGCAACGGTGAGTAAGGTGAGTGAAGAACAGCTTCTTTATCTTATGTCTAGGGGAATTGAAGAACACGAAGCTGAAGCGCTCATTGTTAATGGATTTATGGATGATGTGGTAAAGGAAATTCCTTTGGAGTATGCAGTAGAGATGAATCGCTTGATTCAATTAGAAATGGAGGGAAGTGTTGGTTAATATTATGGATACTAAAAGAATAACTAAAGAAGGGGTATATTCAGAGCTTTTAAGCTTGAAGGAAAATGGAGAGGAGAAAAACTACTATGCGGTGGTGGATGCGAGGAATGGCGGCAAGTTTGAGGTAAGGGCGGTGTTAGATCACCTGGGAGAGAACACAAAAGCTAAGTGTGAGATTAGAGCTGTGGCTGCAGGTGGAGCTGTGGTTAATTTATATGGAATGGTGCATATTGCTCGGGGAGCGAGGGGAACTGATAGTTTCCTTAAGCTCAAGGTATTGCTACTGGACAACCAAAGTATGGCAATTGCTGAACCAGAGCTATCGATTGAAAACAATGATGTAAAAGCTAGTCACTCAGCAAGTGTAGGGATGGTGGATGAGGAATCAGTGCTTTATTTAATGAGTAGAGGCTTAACAAAGACAGAAGCTGAGAATTTATTAGTAGAAGGGTTTCTAAGAGGCGATTAGTTTACTTGGATATAAATAGTCTAAGATGTTAGAATCAAGTATGCTTGATGCGAAGAAAATTAGGGAAGATTTTCC
>CAIQPO010000016.1 GCA_903873735.1 Candidatus Collierbacteria bacterium | reverse complement strand
AGTAAAGTATAGTCATCAACAACCAACCCTCCGCCGTTTTGAAAAAAGATCGGTACTGCACCGCCACCTTTGCTCGAACTTTTGGTCTTGGTAATCATCAAGACACCCTTATCATCCCATGTACCATCTTCCAGTTTATTCCTAACGGCAACCAAGACATCTGTCGAGTCGGTTCTAAAAGCATTTGATCCAGCAATATCTAGGTCGGTTACTTCTTGGTTCTTCCTCTTATCCGGTTTTTTGAGATGAGCTATTCCAAGGATGGCACATTGTTTTCTCTTGGCTTCCTGTACCAGTTTTTTAATCATATTCGACTGCTCTTGAACGAAGTTTCCTGTCTGGCCATTGACGAAATAACCAACGTGGTCAATGACAACCAAATCATATCTTTCGCTGTTATGTATTTTGGCTATGAGTTGGTCTATGGTGTCTATTCCATCATCCTTTATGGCAAAATTTATATACTCCGAGTTCCAAACTATATCTTCGTCTGTCAACGATTCATAGGGTTTTCTTAGTCTGATTGAGGCCAAGTAGTCAACAACCGTGTTTTCTGGCTCAAGAGCGTAATACATTACCTTTTTCTTTTGCTGTGCCAGATTATAAGCAAAATTAAGCGCGAGGGTAGTTTTCCCCACATTTGTATCGCCAGTCATGGTGTAGAAGTGTTTGGGGACAAACCCCTTGATAATGGCATCCAGTTTTTTCATGCCAGTTGATGGAGCAATCTTTTCCATAGCTCTATCATCACGCCTCCCACTAACCATGTCTTGAAGGGTTCTGACACTTTTTCTTTTGTCTTTAACTTCCTTGTCGGAAGAAACTTTTTGGATAGCACGTTTTAGTTTTTCTTCGATCACCCACTCGTTGAGGGGTGGCTTGAAAGTAGAATTGAGATTGAGGAGGGAAAGTAATTCAAACTTGTATGGACTATTCTTCCAAACAATGTTATTTGCGGAAGACATGGAGGCTCGTGCAATAGCATCATCTCTACTACCCTGCTCTGTGCCGATAATCTCGGATAGGTTGATTTTTTTTGTCGGTTCCCCGAAACTTCTAAGTTCGATTGGAAACTCGTCGAGTCTCCCAAAAAGGTCTTTGATATATTTCGGGTTAAATTCTGGCTCCCAGCGGTAACCTGGTGATGGGGGTATGACCACCAAACCGCCATCGGAGCGGATATCCATCTCTTTACCGTTGACTTTTGCTTTATTACCTAATCCTGAAAAATATTTGTAATACAGGTGGACACCGCCATTCATGGTGGATACTTTAAGTTTTGAATTTAGTCCATAAGTATTTCCGTCTCTAGTGTCCACATCCACAACGGAAACTCCCGACATTTTTCCTGTGATAATTCCAATCATCTCCGTTTGATCGTTAAAGTATTTATCAACTTCGTCAACCGTCATTGGTGTTTGCTGATATTTTAGCCATTCTTTAATGGCTGGTTTTTTTGAATAACCGGTTGGTTTGGACTTATCTTCTACGGCTATAAAAGGAATTGGGGTTATTCCCATTTTTGATAACATGATGGCAGTTTCATGTATATTCATTTTAGTTTCCTAAATAATAAACACCCTTAAGATACCTGTCCGAGTCTATCTTAAAAGTCAAATCCTCAAACTCGCTTCTTCTAAAACCTAAATGATCTGGGAAACGAGTAACCCAGTCTTGTAAAGTTCTGTAAACAGTCTTGT
>CAIQPO010000015.1 GCA_903873735.1 Candidatus Collierbacteria bacterium | reverse complement strand
TTAGTTGGGTTTCCGTTAAAATTTCTTCCAATAACCGAGGAAGATTCGGATGATAAAATTGCTTCTCTGATAAGTTCACAGACATGACCCCACATTCCGCAGGTTGGTCAGCAAAGTAAATAATATTTTTGGCAAGAGGAACCGAGGAAAGACAGAATATGTTGATGTTCAGGGGTTAAGTTAGAAATTTGGTGAATACCATCCAGATAAACAGAGTAAATAGATTGAAAACATTGAAAAATCCAGCGCATGGTAGGAGTAGAGGTAGGCTTACCAAGCTGATTAGGAACAGTTAGTCCTTGTTGAGCAAGGGATTGGCGTAAAGTGCGTTGTGCGAGGGTATAGACCAATAAAGATAAAGCCATAACCATCGCCAAAGCGGCAATGCGACGAGGAGTTTTCAAAAAAATGCTACTCGCAAAAAATAAAGGGTCTTTAAGAAAGCGGAACCCCCTTTCGGTGGATTGTTGAGCCTTATACTCAGAGAGAATTTGCTCATCAGTTAATGTTTTAGGCTCTAAAACATTAGTTGCCAAAATAAAGCGTCCAGCTTGAAGGCGAGCCAAGTCCACCTTTTCCCGTTGGAGTTCGAGTTGTGCTGAAAGACGATAATGATAGCCATCAGGAACCGCGCCCTTTTTGGGTCGTCCAGACCGATTGAAATAAGGATGGGCAACAACCGCTAAATCTGTCAACCGATGAAAAGGCAATTCCTTATTCCAGCGTTCAGCAGTCAGAAGAACATCTGCTTCACAAGCAAAGTTGATTTTCTTAAACTTTTCAAGTTCTTTTTCGGCATTTTGAAAAGCATTCTCTATTTTTTTGTCTAGCTTTTTAAGGGCAGCCTTTTTTCTTTCTGCACTTTCGACCACTAACCATCTCTGGGGAATGCCTGCATACCAACTACAAACTGGTGCCAAACGATAGCCTTCTCTTTCACTATCTTTAAAAGCTGCTTCATTTAATTCTTGTTTTAGAGATAATGCTTCCTTGAGAGTTGATGGTACTCTACTCAGCCACGAGGTTTCCCCTAATACCTGAATATTTTCTTCACTATATAATGCCGCATCAGCCACAAATAACGCTTCTATCTGCCATCCTTTTTGATATTCCTGAATTATTTGAGCAAATACTTTCTGGTCTGATTCATTTCCGTCCCCCACTCGAAAATATAACGGTATATCCCCATCCCCCGTACAGATAAGGTCTATCATAAATTGTTTTAGATCGGGTCTCTTATCTCTAGAATAACCGTGAGTTATTTTTAATCTTCCTTCTTCTACTCCTCCTTTTTCAAGATATTCTCCTTCTACACTCAGAGAACTTGAGTCTAGATGTAAGTTATCCATCTTTACTCCGAATATCTTTACTGCTGCTAGGGCAATTTTTATAAACAGTTGTGTCAAGCCTACTTTATATAATTTATCTAGTACTCTTCCTAACTTATCGTCATTTAGGTCTTTTGCTTTAATTCCTTCCCCCAGTAAGTGTTCTATGGCTTTTCCTTCAAAGAATTTACTAAATAAATATAATGGCGCACTCACAAACCCTAATCCATTCAGAATCATCGCTTTTACTACTATTCCTGCACTAATTTTCTCTTGCGAGTTTTCTCCAATTTCTGCATTAACTATTTCTACCAACCCAATTTGGTCAACTATTCCTGCTATTATCCCTAGATGGTCTATATTTCTGATTTTTAGTTGGTTCATCATTTTTTGCAAATCATTATTTTACCTTTTTCTGTTTCCCTAATCCATATAGTACAAATGTATTATCTCGTACCCTGAGTCAACCTGCGGAATGCGGGTAATAAGCTAACTGCAAAGTCAATTGAGATGATATCGAAAAATCGACAATACGTTTCATAAATTGAGTACGACGCGAATGGTTT
>CAIQPO010000014.1 GCA_903873735.1 Candidatus Collierbacteria bacterium | reverse complement strand
TGCGATGAGGGGTGACTCTCAATCGATAATGACAGTTGGATCAGTGGTTGAGTCTGGGAGATCTTTTGCAGAGTTTGGCAATCGTGAGAGAAGAAGTATGTGGCTAAATGTAATGGAATATTGGGTGGGGAAATATTATCAGGAAATAGAGAAAAAAGTCGCAAATAAGCCATATGATGAGATGCTGGTGGATGGGGGAAAAATGGGCAAGTTTATGGCAGAGAATGCAAGGAAGATCGACCCTGACGATGAGAAATCTTTGGCAGTGTGGCAGGTGAGGTCTGGATTAGCAGTGTTGTAGAAAATGCCCATTTGGCTGAAAAACCCCGCTTGTGCGGGGCGGTATAGATCTTAAAGGGTTACTTTGAAGCTGTGGATATCAGGGGCATCAAACAGCATGTTGATTTGGTTGATGACTGATTCGGCGATTTCATTGGTAGACTGAATTCGCCAGGTGAAGGTGCGGTGCTCTTTGAATAGGTCGATCGCTGTCCAGCCAGGTTGTTTCATGGCAACTCGGTGGAACGTGGACTCAAGCCGGTGGATACGATCTTTGTCAGCGACAGATTGAAAACTGACGACACAAGTAAAGGGGGCTGTGGCAGGAATGGGAACTGGACTCATATTTCACTCTCCTTAGAAAAATTCTGTATTGATGAATCCCAGACCAGGTACTTCGAGCAATTTGGCGTAGAGTTCTGAAATCTGTGCAGGTGTCACTTCTTCGGAACATTTGAAGAAAAACTGGACATGGTTTTTGGATTTCAGGACCCACCCATATTTTCTGGTACCCTTCCATTGCTCCGACCAGGATTGTATGGCAGTCATGACTTGATCTAGGACCTGGCGGTTGGCAAATAAACAAGGTATTAAGAGAGTTCCCTCGGGCATAGTAACTCCTTTTAAGGAACTAAGATGAGAGATTGTATCAGATAGATTTTGAAAATGCTAGGCTTGGGTTTTAAGGTATAGTGAATATATATGGCAACTGATGTTGAGGGTGGAAGTGGTCAAATCTCACGATTTGAAGAAAGAATGCGGAAAACTAGAGCCTTGCAAGAGGCGAAGCCGGCACCGGTGGTGGCGGATGAACCTGCATCTGGTGTGAGAAATTTTTCCCGTCAGGAGTTTGAAGAGATGAGGGCAGAGACTCAAAGGCAATTTGAAGAGAAGAAAAGAGGAGGTGAACCAATTTCTGGGATGGTGATGCCTTATAAAGCAGGGGATTTAGTTGATGGTGTGCCAATAAGGTCACTACTTGAAAAAGATTCTCCTGATAGAAATTCTGAAAAAGGAGAAAAACCAAGAGCTTTTATTGATTATGTGAGAGCGAAAGCTAAAGGAAAAGGATTGGATGAGGCGCGAATCCCGGAGATTGGAGTTGAAGGGATGACGGTGCTGGAGGGAGATGAAGCGCGAGAGGCCTTCTTGGAGGTAGTGAATGGGGCGCTAGAGACACTGGCGACTCATGGAATTTTTCAAGGAGGGAAGTTGCAGAAGTTTTCTGATTTAGATGGAAAAGCATGTGTAGCTTTGTTTAGAATGGCTGGTATTAATGTGTCTGAAAGTGGGGAACGAAGTAAGAAAAAAGGTGGAGTGGCACTTAAATATGTAGAGCCTGGTGGGGCAATTGAAGGTGGAATAAATGTGGACACATCAGGTAAAGAAGGGGTGACTTTTGATGAGGAGACAGGGACACTGTACATGGATCATCACGGTGGTGATTCGAGGTCGGATACTAGTGCGGCGGAGCTTGTTTATGACACCTTGTGGAGATGTGGGTTGATTGAACCCAAAATGGAGCTTGAAGCAGCTGTGGCCTTTGTGACAGCTAAAGACAATGGGATGCTTTTGGAGTTTGGATTAGAAGAGTTGGGTTTGGAGAACAATAGAGAAGAAATGAGGAGGATGTTCATGCAGTCTGGGAGAACTCTAGCTGGGCTTTCTGATTTTGTACAGTTTGAAGAGCTGATTAAGATTTATCAGTCTTGGGTGAAAGATCCAAATAGCGCATGGGGAGTTTGTTTTGATAGCCCTTATCGGGTGATGAGTGATGAAGAGCTTAAGGGGATTGGCTTTAGAGGAAAGGGAAAGAATCTACTCGATAGGTCGGTAGATCGAGATAGGGCGGTGCAACAGTCTGCTGAGACAGTATTTAGATTAAACGAAGAAGGATGGGCTTTTGATTCTGAAAAATATGGGCGAGTGCTAGTAGATAATCGGAGACAGGTGGGATTGGGGGCAGAGGCGGCGTTGGCTTTGGGGTTTGATACTTATGTGATTTGGAATAAGGAAGAGAATAGTTTTGTGATTCAGTCGACTAGAGACTTGGAGCTTGAGTTACCTCAAGGAATAAAGGTGAGGGACAGAATGTGGCTAAAAAAACGTGATGATGAGCCATTAACGGTGACTTTAGATGATTTGACTCAGAGTTTGGGGCTTAAGCCTGATGCGGCCGGAGCAGGTTTGGGTGAAGCCTTGAAAGCTGAGAAAGGATCAGCGAAAGATAATGAGGTCAATGGTGAAGCTGCAGGGGAGGCGATTGAACTTGATTTAGATGAACTGATGGGAGTCAAGCAAGAGACGGCCGGTGGTGCGGTAGAGTTGGACTTGGATAATCTTATGGAGGTTGGAGACGGAAATGGTGCGGATAATACCTTGGTGGAGCCAATGCCTGGCGCAGGAAGAGAATTGGCACTAGAAGAGGCACCTACCTTAAGGGTACTTGTGGAGGAGGATGATTCATTAGCTGCTGCGGTGGCGGAGGTTTTGGCTGCGCCTGTGGAAACTGATGAAGAGCTCCAAGCTAGGTTGGCACGAGA
>CAIQPO010000013.1 GCA_903873735.1 Candidatus Collierbacteria bacterium | reverse complement strand
ATTGTTCTAAATACTCCGTTATTTTTAAGATACTCGTTGTATTCAGGAACTGAAGAAATACCGATTACTTTTTCCTTTCCAATTTTGTTCAAATCAAGCGCATGAAAAGAACCTCCCATCTTACAATCTCTATCAAGCAAGACTATGTCAAAACTTAAGACTTCAAACTTGTTCAAATAATCCTCTACCTGGGTATATTCTGAGAATACGGTAACCGCCACATCTCTCTTCTCTCCTTCTCTCAATAGTTTATCTTCTAGCTTTTTCAAAACACCCATTATTACACTCAAAGTCTCTAAATCATCCTCTAAAACCAAAATCCTGTAAGTTCTCATTACTTGATGATATCTAAAACAACAAAAACAATAAATATGTTGCAAAACACCCTAAAAGTATTCCAATAAACAAACCGTTCTTAAAACCACCTTTAAGAGCTTGGCGTTCTATCCAATATGCCATCTCCCATTTTTCATCATCACCAAGCTTTTTGAACTGGTCTATATCGTCATGCCATGCTTGGTCAAAGCTCTTACCTACGAATTGTGTTGGAATTTTATCTTGGTAGTCCAGACTAGTTCCCCAAGTAAATCCAGTTTTCTTCATATGAGACCAGCTTGTTTCTTATGATATAAAAACTTAACCACCCAATACGAAAGGAGGTTCAGAACAAACCCAACCCAAAGCCCCCCTAGCAATCCAACACAAAGAAATCTTTTTTTATTGGTAATTCTATAGGAGTAGATACCCACAACAAAAACCATCGCCAACTTTAAGATAAACTCCACCACACCAAACATGAGCGCAATTTCAGATGAATAATTTTTAAAAAACAGATAGCACAATCTGGATAAAACTACCAACACAAAAACTAACCAATACCATTCCCCAAAATAATTCCACTCTCTTTTTGTCTTTTCGTATTCTAATTTTTTGTCCGTCATATAAGCATTTTATTTATATTTTACTATGTTTACTGCGTTGTTCAATACATAGAGTAAGCTGACAATTTGTTTGATGCTGAGCAAAGAAAAGCTCGCCCAAGCAATTGGCAAAAAGCTTAAAACAGCCAGAGAGAATGTAGATATGTCACAAGAGGACTTAGCTTATCGTGCTGGATTCTATAGAACCTACATTGGACACATTGAAGTAGGTAGATATATGCCCTCAGCCTATACTCTCTATAAAATAGCTAAAGCATTAAATATATCTTCTGACGAATTGCTACCCTTTTAGGCACTCTTTGAGTGGGGAATTTTGCTAATTTTCCTTATAACAAATTAATGTCCTCGTAGAGTCAGTTTAAGACGCTACCCCACCCCAGTTTTTATATATCCAGACTGGGAGGCTGGACCCAGAAACCCCGCGGTTGAGACTAGCAGTAAAATAAGTCACTGCCTCCTATTGTCATACAAAAAAATATAGGATATGAATATTAACCAAAACCAATTAAGCTTCTTTGTTAATGACTTAAGACCTAAAACTAAAAAACTAGTTAAGGGGGTAATTGACAAAATCTTAACGGACATTGAGCTTAACCCACTCACCAGAATCTCAACATTACCTGCAAATGAAGAAACTAATACAGTTCTAGAATTTCTTGGAAAAACAATATTTAAAAACAAAAAAATAATACAGGAAATCATTAGTTATCAAACCTTAACCCACTATAAGTGTTCATTTTCTAAAGACGAAATTGAAGAAATTAATGCATTGTTAGAGTTTTTAAACGAAGAACCATATATTTTTAGACATAAGGGAATACAGGTAAATACCAGAGACAATTTAATTCAGTATCTAGACAACGAACCAGTGACTTATCACAAAAAAACCAAATCAATTAGATTCATTATTCTGCTTTTGTCCAGAAAAATGGTGAAATATGAAGAAATATCTAAACAGCTTGATTTAAACCAAGACTACACAGAAAGACAGAACAGATTAACAGAACTTCACAAATATAGAAAAAGTGCTGAACAAGAGCTTATCAAAGCGAAAGTTCCTGAAGATGTAGCAACAAGTATTTTTGAATCAGATAGAAATATTGGTTTTAGGATTTCTCCATAAAACTCCATAATTTAGCATAGTTTTCCCATTTTAATTCCAGTTCACAAAAAGGCATTATTGCTTTATGAACCAGAATTATGAATCATTGCAAATTACAGACCTCTGTTTAGCAACTACGATTTCGTTATGGCATTCCCCTGTTAATGTCTACAAATCAAAAAACAAAGCTGTATTTGTTTTCCCCAGTAATCAAGAAACAAATGACTTAATTAATCTTTTTTGGGAAAACAAAATTCAAGTTGAACCTAAACAGTTTTTCTCACAACTAAAGAACTTAAAGACGAGAATTTATTCACTTAGCTCTTCTCCATGAAACTACCAACAGAAGCTATCAGTGAATATCAAGACATTTACCAAATGGTATTTGGTAAACAAATTAATCAAGCTGAGGCAAGTATTAACGCTGAGATGCTTCTATCCCTTATCTTTAGCCTTGAAAACAATAGTTACAAAACATCAATAATTAAACAAAAAAATGAAACAAAAATTCCCCCCAATTACTCTAAGTGAAGTAGACAATATATTAGGACTAACAATTAAAGGAGACCACACAAACAGACTAATAATATTTCTGTCATTAGTTCTAACCTATACCGAACAGGACCAAGTGAATATTATCCTAAGCGGACAATCATCTTCAGGAAAGACATTTCTTGCAGAAGAAGTATCAAATCTTTTCCCTACTGAGTCAGTAATAAAACTTGCCCACACTTCACCTACCTCGTTCTTTCACAACTCCAAAGAAATGGTGAAAAAAGATGATGGATTCTACTTAGACATGAGAGGTAAAGCATACATATTCCTAGACCAACCACATTCACAATTATTACAATTCTTAAGACCAGTTCTATCTCATGACCAAAAAATAATTGAGTGTAGAATCACAGATAAAGACCAGAAATTTGGACTACGGACTAAAACTGTAAAGATTGTTGGCTCCCCTACCGTAATTTTCTGTAGTGCCAATTTTGAAATTGACGAGCAGGAATTAACTAGAAGCTTTAGTTTATCTCCAGAAGTAAATCAGGAAAAGCTGACAGTATCAGTAAAAGCTGCCATACACAGAGAGTCAAACTCATTGTCAATTAACAAAGAGATTTATCAGGACAAAAGTAGAATAGAACTAACAGAACGGATTCTAGCAATCAAAGAAGCTAATATTAAACACATCATTGTTCCACAGGAGGATTATATATTTACCAAATTCTCAGAAGGTAAGAAACTTATACCAAGAAACCATAGAGACATTGTCAGGGTTATTAGGCTTGCAAAAGCCATAGCACTTCTCAATCTATGGCACAGAAACTATAACCCTAAAAACCAATCCATTACGGTTGAAACAAGCGATATTGATGAGGCTTTTAATATTTGGAAACAGAT
>CAIQPO010000012.1 GCA_903873735.1 Candidatus Collierbacteria bacterium | reverse complement strand
CAAATTAAATTAAAGTACTTACAAGCTCCATATTTTATCACATATATGGGATAAATCCAGTTAACGTCAAAGACATCGGTTAAAATTAATCCATGCTAGCTATACTACTAATTCTATTCACCTTATTCCTAAACCCAAAGCCAACGCTGAGTGCCATTACCGGGGAGGTTGTAGAAATTGTCAGCCAATCCAAAATAGATCAAAACCAATCACAGTGGATAAAAATAAAACTTAGTAACTCAAATGAGGTTATCATTAACCATCAAAGCCAGCCCCTCTCCAGCTTCACCCCCTACAAAGTGGGAGAGAAAGTAATTCTTACTGAACAGGATGGTGAATTCATCATCACTGACTACCAACGAGTAGATAGTCTAAAGATGTTATTCATCTGTTTTGCAGTTCTTGCCATCATCATCGCTGGCAAAGAAGGACTTTTATCCATCATTTCCATGTTTGTCTCATTCTTTATCCTGCTTAAATTTACCCTTCCAAACCTCACCAGTGGTCAGGATCCCGTTTTAAATATTAGCCTTACTTGCCTACTAATTGCTCCTATCATTTTTTATCTATCTCATGGCATAAACAAAAAAACCAACATTGCACTTTTAGGCACAGTTATTGGCATCATTTTCACTTCAATACTCGCCAAACTTGCTATAAACTTCACTCATTTATCAGGTTTTGCCTCTGAAGAAGCTAGTTTTGTAGCTGTTGAGTTTATGGATAAAATTGACATCAGGGGTTTACTTCTCTCGGGAATGATTATTGGTTTACTGGGAGTACTAGACGATATCACTATATCCCAAACCAGTATCGTAGCTGAACTGCAGCAAACCAACCCTTCCCTATCCAAAACCGAACTCTACAAAAAAGCCATGAGAGTTGGCAAAGACCACCTATCTTCAATGATAAACACTCTTATACTTGTCTATGCTGGTGCTTCACTCCCACTACTTATGCTTTTTTATCAAAACGGTATCAGCATCGACTCCCTCAATCCAGAAATAATTGCTGAAGAAATTGTGAGAACTCTTATCGGCTCTATCGGTATCATGATCGTGGTGCCACTCACCACTTTAATTGCCGCCAATGCCTTTTCTACCCCTCACAAAAGTCCCCTTGCAAAGAGCAAAAAATAGCATATAATACGTAGAAGTTCCAAGACCTCGGGCGATCACTAAGCCCCGAGTAGAACACCCTTTAGAGGCTCGCTTGGATACGTGCCTTTTTTATTGGGTTTATAGAAATTAAATAGTCCAAAATATGCCAAACCAAAAAAACATTCACTCCCTAGCCGAACTCACTAAGGGATTAAACGACTCAGCCGCTGTCATACTCACCGAGTACGCCGGGCTCACAGTTGCCGAACAAACCCAGCTAAGAAAAGAAGCTGCTAAAAACAATGCTCAATTTTTGGTGGCAAAAAACAATATCTTAAGATTAGCTCTCAAAGAGTCAAAATCAGATCTCATCGACACTCTTAATCCATTCCTCCAAGGCCCAACCGCAGTACTATTTGCTGAAAAAGATGCCGTCGCCGGTGCCAAAATTATCTCCAAATTTGCCGAAGACCACGAGAAACTTGTCATCAAATCAGGCATTATGGATGGAAAGGTTATCACCACCAAAGATATTTCTGTTTTATCCAAACTCCCCAGCAGAGAAGAGCTACTTGCCAAATTACTTGCCCAACTACAAGCCCCAGCTCAAGCACTCGTCCGCCAGCTCAATGCTCCTATCCAGAATCTGGTCTACGGTCTTTCTGCTCTCAAGGACAAGCTATCATAATTGCTCATTATTAATTAGTAATTAAAAAATTAAAACAAAATGTCAGACAAAGTCCAAAAACTAGTCGACCAAGTCAGTGAGCTTTCAGTATTGGAAGTAGCTGAACTAGTCAAAGCATTAGAAGAAAAATTCGGTGTTACTGCCGCTCCAGTAGCCGTAGCAGGTGCCGTCGCCGGTGCCGCCGCCGCAGCTCCTGTAGAAGAGAAGACCGAATTTGACGTCGTTATCACTGACTCTGGTGCCAACAAAATTGGTGTCATCAAAGTTGTCCGTGAAATCAAAACTGACCTAGGTTTAGTCGAAGCCAAAAACTTGGTTGAGAAAACCCCAGCAGTCGTTTTGGAAGGCGCCAAGAAAGAAGATGCCGAAGCTGCCAAGAAGAAACTCGAGGAAGCTGGAGCCAAAGTCGAGCTCAAATAATCTTTATTTGATACTCAAGCCATTACCCGCCAATAGGCGGGTTTTTGGTATAATATAGGCCACAGAACTTTAACACGGAGTCAACATGACAGTCAGCCAACTTAATAAAATTATCTTCTCAGTCATAGTTTTGTCCCTACTCTCCGGATGCGCTAACGGGTTCCTAAATATTGGATCTACTGGTTATACACCCCCGACACAGAGTTCCCCGCAAGGAGGCTACGATCCTCTACTTGTGTCCGCATCAGAGTCTTCTCCTCCAGATATCATCACAATTTCACAACAAGGATGGCAAGAAACCAATACCAGCACAGGTATAAAAATCTACCACGACCAAACCAATCTCAATAACTACCTCTTCCTCGTTAACCCAACCACTCACACCTTTGAAGTTCAAAATCAATTTCAAACACTATATCGACACTTTGATCATGCATCCAACCCTCAATGTGTCTTCAACGGAGGCTTCTTTGAACCAGACGGAACTCCCACTCTTACCTTAATATCCTCATCAAACATTATTACTGGAAAGAAAGACGGAGAGTTCTCCGGTCGAATAATCCTTAACCAAGGCACATACTTCACCTACCAAGATCTTCCATTAGGTACCTCCTCTTCAGTTGCCGGGATATCAGGGCTCAAGCCTAGTTTCTATAAAAATGACTCAACCATCACCAACCGCACAATAATTGGGCTACTTAATGGGTATCTTGTCATTTCAATTACTCAAAATAAAACCGTAGATAGCCAGGTAAAATTTCTAGAGCAGTTTGGCGTTGTATCGGACTCGATTACTGTGCTAGATAGTGGCTTAAGCACTCAATTCAAGTGTGTCGATGCTTTAGAGTTTATTGCCGAGCACAGGAAACTAGGCTCGGTCATTGTCGTTAACTTTCGCTAACTTACCGCCCTCAACAGGGGCGGTTTTTATTGATATACAGTATAATATGCACCTAGCTGCTCCCAAGCAGACTTCCACCCCCATCTTTCCATTTTAAGGAGAAAAGATGAACCTTAATATCAAACCCGCTGTTCAGATTGTTGAGTTAACTTTTGGCAAAGGAGAGGACAAAACAACTCTCCCTGGGATTCAAGTCACAGCCACCCGTCCTGTTACTTCGCTGGTCTGGGAAGTCATGAGCCAGATGAGCGACCTGGGTATCTTCGATCGCGACCGCGACAAGGATACTGTTCTTCACTTCTGGTGTAATCCAGGCTACACAAACGATGTTCTGCTCCCCATGGTGGTCGCCGCTACCTACGTGGCCGCTACGTACACCAACATCCGCCACTTCTGGTCTACACCACTTGGTACACACATGAATCGGATTCGCTCCAAGGTTACCTACCCCGAACTGGGTACCGGCGCTTCTGCTCTCATGAACACCACTATTACAACCTGGATCTGCTACAAGGCACTGCAAGTAGCCAGCAATCACGCAGACAATCTTATGCGTCGCAGAATGACCCGCAGCCTCACCCAGGATCGAATTACCCTGGCGCAAAACTGCATCAACAAACTCGGCTTCACCGACCCCTCTGCCACAGCCTTTGGGGCTGAACGCATTTTGAAGATGGTCGCGGAAGTCGAAGGCTATCTGCCAGAACTTGAAGCAGACCATAACACCCTCTGCCAGGTTGACGACGAGATCACGACCATCAAACGTGCCAATCTCGTCACTTGGACCAAACTGCGCCAGAAGTTAGAATCGGCAGAAAGCGCTGACCCCACCTTCTATCAAGAATGGGTCAAGTTCCTTGATAGCGTCACCGAGGCTGAACAAAAGATCAATACACTTGTCAGCTCCTTCGATGTCAATCGCCTTCTACCTCTGGTCAAGAAAATTAAGTCATACATGCCCAGCTAAGCATCCACAACTCCCCTTTACCGGGGAGTTTTTTGACAAAAAAAGCGCTCCTGTAAAGGAGCGCTAACTCTACCAAGTGTACTCTGTTTCTTTGATAGGAATATCCAAGGCAAGCCAGTTGCTGTACTGCTCGTCCGGATAATACCCCTTACTGGCCAGTCTCTCGATAGCGAGTACCAACCTTGCTCGGTTGTATCTCTGAAGCAAAACACAGTAGATATTGAGAAGACCAAATCCCATCACAAACCAGAAGAACCAGCCACTCGTGTCGCCAGTAGCGAAGGCCCTCCAGATGTAAGGTAGGTTGGTAACCACAAAGGCGAAGATATGCCAACCTTCATTAAACATCGTCTGATTTGTGGCAAACTTAAGCAGGTTGTTCATGTTCATCCGGCCAATGTGGTAATTAGTCTGGTATTGTGAGTACCTTCCCACACGGCCGATGGTGTTCATCAGCACATACTTAAATACGCCGACACCCAAAAGAGTGAGTAGAAAGATCTCCAATCTGGGCCACCAAGGAATAATCCACAACTTCAATATTCTTTGGAAGATATTTCCCCGGAATGGCGAAAAAATCTTCCGATAAGAAATTGACGACTCATGCACCATTCTTTTTCTCCTTATGGCACTCACAGCACTTGCACTTGCACTTGTCTGCGAACACCACGAAAAACAAAGCAAACGGCCCAAACAGAGCCGAGAGTATAAACCAATTTAGGCCAGAGCGGTTTTTCCCTTGGGCAATGCCCGCCACAATCAAGGCCAACATAAACCAGGTCAAACCGATAGTTTCAGTCTCCATAAACAGATCCTCCTCCAATGTTACTTGGAATATTTTCCAGTATCAGGAAACAAAGATTTTAAGGTGTAATATAACCTATATAATATCACATTTAATACAAAATATCAAAAACCCGCCTCAAGGGCGGGTCAATAACAATCAAATATCCTACGGAGCCATATAACGGCTAATCTTTTCAAACCAAATCGGCTTACTTTCCCCCGCTGCTTGTCGCAAACCAATTATCAAGGCGTACAATTTTACATCCATGATTGAGTCAACAGCGGCTTGAATATCACCAGGAACAAAAGAGCAATACCCCTCAATCCAAGTCTCGATCACACGATAGATGCAATCGTATGGATCAAAGACCATGAGCGATGAGTATCCTTTCCCTATCCATAAAACCAAGTCAGGACCGTCACCTGAGTCAATAAGCTGCTTGACCAGTACCATGTCAGGATCGCCATCAACTTCAATGACCCCGGCATACTGCCGGCAAAAAGTTGACGCCAACCAGGACATAAAATCAACCAAGCATCCCCCATCTCTTTCAATCGGAAAATCCACGCCCGCAGCGTCCATGAGCAAGAACAAAGACATGCTCTCACCGGTAGCTACGATCACTCTTGATTCAAATAAATCTACAATCGTCACCACTGTTTGATGACTTTCTTCAGTCACTGCCAAGGTGGGAAGAGTCACCACAAATCTGGTCCCGTTGTTTAATGCATCAATGATGCTGGCATAATGTTCAGACGACTCACCCAAACGACCAAGTTGAAATTTATCAGCCATACATACCTCCAGAAAAGATTAGTTGTTTTAAAGAACGTGTCCCATATTATACCGCCTAGACACAAAAAAAGGAGTGCCTTAGCACTCCTCACTCACTTCTCTCATGTCATAGAAAGCATGTTTCGACCACCAATCAGTGTCCTTAAATGATGGGCTGGCAGGACCTGCATAAACTGTTCCAATGTACCAGCAATTGTCACGAAAAGAAAAATAAAACGTCAAAAGTTTAGTTTTACCGGGTTTTTCTCGAACCACCTGAACCAACTGTCCTCTGCGATTGACCATCTGGACTTCATGTTCGCCGGTTGAGATATCAGCAATCCCTTCAAAACCAACCTCGGTGGGATACTCCATTGTCAGAGTTTGTACCAATGCTGGAGTCATCTGAAGTGCATAAGCCGCTCCCTGGAGGAATGCCATGACAAATGGATCGTCTAGCAACCCATGAATGTCATTCCATCTGGTGATGTTTCCGTCAAGTTGGCGTGGATCATGACAGAAAAAATGTGGCCATGCATGCTCTCTTCCATCCTCGAGATCCTTTAGGATTCTCACCTGAGTACCACACAATCCATCAAGCTCCAAGATGCACATATTTCCACACCTCTTTCTATTAAATGATTTGTTTTAAATGAACCTTAAAAGTATACCACAATACTATAGGTTTTTCAAATAAAATTAATTATTGACTCTCTATTATCAATCTGTTATCTTCCATATCAAAGAGGTATATTAAGATATAAAATAAAAACACACTAAAAAGAGTAGAAATGGATAACCAAAACCTAACCCCAAAAGTTACCAAAGAACTTGACCTCAACAACCTTCCTGACCTACTCACCGTCTCCGAAGCAGCCCAACTCCTACGCGTCTCTGTTCTTACCATCAAACGCTGGGGCAAAAGAGGTAAACTTCCAGCCATAAGAATAAACTCCAGAGGCGACCGAAGATACAGAAAAGAATCCATCCTCTGGCTTCTAGGCATAAATCCTACCCCAAATAGGTAATAAAAAACCCGGATATTAATCCGGGCGGTCCCTACTCTTTCCCAACTTAATTTTACAAATTGTCACACTCTCCAAAATTTCTGGCGAAGGATTTTTACCTTTATGGTCAGGTATTCTTAGTTTAGTTATTCTTAGAGCCGCAGTGTGAATTTCTTGGTGGCAAGAGTGACACAAACAAAAACCATCATCTTCTCTCTCCATCTCAAACGACCTAAAACCTCTGATCGGAAGCTTCTTGCCTTTTAAAAACTCAAACTTTTCAGGTGGATCTGTAACTACACAGCTACTTGAATCAACCTCATCTTTTACTAAGTGCAGCGAAGTGGCAGAATGAATATTGAATCTAGCAGACCTGGTCTCTCTCGAAACCTTTGTCATATCTTCTCCACACATCTCACACACCCCTCCAACTCTCTCCCATGCTCTAATAAAAATTGCTGGAGAAAAGGGCATAGAAATACTCCTATTGAAAAAAGAGGAGCCTTACGGCTCCTCAATCAATCGCAATCCAAATATCAGACGGTTAAACAGATAAGACTTGGTATCATCGCCAACTGGTCGCTTCTGGTCGTGAAACTGACCAACACAAGTGGATATTGTCCAAGACTCACCTCTTAGATCTCTGTACTGAACAAAGCCGGACTCCGGATATCTCTCTGCTAGGAATGAGTTCAGAGTCATCACCGATGCTTCATACTGTGGCACATCATCTTTCATTACAATCACTGCTGCCACAATTTCAAATCTCTGAGTTAACCCCTCACAGGTACCGGAGTAGTTACGCATCAGATACTTCTCATCGAAGCTGGTCATCTGACAAACCTCGACTACTGAACCCATATACTTGGCAAGTTCCTCGTTTGCTTGTTCAATCGTCCTGGTTTTCCATTCATCAGTAAAGCGTATATTGGCTACCCAGGACTGGGCAAACAGGTACTTGTCGTCGATAACGCCAGAATGTGCCCAAGTAGTAAGACTCTCACCCTCATATGAATAAACCGATGATTTGTAAGGGCTGAAGAGGTCATCTACATCCACATCTCCTCGGTATCCAAATGGGACAGCCCACGATGATACTAGCACTCTCCCATCGGGTCGCTCAATCTTTATTGCCAAAGGCAATCCGTTTGACAG
Organism: Candidatus Collierbacteria bacterium; assembly: GCA_903873735.1. Lineage (GTDB taxonomy): Bacteria > Patescibacteriota > Microgenomatia > UBA1400 > MFAQ01 > CAIQPO01. The sequence goes on along the minus strand of CAIQPO010000012.1, from coordinate 2,542 downwards.
GCTCACCTGATTCTGAATCAGGTAGTTAAAGATTGGGGTAAGGGTGTTGCTGTGGGTGTAGGTGGCAGTGGTGTCGGAGTAAAAATCTGTACAGCTGGAGTAAAGAGAGGAGTCACTATTGCCGGAGGGGTCTTTGAAACCACAATTTCCGGTACAACTGAATAGCTACCAGAGACATCTACAGATGGATTGTTCGAACTCTTGGGTTTCATCCATGATGCAAGAATCAAGATGGTTAGAATTACCATAAGAAAAGCACCAATAATCCATACCGCCAAGACCAGTTTCCCTAGCCTCGTCATCATCAACCTCCAATGTGGTTAAAAAAATGGGTTGGGGCACAAGGCCCCAACCCAAACAAACAAACTAGACAGAAAGAACGGATTCGTCCTTCTTCTTCCACATCAGCGCGATGCCCAAAACGGAAAAACCCAAGCCAGGCCAGCGCAACCAACCAAGGCCAGAAGCAGCGTCTTCAATGAAGCCGGTCTGCGGGGGTTTCGGGGTGTTGGTCGGGGTCAGGGTAACCTGGGTACTGGGGGTAGTAGGCGTGGCCGTCACGATTACCTGCGTTGAGGTAGGAGTGATGGTTCCAGCAGGCGTGGTCGGCGTTACCGTGGGCGGAGGATTGGTAGGAGTAGCAGTTCCCGCAGGTGTAGTCGGCGTCGGCGTCCCAGTCAGAATAATCTTTGTGGGTGTAGCCGTAGGCGACGAAGTCACAGTCACCACCGTACCGGTCGGGGTAGGAGTGACTGACACCACCAAAGTCGGCGTCGGCGTCTCGGAAGGCGTCGGCGAAGACGTCACCGTAATTTCGCCGGTGGGACTGGCCGTAACCGTGAGTGTTATCGTCACTTCGGGCGTTGGAGACGCAGTAGGAGTCTCAGGCGTCGGAGACAGCGTCACCACCACTTCGGTCGGAGTATTGGTCGGAATAACAATCGTGGGGGTGGCATTGCTGTTGCAGGGACCATGGCTCAGGTTAAACTGCCCACTCCACTCGGAATAGATTTCGGCCGAGGCAGACGTCACAGTCGAGCCCAAATTTGAGCTCGTCGAGTAATGCGCCGTCCCGCCGGTGAACTTATCGAGGGGGACAGTTTCGCCAGCACCATTGGCCCAGCTCACGTTGATTGAACCAGGAGCCAGCGATTCCTCGCTGACTTGAGTAATCACAAAGTGCCACTCACTATCATTGCACTCGTGATCATTAAGAGCCTTCGCCCAAATGGTTTGCATTCCGCTGGCAGATGCCGGAATAAACGACATCACCACCAGTGACAAACCCAAGATGAGCGACAAGAAACCAGAAATTCGCTTGTACATACGAACCTCCTTCCGTTTTTAAGCGGAACCCGTGGTTTTATCCAGCAGGCTTCTAAGATAGAACTAAAGTGGAAATGTGCGATACGATATCGGAATGGTATAAACGATTACAATTCAGCTGTCAACCTATAATAAATCAGCAGCTCTTAAATACCAACCAAGGAAACTCAATCACTGCTCTTAAGATTCTCTTCCATCTCTTTGGCTCTAGCACCAATCTCCACGCCCAGGTTAACCCAGCCTTTCTCGCCCACCGGGGAGCACCAGGTAAATCACCCACGAATTCATTGTAAGTTCCACCCACGCCAATTACAGTTCCAACACTCAATCTGTTTAAGTGTCTAGCAATCCATTTTTCTTGTTTAACTGGATTGTATGCCACAAATAAATAATGAGGTTTAAATTTATTTATTTTTGAAATTACCCTTTCATTCACCTCCAGGTCAGTTCCCACCTGTTTTTCTCCTTCATCATATGCTATCTCCAAATCTGGATACCGTTTTAGGAGTATTCTGGTGACTTTTGAGGCCACTCCATTCCAACCTCCAAGCAGAAAAACTCGCTTTCCTTTCTTTGCGGCTATTTCACACAGTTGATTAAACAACCAAACTCCAGTAACAGTATTCCCAACCTTTCCCCTGAAAACCAAACTACCAACATGCAAACCACCAAACAGTTTTTTTATCAAACTTGACCCATCAAACAAATCAATAAACTTTGCTGCCGCTAAAACCGACACCCCATCAGGAGTAACCAAGTTAGCCTTATTGATTACATCCATGAATTCTTTATCTTTATTTGCCAACACAAAAAATTCACTATAAGCTGTAACCACAAAGTATCTATCTGGTATACTTGAACCATACTTTTCAATTTTATCTATAGCTTCACCAGGCTCAAGTAGATCAACACTTACACCCAATATTTTTCTTCTCATCTAAACTATTTTACCCTATCGGCAACCAACTTAGATACTGAAGCTAATCTAGCATTCTTACTGCTAGTCTGCTAAATGGTATTATAATTACCTTTTTCGCCATCTTTCCGCCTATTTTTAGTATCTTTACACTAAATATCATTAAAAAATACTTAATTTTTTTCATATTTTTTCATATAAGCATGTCAAAAACTCATTTTTTACATATTCTATAAGTCTTTAATGTATATCTTATATTTAAATGTATCATTTTACCCATATAATCTTTCTAAAAATACT
>CAIQPO010000011.1 GCA_903873735.1 Candidatus Collierbacteria bacterium | reverse complement strand
GTCTTGAGAAGCTGTACACCTCCAGAAGCCGATGGCACCTCAAACGACAGTCTTTGTAATGCTGCTGGTAGAGTTGAAACTTGTGGCAATGTTAAATACTGCTGCCCAACTCCTGGTGCTAGATGGACTACTGACATGACCAAGTGTCAATAACACATACAGTCTCAGAAATTAGTGTATTGCAAAAATAACCCGAAAGTCTATAATGGCTCTAGAGTTACCAAATACCCGAAAAAATGCCAAAGAAATCCAAGGAAGAAGCGCCAAAAGTAGAAAGAATCACTGACAACAATGCCAGGCTTACTGCCGTCAAAATTGCCATGCAGCAAATCACTAAGCAGTTTGGCGAGGGTGCTATTATGCGCATGGGATCCGACAAAGTTTCAGAAAAAATTCCAGTCATCTCATCAGGTGCTATTAGTCTTGATCTGGCCCTCGGAGTGGGTGGATTTCCAAAAGGTAGAATAGTCGAAATCTATGGGCCTGAAGCATCAGGAAAAACCACTGTAGCCCTACACGTCATTGCAGAGGCCCAAAAGCAAGGTGGCGTGGCTGCATTTATTGACGCCGAACATGCAATTGACCCCGGAAGGGCCAAAACCATTGGCGTTGATCTGGACAATCTACTCCTCTCTCAGCCTGACAATGGAGAACAGGCACTTGAGATTGCGGAAACTCTTATTAGATCTGGCGGTGTGGATGTGGTCGTGGTGGATTCAGTGGCTGCCCTTGTTCCCAAGTCTGAAATTGAAGGAGAGATGGGAGACTCTTCCATGGGTTTGCAGGCTAGATTGATGAGCCAAGCACTAAGAAAAATCACTGGCGCGATATCTAAAAGCAAATGCATAGTTATCTTCACTAATCAGCTAAGAGAAAAAATCGGAGTGATGTTTGGCAATCCTGAAGTTACTACAGGTGGTAAAGCTCTCAAATTCTACGCTTCTGTCCGTATCGACATGAGGAAAATTGGCAATATCCAGGAAGGTGAAGAAATTATTGGTTCTCGCCACCGTGCAAAAATTGTCAAAAATAAGGTTGCCCCTCCCTTTAAAATTGCCGAGTTTGATGTCTTAAATGTAGGAGGGATCAGTAAACTTGGCGATCTGCTAGATACCGCCATTAGCTGTGAAGTGGTCGAAAAGGCAGGAGCTTTCCTAAAATACGAAGGTCAAACTCTAGCTCAAGGAAGAGAGTCAGCTAAAGCAATACTCGCAGAACGACCAGAACTGATTGAAAAAATTAGAGCGGAAGTAATGGAGAAAGTAAATGCCAAGTCAGCCAAACCAGAATAGTGAAGACTTCAAATATCTCCTTTCTTATGCATATAAAATCCTAGGTCTAAAGCCGTATTTATCTGGATCTCTTGCGCTTAAGTTACAGAGACAAGTTTTAAAACTGAAACTAAGTTTGGTTAAAGATGATATCAATAAAATTATCGCCGAAATCAAATCCAAGGGATATCTTGATGATTCATATTTAGTATGCAAATACATACAAAGGAATCTTGAAAAGGGTTGGGGTCCAAGAATTATTCGTCTTAAGCTGAAAAATCTTGGGGCGGATCCTCAAGAAATTGACCTCCAGCTTTCAGAATACGAAAATAATGGGGCAATTGTAGAATATGCCAATATCTACTCAACCAAAAAAAATCTATACTCCCAGCCTGGAGGCTACGCTAAGCTACTAAACCGAGGATTCCTACCTCACCACACAAAACTTGTATTTGACGCAGGAGACATGTCAGAATAAAATACAATCACTATACCTAGGATTCATCTGGATAATATGAAAGTCAATTTGTTTACCAGTCGCACACACACTACTCCCATAAGGGTCTAGTTTTTGCGCTTTCCTAGGTTTAGCTTTAATATTTGGCTAAACCATATGTCACTTCTATCAATACTAAAATCTAGTCTATTCAAGGCGGGATCATCTACTTCAACAAAAGAGGTTCCTCAGAAACCTAAAATCGAAGCCAAGGATGAAAAAATCCAAAAACCAGCTCCAGTTGCCACTCCCGTCCAGCCCAGTGTGGACACTCAAGCGATTATCGCTCAAGCACAGTCTCTAGCCCAGTCACAAGCCAGAGAAATTATCCTAGCAGCCAAAGACGAAGCCTTCAAAATAAAAGATCAAGCGGTAAAAGACGCAAGAATCCAGTTAGAGGAGATTGAGGTTCGCTCAAAAAATGTCTCTCAAAAACAACAAGCTTTAATCCAATCAGAGGAACAAATCAAAAAACAGAGAATTTCACTCGATGACTCTCAAAAGGAAATCGAACAAATTAAGCAAAAGTTAGTTTCTCAAACGGACTCTATATCAGAGAAACTTGAAAAAATCGCTTCGATGACTGCCGACCAGGCGAAGAAAGAACTGATTTCCCAGGTTGAAAAGAGATCAGGTGCAGAAATTGCTAGAGTCATAAAAGAAACAGAGGAAAAAGCTAAGAGTGAGGCTGAAGATCTTGCTAGAGAAATTCTTGTCGATGCTATGAGATCTGGAGCTACTGATTATGTTGCTGAATATACTATCTCTACAGTACCAATTCCTGATGAAGAGACAAAGGGAAGAATTATTGGCAAAGACGGCAGAAACATTAGAATCTTTGAAAAAGTTTCAGGTTGTGACGTGTCCATGGATGAATCACCTGATGAGGTTAAGTTATCCAGTTTTGATCCGGTAAGAAGAGAAATTGCTAGAGTTACTTTAATTCGATTAATTAAAGATGGACGTATACATCCAGCCAGAATCGAAGAATATTTCGACAGAGCTAGAAAAGATGTTGAGCAGCTCATGTTTCAAGAAGGTCAAAAACTATGCCATGCTGTCGGTGTGTACAACATGCCCCGAGATCTAATAGCGATTCTAGGAAGATTCAAGTTCCGCACTTCATACGGTCAAAACATGATTAGTCACACACTTGAAGAAACAAGAATTGGTATTAAGTTGGCAAATGAAGTAGGTGCTAATGTAGATGTAGTCCGTCTTGGTTGTCTTCTGCATGATATCGGAAAAGTTATTGAGGGTGAAGGTAATCATGTTGAGCTAGGTGTTAATCTACTAAAGAAATACAATCTTCCTCAAACAGCAATTGATTGCGTAGCCCAGCACCACGAAGATGAAGAGTTTTCGTCAGTTGAATCGATCCTCGTTTATATTGCCGATGCAATTTCTGGCTCTAGACCAGGTGCACGCCACGAAAACACAGAGGAATATGCCAAGAGAATTTCACAGCTTGAAATAATTGCCAAAAAACACCCTGAAGTAGATGAGGCATATGCTATCTCAGCTGGTCGCGAAATTAGAGTAATTGTTAATCCAACAAAAGCCTCAGACGAACAGCTACCAATATTAGCCACAGCCATAAGAGATGAAATTAGAAACACTATGACTTTCCCTGGCACAGTCAAGGTTAATGTTATAAGAGAAACCAGAGCTGCAGAAATCGCTAGTTGATAAAATTATTGAATTAGTGGTAACATCAACTAATTATTATTAGACTGCCCTATTAAATTAACAAATGACCAAACAAGCCCTTACCAACATCGTTTCCAAAAAAGTACACCTTACCAAGAAAGCTGTAAAAGAAACAATTGACACATTCTTTGATGAGATGATTACTGCTCTTGCCAAGGGAGACAAAGTTGTGGTGTCTGGTTTCGGAACATTCTATATAAGTAAGGTAGAAGACAAACAAGTAGTTCCATTCGGAAACGAAAACAAAAGACAAATTGTCAAAGGTCACAAGGTAATCAACTTTCATGTTGGCAAGCCTTTGAAGAAAAAAGTCTGGTAATGCCAAAGGTTTTCATTAAGACGCTTGGTTGCCAAGCTAATAAGGCCGATTCAGAAAGACTGCTCGGTGATTATGTCTCTCGTGGATTTACCGAAACTCAAGACTGGAAAAAAGCTGACGAAATTGTCATTAATACCTGTTCTGTTAGAAAAGCTGCAGAGGATAGGGTAACTGGTTTGATTCTCAACATAAATAAGCACTTCCCCCTTAATAGGCCCAAAATAATTCTCACTGGATGCATGATTCACCATGGAGATAAAGAGATTCATAAGCTCCTTCCTGCAGTAGATGAAGTTTTGCCTATAAGCGAAGTAGGATTCAACATACAGGCTGTTAGAAAAGATAAAAACAGGGCTTTAGTGCCAATCTCATCAGGATGCAATTCATTCTGTACTTACTGCATTGTCCCTTACTCAAGAGGTAGAGAAAAATCCAGACCTTTAGGGGAAATCTTGGATGAAATCACCCAGCTGGCCAACAATGGCTTTAGTGAAATCACTTTGATTGGGCAAAATGTAAATTCTTTTGGTCTTGAAAAAGATGGAATCAGCTTAAGAAAGTTGTACATGTCTACCCACAACGCTTCGGATGTTCCTACCACTCCAAGTCAGTATAAAAAACCCACAGGGACTCCTCCTTTTGTTACTTTACTTAAAGAAATTTCAAGAATTCCACAAATCAAAACCATTAGATTCTTTACAGCTAATCCTTGGGATTTCTGGGATGAGTTAATTGATGAAATTGCTTCCAATGAAAAAATCGATAGGTTTATTCACTTACCCGTTCAATCAGGTAGTAATCGAATTCTTAAACTAATGAATCGTGGATATACCAGAGAAGACTATCTTCGTCTCATAGAAAAGATAAAATCAAAAATTCCCGAAGTGGTTTTTGGGACAGACATAATTGTTGGCTTCCCTGGTGAAACAGATGCTGATTTTCAAGATACAGTTGATCTGGCGAAGAAAGTTGGTTTTAAGATTGGATTTGTCGCCAGATACTCTCCCCGTCCCGGCACGGTCTCGAATAAGATTTTCACCGATGATGTATCAGCCAAAACTAAAAAAGATCGTTGGGAAATTCTCGACAAGATTATTAATAAAGATAATCTGTCACAAAGACCTATCGTCCCTTAGCTATGTCAAAAAAAATACTGTGCATCGTGGGTCCTACATCTTCAGGCAAAACTTCTCTGGCTCTGTCAGTAGCCAAACTACTTAATCATCCAGTAAGTCTAATATCAGTAGACACTAGGCAAAATTACAAAAACCTAACAATTCTCTCAGGGAAAGACAAGCCCACAGTTCTTGAGAGTAGAATTTCTTATCACGGGGCAGACGATCTCCAAGCAGATGAGGAGCAAAACCTCGCCATCTTTTCAAAAAAATACAAAAAACTGATAGATGATGATTTCAAGTCTGGGAAGCAGATAATCTTGGTCGGAGGATCTGGACTTTTTATTAAATCGTTAACTTCCGGTCTAGATTTAATCTATGTTCCCAAAAATAACTCACTTAGAAGTGAAATGGAAAATCTCTCCATTCAAAGACTTCAGGAAAAACTACAAAAACTCGATCCAATAACTTACTCCCAGCTAAACAACTCCGATATCCACAACCCAAGGCGGCTGATCAGAAAAATTGAGATCGCGTCAAATCAGGGTGAGCACAGGACTCCTGTTACTCCTGAAAGATATAAATATATCTGGGTAGGTCTAAAAATTTCAGCAGACTCATTAAAATCAAAAATTGCTGAAAGAATATCAAGCAGAATAAGTCAGGGTGTTTTGCAGGAAGTAGATGAATTCAGGAAAAAACATCTTCAAATATCTCCTCAAATCCAAACCACACTCGGATACCAAGATATTTGTCAGTATCTTGATGGCAAGGTGACTATGGACGAAATGAAAGAAAGGTGGCTTATCGAAGAATTAAATTACGCCAAAAGACAAATGGTGTGGTTTAAGAAGCAGGAATCCATAATTTGGTATGATGAAAGTATCAATAGATCTGATTTAGCCAAAAAAATAGTTTCAATACTAAATGAAAACTCTTAAGCACAAAAGCAAGATTACATTCGACATCTCCTTCTCGAGTATCTTCTGGATCCTATTTTCCTTACTAATTGTCAGGTTTTTTGCCAACATTGTCGACATTCTGTTCCTAGTATTTATTGCCATTCTCATAACTTTAGCAATCTGTCCGGTAGTCGACTGGCTTGAGAAAAGACGCATTCCACGAGCTCTTTCTTCAATCACTATCCTTTTATCTGTATTCACCATCATTATCGTGTCTGCTGCCTCTATCGCAGCACCTCTTGCAGAGCAAACGACGTCCTTCCTTTCAAAGCTTCCTGGAATAATATCCAATCTCTTTCCCAGTCAGGTCGACATGTCAGAAATCTTACCCCAGCTTAATTTTCTCCCATCACAGTTTTATCGTCTAGCCGTGGGCACTGCATCAGGAATCCTCACTGCCTTCGCAGTCATTGTTATTAGCTACTACATGATTCAAGACCTCCACAATCTTCCCAAATACTTTGAGTTTTGGTTTGGAAAAAACAAAGGTGATAGATATTTTGGAATCACTAAAAAATTAGAGGAACAAATTGGAAACTGGGTCAGAGGAGAAATCTTATTGATGGTTTCAGTGGGTCTCTTAAGTTACCTAGGCTACTTAATAATCGGTCTTCCTGATACTGTAGCTCTAGGAGTCATTGCTGGAATTTTAGAGTTGATACCCAATATCGGACCTACCGTTGCCACTGTCCCTGCGGTTTTGATTGGATACTCAATATCTCCAACACATGCAATTGCTGCTTTGGTGGTTTCTATCATCGTTCAACAAGTGGAAAACAATCTACTAGTTCCAAAGATAATGCAAAAAACAATCGGATTAAATCCTGTCATCACTATTATTGCTCTTATGATCGGGCTGAGGCTTGGAGGACCTATGCTTGCAGTTATAATCCTTCCACTTATACTCTCAGCCAGAGTTGTACTCTCACACATTAGGGTAAACAAAGAAACCAATATTCCTGAAATAACATAAAACCCCCTAAGGGGGCTTCTGATCCTGTATAAGCCGGATTCTGTCTAGGAGGAATATCTATCTATGCTCTCACTTTAGGGATGGAAAAGGCACCTTAATCCCAGTTCGGAGATTGCAGCAGGGCGGGTTACCGCTCCTGCAATATTTCTACTGCAGGATCCTCTTGCGAGGCGTTTCACATTAATCGTCTCTGTGGCCCTATCGCGTCCGTAATATTTCTATTACAGAGACTCCGTTTCCGAAGTCACCTTGCCTTTTAGCTGTCCGGACTTTCCTCTCGGTTGCCCGAGCATTCCCCTCAGCAATCAGAAGCAATAATATCTTAACAGAAATAAGAGATAAAAACAACCCATAGTAATTTTATAAAGAGTTTGACTTATCTTCGGTTTTTTTCTATCATTCCCTTATATGACAAATAACGCGTATTACACCTTTGAAGACTCCTTTTCAGTGGCCGTGAATCAAGTGTTTAGTGGGATAGTTCAGTTTATTCCGGTTTTACTTGGAGCTTTATTGGTATTATTAGTAGGTTTGTTACTTTCAGGTTGGGCTAAGTCTCTCACCGTCAAGCTTCTTAAAGTTACCAAACTGGACTCTCTGTTCACCAATCCTGCAATAAAAGAATTTTTAAAAAATGCCCAGATTACTGAAAAAATTGAAGTAGTTATTGGTGAAGTGGTTAGGTGGGCAATCATTACACTATTTTTCATGGCCAGTGTAAACATCCTCGGTCTTACCACAGTTACCGCGTTCCTTAGCACGATCCTTTCTTACATTCCCAATTTATTTGCAGCAGTAATAATTTTGCTTATCGGTGTTATCTTAGCTGGTGTCCTGGAAAAAGTGGTAAAGGGCTCTCTGGGGAGCGTAGATGTGTCTGTAAGTCGTTTTATGGGCAAATTCGTTAGTTATACCGTAATGATAGTTTCCGTCCTCGCAGCTATCAGTCAGCTTGGAATCGCTCAAAGCTTTATTGAGGTTATCTTCACTGGTTTTGTCGCCACTATTTCGCTCGCCCTCGGACTTGGATTTGGTTTAGGGTCAAAAGACTTGATCAAAAAAGTTCTAGAAGAGTCATACGAGAACTTCAAGTCAAAATAATCTCCACCAAAAAACCAAGCTCATTTTCACTTGCTTGGTTTTTTTGGAAATGGTGTGCTTTAAGCAGCACCGATTTTAAACATTTTAGTGCCACATGAGGGACAAACAGCTTTAACAGCTGGTTTACCATTTTTCATGGTAACCTTTTCAAAATTTGAAACCTCTTTCTTGGCTCTGCACTTTACACAATAAATCTGCATTCAATAATTCACCCCCTTTCTTTTATTTAATTCTTGGATAAATACTGCCACAAGGCTATCTCCAAGGCTAGGACAAGCATAGTAAGCACAAATGTCTTTGTCAAGTCCAGTCTCAAATAAGAAAGATTTACTTTTGGCAAAAGGCTTGATTTTTCGCTCTGATTTTCAGGTTTTACTTCTAGCCACTCCTCCCGAACTTTGAAGGTATTTATCCTTCTTTCTGTGGTTTTTATTTTCTCTTTTCTTGTTTTTCTCTCCTTCGACATACCCCAAGTATATAACACGCATGAATAATCATATTTGTATTAGAATAGATAAGCTATGCAACCAATTTATTTAATCTGTGCAGTCTTATTTGTTTGGTCCCTAGTCCTCACTGTTCTTTTGTTTAAGCTCCATACTCATTACAGAAATCTAACCAACGGTGTATCGAAAAAAGATCTCATTTCCTCACTAAATCACCTAATTGCTTTATCAGACTCAAATTCTGAATCCATAAACAAACTCCAAGAATCTTTGAAATCAGAAATCGAACAGAACAAAGACCATTTCCAAAAGCTTGGCTTCGTCAGGTTCAACCCTTTCACCGACACTGGTGGCGATCAAAGCTTTTCAATGTGTCTACTTGATGAAAACAACAATGGCTTTGTGATAAGCTCATTACATAGCCGAGAAAACACCCGCCTTTATGCCAAAAGCTTGCAAAGTGGTAAGCCTGAAGGTGAAGTTGTGCTCTCCAAAGAAGAGCTTGCTGTTATAAAACGAGCACTTAGTAATAAATAATTAGTCATCATCAACCAAAATGTCTCCAAAAATAATTATTGGTCTCATTCTTTCATTTTTTGTCTCTGCGGGCATTACTTATGCAATTACTCCATCAAACACCAGTCTTATGTCACCTCTCGCTGGCCAAGAGGGCTCTTCTCCTTCAATCTCTGGTAGCGGTGAAAAAACTGGGTCCTTCTCTCAGTTTGCCAACGAACCAAAAACAGAAATTTGCCCAATAAATGGTGCCCTTTTCTCCAAAACAGAGAAAGAAAGATGGGAAACCAAGCGACCAGTTTTAGCAATGATTGAAAATCATCTTGAATCCAGACCTCAATCAGGTCTCTCTCTGGCAGATGTTGTGTATGAAGCAGTTGCAGAAGGCGGGATCACTCGCTTTATGGGAGTATTCTATTGCGGTGCCCAAGCAGATGTCGCTAGAGTCGCCCCAGTGAGAAGTGCCAGAATTTACTTCGTAAATCTTGCTGCAGAATACAATCAGCCAATCTACATGCATGTCGGTGGTGCAAATTGTTCGCGAAACGAAGGTACCAAGCAGTGCACCACCAACCCCAAAGCCATGGCTATAGAAGAATTAGCAAAAATGGGATGGAGAAAGCCAAGGGGAAACGACTTCGATACCACTTCCGATATAGGTTATCCAGTGCTTCTCAGAGACTACAACCGTCTTGGAGCCGATAAGATCCTAGCCACAGAGCACACTATGGTAGGATCACTTCCCGCAGCCTGGAGAGAAGCTGAAAAAAGAGGTTTCACTGGAAAAATGGCCGATGATAGTAGATGGTTAACAGGATTCAAATCCTGGAAATTTGACTCAAAATTTGTTCCTCAAGGGACATCGGCTAATAATATAAAATTCGATTTTTGGGCTAATTACAAAGACTTCACTGTTGAGTGGAAATACGACGCTACCAAAAAAGCATACCTAAGAAACCAAGGTGGCCAGCCTCATGTCGACCTTGATACCAATTCGCAGATTCAAGCCTCTGCAGTCATTGTTCAGTACGCCAAAGAAGAGGGTCCTCTGGATGAACACAAGCATCTCTTCTACAATGTAATCTCCGAAGGTACTGGTATACTCTTTCAGGGTGGTACCGCTACCGAAATCAAATGGAAAAAGACCAAACAAGCATCCAGAACAATCTTTACCGACAAAGCTGGCAAAGAAGTTACACTTCTACCAGGGCAAGTTTGGGTAGAGATTCTACCGCTAGGTGGAAAGGTCGAGTATCAATAAAAATTAGCTAGGCCTGCCCAAAAAATGGCCAAGTTATCAGATTTAATCATCTCCAAAGTAAGAGTTAAGCTCTTAAAGGTATTTTTCTCGCAGCCCAAAGAGATGTTCTATGTTAGACAGCTAACAAGAGCCACAAAGGAAGAAATTAATGCTGTTAGAAGAGAGCTGCTTCACCTTCAAAATATTGGTTTACTAAAAAGTGAGAAGCGAGGTAATCGTCTTTACTACCATATCCGCACTGCCTACCCTTTATTTTCTGAAATTTCCAACTTAGTGGCAAAATCCACCGGGCCAGGTAGATTTATCATCAAAAATAAAAACAAATTGGGCTATGTTAAATTTGCCCTCATGTCACAGAAACTCTTAAGGTCTGAAGTCAGAACCCCAGAAGACGTTGACCTTTTAATCGTGGGAAAACTTCTCATGCCTCAAGTTGCTCAAATTGTTAAGCAGGTCGAAAAACAACTTCAAACCGAAATAAACTACTCTGTCATGACTGAAGATGAGTTTCAATACCGCAGAGATCACTTCGATCCATTTATCATCAAAGTGCTACTTCAACCGAAAGTATTGCTTATTGGTGACGAATCGCAGCTAGCACAATAGTCTATGTATAGACAAAAGATATTAAAAGTTGGCAACTCTATCGGTATTACCCTGCCTTCAGAAATTGTCAAAAACCTCTCACTAAAAGCTGGAGATCATGCAGAGGTGACTCTAAGTATGACAAACGAGCTCCTAATCAGTTTTCCTGACAGCCATCAGCTCACACTAGGCCTAAAACCAATACCAAATAAAAAGCAAAAAAGTTTATAATCCAAAAGATATGAAAATCGGTAAACTAGAAAAATCAATCTTTTCCATATTTGTTCTAGTGGTAATCTCTCTATATATTGTATTGCCGGCAAAAATATTCTTTTCAGGAAAGGTGCTCGGTAAAGACCTAAACCTTTCTTTCAACCGCCCATATTTGGATTTAAAGATAGGATCAATTGATCTAAGTAAAGAAATCGAACTGAAACAAGGCCTAGATATCAAAGGAGGTGTTCAGGTTACGCTTAAGGCAGATATGTCCAAAATAGATTCTGCAAACCAGCAAAATGCCCTTGAGTCTCTTAAAAATGTTGTTGCAAGAAGGGTCGACATGTTTGGTGTATCAGAGGCTACTGTAAAAACCGCCCTGTCAGGTACTGAACAAAGAGTTATTGTTGAGCTGCCAGGAGTAACCGACACCATGCAGGCAGTTACCCTAATCGGAGAGACTGCTTCTCTAGAGTTTGCGCTTCCAGTCATCACTCCAGGCAAAACCGCCACAGATGCTGGCACTCTCACCGGATTTGAACCCACAGGACTGACTGGGGCTGACTTACAACTAGCTCAAGTTACATTTGAAACTGATAATAGACTTCCGGCAGTGGCAATTACCTTCAAGGAATCAGGTAGGGAAAAATTCGCCAAACTCACCAAGGAGAATATCCAAAAGCCCATCGCCATTTTGCTTGATGGTCAGCCAATTACCATGCCTGTTGTTCAAGCAGAAATTACCGGCGGGCAAGCACAAATCACCGGCAACTTTACCCCCGATGAAGCGAAAGCCCTCTCCGTTCAGCTTAACGCAGGAGCTCTTCCAGTGCCAGTTGAAATCATCTCACAAAAAAATATTCCCGCCACTTTAGGCGCGGAATCAATTCGCAAGAGTGTTATTGCTGGAATTATCGGCTTATCCATGGTCATGCTATTTATGTCACTTTACTATGGCAAACTAGGCCTAGTAGCCTCACTTAGTTTATTGCTATATGGTGTATTCACCCTCGCAGTTTACAAAATAATTCCAGTGGTGTTATCGCTGCCAGGTATTGCAGGTTTTATCCTTTCAGTGGGTATGGCAGTTGACAGTAATATTCTAATTTTTGAGAGATACAAAGAAGAAATTAGAGAGGGTAGACCTTGGCACCTGGCAATGGAGTTAGCCTTTGGTAGAGCTTGGGACTCAATAAAAGACGCCAACACCGCCACTATCATAACTGGTTTAATTCTATTCAACCCATTCGATTGGAACTTCCTCAATACTTCTGGAGCAGTAAGAGGTTTTGCTCTCACTCTCGTAATCGGCATATTAATCTCACTTTTTACTGGAATTTATGTTACTAGAAATCTTTTAAGACTTTTAATATCTCAAAAAGCTCTAAGAAACAAAAGCTTATGAAATGGATGAAATTTATCCCTCTTTATTTGTTTATCTCCGCCTTGGTTATTATCCCAGGAGTATATTCACTCACAAAATACGGACTAAAGCTATCAATTGAATTTACAGGAGGTACTCGGTTATCCATAAGCACCAGTCTTACCGGTGAGAAGCTTACCACTTCTCTCTCTGAAATCTCTCCAGTATTGGAGAATCAAGATAATAACGTCTACACCATTAAAGGAAAACCCACATCGCAATCCAGTGTAGAAGCAATTATCACCAGCTTAAAAAAAGAAGACCCAAAGATATCACTTCTAGACTTTGAAACCATCGGTCCGGCTCTTGGCTCAGAAACCATCAAGAAAACAGTGAACGCACTGGTCATTGCTTCCACGCTACTTCTTCTCTACATTAGTCTAGCTTTCAAGCAAATCAAGTACGGTCTCTGTGCTGTGTTGGCCATGTTCCACGACACGGCTGTGCTCCTCGGCTCCTTTTCAATCCTAGGACACTATTTTGGCGTTGAGGTGGATCTACTTTTCGTTACTGCAGTACTCACGATCCTATCATTCTCTGTACATGACACCATCGTTGTATACGACAGAATTAGGGAGTTATCAAAAAAAATTAAGGGAGTTAGTTTTGAGGACTTAGTAAACCAGGCTGTCACAGAAACCATGGCCAGATCTCTAAACAACTCACTTACTATTATCTTCATGCTGCTTGCAATGTATTTAATGGGAGGCGAATCCACGAGGTACTTTTCTCTAGCCCTTCTCATCGGTACTATTACAGGCACCTACTCGTCTACTTTCACAGCCGCCCCACTGTTGATCGTATGGGACAGACTGTTCTCAAAAAAGTCATAAACCCAACTCTTTAATCTTTTGAAGTAGATAATCTCGATTATTTTTTGAGGTATCGTCAATAACTTCTTCAAATAACTTTTTCAGAACTTCACCTACCCTTGGTCCAGGATTAATCTTTAAAACATTCATTACATCCTTACCGTCCACAGCCATATCAGCAACCTCCATTGGCTCATATAGTTGCTCACCAATCCTTCTCTGGAGCTCCATAAATCTCCAGCTAGTAGTCTTGCTACCAGATC
>CAIQPO010000010.1 GCA_903873735.1 Candidatus Collierbacteria bacterium | reverse complement strand
GCCATATAAGACATGGCAAATGGGGCTGAGACTAAATTAAAAGCTAAATTTAAGAGCGATACGAGTATATTATTTTTTGATGACTCCTCAAACCCACCAATAATACCCCCAAAGATTGCAAAAAGGATTACCAGTGCAAACAGCTTAAAAAAGACAGACCACCATCTTCCGCGAACATATTCTCTACTTTTTATAAGCGCGGATATTCCCTTTTCATCTTCATAAATCACGACCATACTGGCAAAGGTAAGCCAGATTGAATAGATAATTCCTGGAATAAATAACCAGAAAAAGTTGCCTATGGTGATGATTGCAGCTAAGCCGGTGACAATCCAGTAATTTTTTAACTTTTTCCAGGCTTTTCCATAACTTTCTTTAAAGGTTGGCTTCGTATCTTCTGTCGCTGCAACAATCCCAGCTGCTTGACCCCAGATACTAATAATTGCAAATGCAATCAGGAGAATAATTGATAGGATTACTCCGACGATAATGAGTGACAAATTTTCTGATGGAGATTGAAGAATAGACTTAAAAAAAGTTGATCCTACTACACTGACAAAACCGAATATAAAACCTCCCACGAACATAATTAGTGTTGGGAATAGAGATACCAAGAGAATTAGCCCAAAACGTTCCTTGAAAAGCGCAAAACTTGCTTTAAAAAGCTGAAGGGTGCCGTAAAAAGGCACTGGGGCGTCCTTAAGATTAGTCTTCTTGTGTCCCAAAGCCTCATCTATCTGATCTTCTGGCCACTGATTATCAAGGAGTGCTTTTTTGATAGTTTTATCGGAAATACCCTTTTCTCTTTGTTCTGAAATAAATGCGAGCAGAGTTTGGTTTGCCATAGTTTAGTTTATCATTTACAAAATAATGCTATCAGATAAATCTGAGTCCCCTTTGTCCAAGAAATAAATATCTTGACGATTGTCATTATCTCCCACCAGCTCACCTTCGCCTTTTATTATCGCCTCGTAATCGCGACAATGCATACACCCATCTTCTTTGTTGGGACAGGAGAACTTCTCCAATTTTCTGGCAAGCTTTACTTGCCTTGCGATCCTTAAGATTTCAGATTCAGCTGAGGAGACCAAGGGTAGTTCCTTTTTTACTAAGTCATCACTTAGGTCTAGATACCAATAGCTTGCACCTACTACTTTTCTTGTTTGGCAATTAGTAGCTAGTAATAAATATATCGGTAACTGAAGCGAACCCTCTTCTTCTTCGCGCTTGCTGGTCTTGAAATCTATAATATGGACAGAATCACTTTCTTCAAGATACTCAAGCCAGTCAATTTTTCCACATAGAATAATATTTTCGTCTTCTGAGATCCAGTAGTATGGCAATTCCTGATTAATCTTGACTGCTTTTTTAGCTACTGGTCCAGGGTGATCCACTACCCGATTAATCATTTTTTTGCCTCTTTCTTTAAAATGATGTTCTTGATCAATACTAGTGAAACCACCTCTTTTTCCAGAATATTTCTCCCAAACATGTTCAAACTTCATTATCGGTGAGGTCTCAAATCTAGTGTTGGTGGGAAGTATTGATAAACTTTCGACGACTTCATGAACTGCGCTACCAAGCGAGAGAGATGGCCCTGCTATTTGGATTTTGTGACCAGTTTTTTTGTCTTTGTAGACATTTTTTAGGTAATAAGCTCGAGGACATTTTAGATAGTCACTTAATGAAGTGTGAGAAACCCAGGTGGCGGAGTATTTATCTTTTGCCATTAGATTTTGTATATGCAAATTGGTATTTGTTTAAAGTAAAAATTAGAATTGCTCCCCCCAATAAGTAACCACCCACCACATCACTAGGCCAGTGAGCTCCTAAGTATACTCTAGAGAATCCAACTAGCAGGATCATCAAAATAGATATTCCTGCTCCGAAGTATCTTGCGATTTTTGACTGACTATATAGCGACAGATATAGCAGAAATCCAAAAAATACGGTATATGACATGGTATGTCCACTAGGGAACGAGGCATCGTTTAATCTTGAATATACCTCCACCAAATAGTCGGATGGTCGTGGTCTGTCGATTACCATCTTTGAGAAGCTACTGATAATTAGCGAGATTGTGGTAGAGAGACTCATGTATAAAGCCTCAAGTCCCATCCCCCTCATGCTCAGGGCAATGCTAGATGAAATTAGAATTAGAGGCATGACAAAACCATTTCCTGGAACACTTACAAGCTTTAGAAGCGTATCGATCTGTTGGTTATTTATTGATTGAATAAATCTAGATATCATCAAATCTATGGAAAAATAGGCGCGAAAGTGAGAGGTAACGGCCAATATCAGAAAAATGGTTAGAAGCTTAAAGCCTATTGCATTTGTAGATTTGGCGGGTGGATAAAACCTAGTCATGTATTGAAATCTTATCACCAATTTTTAATGAGAATTTATTGATGTATCCAGTAGGCATTTCCAAGACATGATAATACTTGGGTGGATAAAAAAAGAAATTATTAGGAGATAGATTTTTCTTGAGAAAGACAATTCGAAAACCTCTATCAAGTACTGCGATGTCTATAGCCTCTCGAAGAAAGAAGGTGTGAATTCCCCATCTGGTCTGGATAACAAGGCTTCTTGGATTATTATTGTCTAAAAGACCGATGGCGTTTTCCCAAAAACCAGAAGCAAGACGCCCTTGGCTATCCAAAACACATTCCCCAACTTTAATCATGATAAATTAAGTATAATTAAATATGACAAGAGAGATAGACCCTCTCGAGATTTACGAAAAGGCAGTGGATGATATCATCCTGTCTAAGTTGGCCGAGGCAGACAGAGAGGTAAGAGGCATAGGTACAGACACCACGTTGGAGCAAATGGTTGAAATTCTGAGAAGAGCAAATAGCTTGGTGAGTTTCGTTTGTGGAGATGATTGGGAAATGTATGAAGAGTGGAGATACCGACTCATAAAAAGTGAGACTGGCGCTTACATAATCATCCAAGGGCAAGAGATTGACGTAGAAGAAGATATTGATTTTGTAGACAACGAGGATGATTAGCAGATGCTAAACTGGATTTGTGGAAAAAGATAAGAAGTTGGGGTTTGCAAGAAACATTTGGTTGATGGGAGTGGTGAGTTTTTTGAATGATTTGTCGTCGGAGATTGTATTTCCCCTGGTACCAATATTTTTGGTTTCAGTACTAGGAGCGCCAGCTACAATACTAGGATTAATTGAGGGTTTGGCTGATGCAGCTGCGAATATCTTAATGGCACTCTCTGGATTTGTATCTGATAAATACCAGAGGAGGAAGCCATTCATCATCGCAGGTTACGGATTATCTACTTTGTCTAAGCTGATACTGGCCTCAGCTTTCTCTTGGCCGACAGTTTTGTTTGCTAGGGTGATAAATAGATTAGGAAAGGGAGCGAGAACAACCGCAAGAGATGCCCTGATTATTGAAAGTGTAGATAAATCTGAAAGAGGTAGGGCGTTTGGTTTGCATAGAATGATGGATACGTTTGGGGCAATAGCCGGCCCTTCGCTGTCGATCGCCCTATTGGCCGCACTGAATTTTAACTACAGACTGGTATTTT
This sequence comes from Candidatus Collierbacteria bacterium, assembly GCA_903873735.1. Classification (GTDB taxonomy): domain Bacteria; phylum Patescibacteriota; class Microgenomatia; order UBA1400; family MFAQ01; genus CAIQPO01. The sequence goes on along the minus strand of CAIQPO010000010.1, from coordinate 4,536 downwards.
TCTGGGCTTTTATTCCTTCTGCAGCCGCCATGGTACTGCTGTTTTTCTTGAAAGAGCACAACAAAGTGGCTGAAAGAAGGTTGGCAATGAGATTTCAGTGGCAAAAAACGAATATGTCTTACAGGCTATTCTTACTGGTTAGTTTTGTTTTTACTATTGGGAGTAGTTCATCTGCATTTTTAGTTCTTAGGGCACAAAATTTGGGTCTCTCTGTGGGTGCAACAATTTCTGCATATATCTTATTGAATACTACGAACGCACTTCTATCTTTACCAGCAGGGATACTAGCTGATCGTCTTGGGGCAAAGCGAGTAATTTTCTTGGGATATATCTTGTTTGCTTATATTTATATGATGCTAGGCCTGACTAATCAGGCTAGTTTAATTTGGATTTTGTTCCCGGCTTATGGTGTGTATCTGGCTCTAACAGAAGGGGTTAGTAAGGCATACATCTCCAGATTGGTTCCACACGAAATCTCTGCTTCAGCGTTTGGAGTTTATCAAATAGCTACTGGTCTGGCTACCTTTATTGCGTCTTTTGTGGCTGGGATATTGTGGAATACATTTTCTCCCCAGGCACCCTTTATTTTTGGGAGTATTTTGGGCATTACCAGTTCAGTTCTATTTTTTGTTTTAAGCAGGAAAATTAGAATTCATCCCGAATCACTGGCTACCACCCCTCACCATTCCTTAAACGGGAAATAAAATCAACCACTCGCTTGTCCATTATTATGTGATGTTTTTCAATTGGTCTTAGAAGTTTGATTCCAGACAAACTAGTACAGCGGCTAAGAGCAACATAAGTTTGACCATGAGCAAAAGCACCTCTCCCTAGATCTATTGCCACCCTATCAAATGTTTTTCCCTGACTTTTGTGGATTGTGACCGCCCAGGCAAGCTTTAAGGGTATCTGTTTGTAGGAGCCGACTTCTTTTGAGACCAGGCAACTTTTTTCCTGATCGAACTCTGTTTTGTATGAGGTCCAAGTGTTGGCATCTACATCTACCAAATCACCATTGTCAATTTTTACTCTAACGATATCTTCTGTAAGAGTAAAAACCGTACCCACAGTGCCATTTATCCATCTGTCACCCGGATCATTATTCAAAAACATTACTCTGGCTCCCGTTTTAAGACTTAGATCCTGAGGAGCCGGTGACTGGTTTTCATTGAAAAAGCCGGAAACTTTGGCATGAAAGTGCCTAGGGACACCAATAATTTCTGCGAGTTTGGCGTTATTTATGGCATCTGCCTGGGCGTTTATTGCAGTAAGAATAATGTAATTTTCCAATTCTTCACCGTCCGAAATTAATTGTCTGTTTATCACCGACAGGTCTTCTGTCGACGCCTCATCGTTCCTGATACGGTTTAGTACAGAAATAAACTTTAAATCGTTTTGGCGATAAATTTTTTCAAGCTCAATAAGCTTAACTTTGGTGTATAAATTGCTTTGAATCTCGGCAAAAACGTTAGCAGAAAAGAAAAATGGGGATGAGTAAATACTGTCAATCGCCTCTCTTTCCTGATTGGTAACCACTGGAGGTAGTTGGTACAAATCTCCGACCATAATGAGCTGCACGCCACCAAAAGGCAGACTAACTTTCCTTACGGTTTTTAAATAGATATCAATACTATCAAGAAGATCTGCTCTAACCATGGAAATCTCATCGATAATTAGTGTCTGAAGTGATTGATAAATTTTGGTATTTCGAGTTTTTCTTGCCTCTTCTGCGGCTTGTCTGGGGGTGATTGCAGGCGGCACCTTAAAGAAGGAGTGAATTGTCTCACCTTTCACATTAACTGCAGCTACTCCAGTGGGAGCAACAACCGCTACCTGTTTTTTGGTATTTTTTCTGAATTGGTCTAGTAAGGTAGATTTACCAGTACCCGCATTGCCAGTGAGAAATATATGATCCCAGCTGTCTTCAAGAGTAGTTAAAATGTTTTTTGAGTCTTCAGATAGTTCCATACTAGTAAATATTTAATTCCTGTCTATTATCTCGCAACCATCGACGGTGGTCTTTGTAATCTTTATCCAATGACCTTACCAGAGCCCAAAATCTTGATGAGTGATCGCGATGAACAATATGACAAAGTTCATGAATAATCACATATTCAACTACAGCTAAAGGAGCTCCTGCCAACTGTTGACTAAAGGTAAGACTATTGTCTGGAGAACAACTTCCCCAAATTGATGATACTTTTTTAAGTGTAATTTTGGTATACGACACCTCCAAACGTTTGGCAAAGTGATTGGCTCGGTCGGTTATTTCCACTAATGCTCTTTCAAAAATCCAAGCCTTAATCCGTTTTTCAGCAATATTCTCAATTAAATCTGGAGTGTACCCTGGGGGATGAATTACCTTTAGTTGTGTATCTTCAAGCTCTATCTTTATTAGTGAGGTGTTTGGATCAGCGTGATATACAACTTTTAATTTTTTCCCAAAGAATGGAATAGTACTGTCATTGACAATCCCTTTTTTAACACTTGGAAGTTTTACTCTCTCCACCTGTTCAAGAATCCAATTATGTTTGCTTGAAATAAATTTATTAATAAAAATGCTTGGAATCCAGATAGGAGCTGTAACCCTGATGCCGGTGGATCTTACCGAAATTGATATGGATGCAGAAGACTTTCTGGTTTTTACAATTTTTAACGGCAGGTCATATTTCTCCACAGGTTATCTTAACTGATATTGATGCTTTATACTGTACCCATGAAGATTCCAGATTACATCAAGGGTCATATTGAGAATTTGCATGAAATTTGTTTTATTTCTGAATCTCTCTTGGGAATTGCGACCAATATTGAAAAATCAAAAAAGTTATTTAAGGAGGGATGTAAACCACTGATAATGATTAGCGGCCTATCTGGGTCTGGTAAAGATACAGTGATGGATTTGATGATTGCCAGAGATGCAAAATTTAAGAGAGTTCAGACTTGTACCACCAGAGCTTTAAGAGAGGGTGAAAATGGACTAGATGATCCTCATATTCGTCTGACAGAAAGTGAGTATTTGGAAAGACTGGCTAGTGGAGATGTTCTTGAACATGCAAAATATGCTGGCCATTATTACTGTACCAGTAGGTCGATTACCAGGGCAGCGATTGAGGCAAACACTACACCAATATTGAGAGTGGACCCTGTAGGTGCAAAAAATATTTTAAATTTATGGGAATCTGGTGACGCGATGTTTGCTGATGTATCTATATATTATTTCTTTATTATTCCTGATGATTTTGAAGTTTTAAGAAGGAGGCTGCTGGATCGAGGGTCCGACGAAAAAACTATTGCAGATCGAATGAAACAATCTTCTGAAGATTTAAAGAATATTGATAAAAGTCAGTATATTGCGATAAATAGAGAGGGTCAGGCTGAAAAGCTGGTAGATGAAATTTTGTGGGTGGTGAGGAATTGGTAAACACTGAGAAACTATTTCCGCCATGTTCGATTCCCTTTTAGTATTCACAAAATAAACTCTCCACAAGGGAGAGTCTGTTTTCTGGAGCGGGTGAAGGGAAGTCGACTTTCGATAATCCTTTCAGGATTTCTCAAGCTGGCTCACTAGGTTCGTTACGAAACTAGTTCTGCCATGTTCGATTCCCTTTAGTATTCACAAAATAAACTCTCCACAAGGGAGAGTCTGTTTTCTGGAGCGGGTGAAGGGAATCGAACCCTCTTCTATTCCTTGGGAAGGAATTATTCTACCGGTAAACTACACCCGCCTATATCTATTTTTTTATAGATAATATGGATTATACTAAATTCAGCCTATGCAGGGTAAGTACAGATCGGACAACAAAAAGAACAGATCGAGATTTTATATCTTGCTATCAATAATACTTATTGTGGTGGTTTTTAAGTGGGGCATACCCGCTTTTTTGGATTATGTGTCGGGTCCTGAAATAAGTAGATCGTCACCTACAGAAGAAGATACAATACCACCCCAGCAGCCGCTAATTTCATCCCAGCCTGAGGCCACCAATAGTAGCAAAATTCTGATTGAAGGGTATACAGAAGCTGACGTGGATACAGAGATTTACTTAAATGATTCACTTCTTAATTCACAAAAAAGTGGAAATGGTGGAGAGTTTAAATATGATGTTTCACTTTTAAGTGGAGAGAACAGAATAATTGTGAAAGCTAGAGACTTATCAGGTAACACAAGTCAATCAACGCCTCTATTTATCATTTTTGATAACCAGCCATTAAAACTTACGATTGATTCTCCTGAAGACGGAAAGGAGTTTTTTGGGAGGAACGGACAGGTTGTGGAGATTAGAGGCGTAGTTTCTAAAGAAAGCTGTCAAGTGTTGGTAAATAATACTTTTTCCACAATGGAAAAGGGTGGAAAGTTTTTAAATAAGTTTGTTTTGTCCCCTGGAGAGAATCAGCTAAAAATCGTAGCTAATGACAAAGCTGGAAATACGACTGAAAAAAGTATTAAGGTGATTTATAGCCCCTAGAAAGAGCTGGTAAAAGAACAATAATCAAGATTATCCAAGGATAGAATAGCGTGTTGTTTAGGAACGAATG
>CAIQPO010000009.1 GCA_903873735.1 Candidatus Collierbacteria bacterium | reverse complement strand
GCAGGCTTAGTCTTTGCACTTTACACTGAACTGTTCCGTGCTTGGTGGTAAAAGCCAGCTTGTATCCCATTCCGGATAAAAGCTCTCTTGCCGAACCATTTTCCAATCCATAAGGATAAGCAAACACCTTATCTTTATTAAGTCCTCTTTCGGATAGCTGAGTATCCGCAGTAGATATTTCTTTTTTTACAATCTCCCTATCTCTTCCTACATTCATATGAGACCATGTGTGATTTCCGAAGTAAATACTACCTGTCCCCCCCATCTCACTTATTTTCGACCAGCTAAGATATCTCTCATTTTGCATTAGTCCAGTAGCCAAGAAAATTACCCCCTTCATTCCCAGCTCCCTCAAAATCGGGAAGGCATAATCTCCATTATCCGCATACCCATCGTCAAAAGTTACCATCACTGGTTTGCTTGGTAGTGCTCTACCTTCATCAAAGAAGGCGTTCAAGTCACCAGGCAAAATTGTGTTATAGCCACGACTCTTTAAGTGCTCCATCTGTCTTCTGAAGGATTGTGTATCCAGGTTAAGTGACGAATACCCTTGCTCTTTTGCCACCTGCGCCACCTGGATGTGGTGATACATAATTACTGGAACATAGGCACACGGACCATAGAGTTTATTCATTTCAGCAAACGAAAGAGGCTTGGGTGTGCTGGTTGGGGTTACGCTTGGGCTTGCAGGAGTCGGAGTAATAAGAGATGTGTTCATTGGTGGTAAAACCTCCTCCTTCTTCTTAATATCCTTAATCTGCCAAAAATTACCTCCCATCATAAGGACAATAACCAACAAAAAAAGATACAGCCACCATTTTCTATGCATCTCACTTTCAATTATAATCAACCTTAATCATGATTGCTGTTGTTCAAGTAGTAAACACCTCTCAAGTCACCAATTCGGAAAAAAATATTTGCAATAAAATCGACAGTGGATTATTGGTTTTCTTGGGAATTTCCACAACAGATACGGAAAACGAGGCATACAAACTTGCCCAAAAAATCGCCAATCTTCGAGTGTTTCCCGACAAAAACGACAAAATGAATCTCTCCATACAAGATACCTCCAAATCAATTCTTCTAATCCCTCAATTCACTCTCCTCGGTGATTTAAAAGGCAACAATCGACCTGACTTCACCAGGGCTGCTGGAATGAATCAGGCAATCAAACTAATCAGTGAGGTAAAAAAACATCTATTTGATCTAGGACTCAATGTGGAAGATGGCTTTTTTGGAGAAAATATGCGGATCAACTCCGAGCTCCAAGGTCCAGTAACTATAATCATTGACACATCAAAAATATGAAAAAAATCACACACATAACTGCCCTTTTTTTGATATCAGTTTTTGCCTTGGTGCTGATTAATCAATACCGTTTTCAAAAAAATCTTCGCTCAGAAACCAATTCAATTATTTCAGCAGACATAATTTCATATCCAGAAACCAGCATGGCTGGAGGTAGGGCAAGTATCATTTGGCACATTGCTGCACCTTCAGACAGGCAAGCGTCGTACACCACCATCTTCTATGATTCAATAAGCACTCCATCAGCTCTCACTATCAAAGACAGTCCTTCGGCAGTTGGTTATAGATTTCGCTCAAGCGATTATTCTCGAGGTCAATTTATCCTTCCAGCCGACTTTACGTCTACAATTTCTTTGTCAAAATCCGGCACCATTTACTTCCGTGCTTATGCTCAAATAAGAGGAGAGCATATTTGGTCAGAAGAAAAATCGTTTAAGGTTAAATAGTTATGAAAATAAAAGATAAGTTTTCGATTTCTTTCTTCTTAATACTCACAATATTGGTAATTTTGGTAACCGTTCTTTTAGGTGCAAGAATAATCAATTCTTATTAGCAATTTATATCTCATTCTGCTAAAATCTTTGAGATATGTCTGATATTTTAAAAACTAACGACGCTGAACCAGTTCAATTTTTTCCATTTATTGGCCTCAAAGAGGGAGTTATCTTCCCAGACACCGAGGCAGTGCTCACTTTTGGCAAACCAGCTTCCATAAACGGCATCACCGATGCTGCCAAACGCGAACTTGATGTTTGTTTTGTCTCCCAAAAAGATCCTAAAGTGACCGCCACCAATGCTGCCGACTACTATCAGGTAGGTACCATCTGCAAGATAATCAAGACTCTCCCTGTAAATGATGAGCTGCATGCAATAGTCAAAGGAATTCAAAGAGTAAAAATTCAAAACATTGAGTCAAGAGATGGCCAGCTCTGGGCGCAAGTTACAGACTTGCCTCAAGCCTATTCTGAAACTCCAGAGATTACCGCTCTCACCAATCACGCAGTAGCTGAAATCAAGCGCGCCATTGACCTAGGGAAATCAAACTTAGAGCCTGGGGTTTTCATGAAGATTATCAATGCCTCCGATCCCCTTCAGGTATCTCACCAAATTTCAGCAGTATTAAATATTCACAATGAAGATAAGCAACAACTTCTTGAAGAAGACTCCCTAAAAAAGCGCTTAAACCAAATCACCAACTTCCTTACCGAAGAAATTAAGATCCTCGAGCTTGAAAAAAAGATAGCCAATAAAACCCAAAAAAGGTTTGATGAGAGTATGAAAGAGGCAGTCTTAAGAGAGAGAATGCGTACAATTCAAAAGGAGTTGGGAGAAGGTGGGGAAGAAGAGGAAATAAGAGAGTTACGTTTGAAATTAAAAAAAGCCAATCTGCCCAAAGACATCTACGACAAAACTAAAAAAGAACTTGAAAGATTAGCAAGACTATCTGTTCAAAACCCAGAAAGTTCGTATCTTCGTACCTGGATAGAAACAATTCTAGAGCTACCCTGGAACTTAACTAGTAAAAGTAATTACTCCCTCCCCAAAGCAGAAAAAATTCTCGATGAGGACCACTACGGCTTAGAGAAGGTAAAGGAGAGAATTCTAGAATACATTGCTGTTCTCAAACTGAAAGCCGACCAAGCAAAAAAGACTAAAAAACATGCCTCAAATCCGCCCACTATACTTTGTTTCGTTGGCCCTCCAGGTGTAGGAAAAACCTCTGTTGGTCGCAGTATTGCCAAGGCTATTGGCAGAAAATTTGTCAAAATGTCACTCGGTGGCGTCAAAGATGAAGCAGAAATTAGGGGTCATCGTCGTACCTATGTTGGTGCTATGCCCGGAAGAATTATCCAATCAATCAAAGACTCTGGTGTGAACAATCCTGTATTCATGCTCGATGAAATTGATAAGGTGGGTGCTGACTTCAGAGGTGATCCAAGCTCGGCACTACTAGAAGCTCTAGATCCAGAACAAAACTTTGCCTTCCAGGATCATTACCTTGATATTCCCTTTGATCTGTCACAGGTACTCTTCATAACCACTGCTAACGTTCTCGATACTATTCCTCACGCGCTAAGAGATAGGTTGGAGGTAATTGAGTTTTCTGGGTACACCGAAGATGAGAAGTTCCACATTGCCAAAAAATACCTCATCAAAAAGCAAGCCGAAGCTCATGCGTTAGAAGCCAAGGACTTCATCCTCAACTCTCCCATACTTAAATACATTGTTCGACATTACACCAGAGAGGCTGGAGTTAGAAATTTAGAACGACAAGTTGCCTCCATCATGAGAAAGGTCGCCAAAGCCAAGGCTTCGGATAAAAACATGCCAGTTGATATTACCAAACAAGCTGTCCACAAATATCTCGGCCCAGTCATATTTAATGGCTCACAGGCTGAAGAGGAAGATCAAATTGGCTTGGTCACAGGCATGGCTTACACCAAGGTTGGTGGAGACATTCTCTTTATTGAAGTGGCCACCATGCCAGGGCAAGGAAAAATTACTCTCACCGGACAGCTGGGCGATGTGATGAAAGAGTCAGCTAAAGCTGCTTATTCCTATGTTAGAGCTCATTGTCAGATGCTTTCAATCAAGGAAGAAAGAATTTCTAAATCAGATATTCATATTCATGTACCCGAAGGAGCTGTTCCCAAAGATGGACCTAGTGCCGGTCTTGCAATCACCACCGCCCTTATCTCAGCCTTTACGCTAAGACCTGTACCTAAGGACCTATCCATGACAGGAGAGGTCACCCTAAGAGGTCGGGCATTGGAGATTGGTGGTGTTAGAGAAAAAGTAATTGCTGCACATCGAGCAGGTATTAAGCGTGTGATTTTGCCAGCAGACAATGAAAAGAACATGGTCGACATTCCCGACAAGGTGAGAAAAGATCTTAAGTTCTACTTTGTTAAAAGTATGGATGATGTAGTTAAGATTGTCTTCGGATAATCAGAGCTAGACCAACAATCCCTGACACTACACCCAAAGCACTAGCAACAGGGAAATCAAGTACCGTCCAAATCATTTGGCTCTGTCTAAGTGGTTCTAGCAGTATTCTTATTAGTCCATATCCGAGAAGGTATACACCAGTTTTTACTCCAGGTTCGTGTGTATGAATTTTTGTCATGCCAAAAAACAACATGATGTTTAAACCGGCCTCATAGGCAAACAAGGGCTCCCCGTTTCTTCCCACAATTTCACCATTTACCCAATTACCCAACCTCCCTATTGCCTGCGATATTGGCATAATGCTAGCCACTACATCGACAATATCAAGAAGCAAATTCTGCTTTTTGTGATAAATCACAACACAGGCTATTCCAAATAGCCCACCAATTAACGCCCCCCAAATTCCAAGACCTCCCTCCCACAAAAACAGGATTCTTACCAAGTCAGAAGAATAATACTGCCAGTAATCAACTACGTGATAAGCTCTTGCTCCAATTATCCCTCCCACCAGAGCAGCTTCCGACACTCTTTCAAATAATTTATTTGGTAGCTTTCTCCTCACCCACTCTTTTCGACAATACTCCAACGCGACCAAAATCGCCACGCCAATAATTAGTCCGTATAAGTGGAATTGAACCCCAAATATATTTAGCATTTATTTCACTTTGTCTAAGATTTCTTCAATCTTACAAATCTGACTTTCTTGGCCACCTCTGGCTTTAATCTCCACTCCTCCAGCTGCAACACTTCTATCCGACACCACTACTCTAAGAGGGCATCCAATCAAGTCAGCATCAGCAAATTTTTCTCCTGGTGAGGCATCTCTATCATCAAGTAGCACATCTACTCCAGCATTTGTTAGGTCGTCATAGATCTTGCCCGAAAGCTCTCCCTGTCTAATATCAATAAGATGTACCGAAAAAGGTGCCACGCTCTTTGGCCAAACCAAACCTTTATCGTCAGCAAATTTTTCTGCAATTACCCCCATAAGTCTGGAGATTCCGATACCATAGCAACCCATGACCACTGGCTTTCTCGCTCCATCGCTGTCTGTAAAGCTATATCCAAAAGCATCAGAGTACTTTGAGTGAAGAGTAAAGATATTTCCTACTTCAGAAGCTTTAAAAGTATCATATTTCTCCTTGTTATCTGCATCTTCTGGAGCAACCTCTTTATTAAACACCTCACCGGTCTCCTTGTTTTTATAGATAACATCTTCACCAGTTGAGAGTAGTGTCTGAAATTCATGAGAGTACTCCTTGCCAAAATCTCCTCCTGAGGCAAGAACTACATAAGTATCTTCTCCAATACCTAGTTCCTTGTATATATCAAGATATGTTTGTTTTACTGTCTCGTAATATTTTTTAAAATCCTCTTCATTCGCATGGAAGCTGTACAAGTCTTTCATCCTAAATTCACGGCCACGAAGTAATCCATTTTTAGCTCTAGGCTCATTCCTAAATTTATTCTGAATCTGGTAAAAAGCCACTGGTAGATCTTTGTAGCTTAGATTAAATTTCTGCGCCAAAGGTGTCACAATTTCTTCATGAGTCGGTGATAGCACATATTCAGAGTCATTTTTCAGTCTGGATGGCTCATTGGCCGGTACTGTTTTCATGAGCACGTCAACAGTTTGAAATCTACCAGTCTTTTCCCAGTTTTCCTTTGGAGATAAAGCTGGCATCAAAACTTCAGATCCCACCTTATCCATGTGCTTTCTCACAATATCCTCTATCTTCGTTAGCACCTTAAGCCCTAAGGGTAGGTATGTGTATACCCCCGCCATCTCCTGATTAATGAATCCAGCCTGTACTAGCAGCTTGTGATTTATCGCCTCTGCATCCTTTGGAGGTTGTTTTTCGGGTCTCACTCCCATCTTTGACATTCTCATATAAGGCTAATTTTACCTCAAACTGATATTATTAACTTAAGATGCTTTCCAAAGCTCCATATACCATCATTAAGGCGTCAGGCAATCAAGAAGACTACAGCGAAGAAAAGGTGGTTAGTTCTCTTGCCAGATCAGGCATGTCAGTTGACGTTGCTTCTCAAACTTTAAGCTACCTAAACCAACACATCAGGCCAGGTATATCAACTCACGAGATTTTTGGTCATGTAAGTGAGTATCTCAAGGAAAACTCCCCTCAAGACTATTTCAACTACTCAATGAAGAGGGCTATCATGAAGCTTGGTCCTTCGGGACACCCATTCGAGCAGTTTGTTTCAGAGGTACTGGAGAAAATCGGCTATGAAACTCAAGTTAGCGTTACTCTCGGCGGCGAGTGTGTCACCCATGAAATTGATGTCATTGCTGTAAAAGACAACGAAACCTCTTTCATTGAATGCAAATATCACAACTCACCGGGTACAAAAAGTGATGTGCAGGTAGCCCTCTACACCTACGCCCGCTTTATTGATATAGAAAAGGCAATGAAGTCACTATTCTCCAGTCAAAAAACCTACACACCCTGGCTCATGACCAACACCAAACTCACTTTTGACGCCATCAACTACGCCAAATGTATGAACATCAGGGTTACCGGCTGGAGTTATCCCAAAAAGGACAGTCTTCAGGATATGGTTACTAGATCCGGACTCCATCCTGTTACAGTCATTGATTTTCTTCCCAATGAAAAAATCCAAGCACTTCTAAATCGAGACATTGTTTCTTGTGCAAGACTACTTCTGGCTATAGAAAACCAAAGTGTGAATGATATTCTAACTACTTCAGAAATCAATCAAATTCACGAAAAGAGTCAATTAATTTGTTCAAAAAATGGGTAATATACTTATTCGAATTGCAGTTGTAATACTGGCCATGGTAGGACTGTACAAACTATTTCCACAAATCGCCAAACCAGTTGATTACTATATCAAACACCCACAGTTTGTGAAGGGTGTTGTCCGTCCAGCAGTAAACACGGCCAACTCCATCTTGCCTGAAAAGCTTCAAATCCCAAGCCCTCCAGAAGTCATGGGGGTTTCATACGATGCCTCAACTAGTTCACCCTTAAAGGATCTTACCGACAGTATCACCAGACAAGCAGCCAGTATCGCCGGAGAGCAAATTGTGGAGCTTAAAAAAAGTGCCACCGATACCTTCTGTCAAACCATTATCGAAAAGATTAAAACAGAGTGCGGTAGTACCAATCTCCCACAGTAATATTCACCAAAAAGTAATATTTACCCAAAAGTAATCTTAACCCCAATCATGTCTAGCTTGGGTAAATATTTCTTTATCTCTCCCCTAAATTTTTCTGCTAAATTTGCAGAGTAAGTTGCGTTATTAGTATTCTCCATGTGTCCGCACAAACGGTTTTCATATGTGCGTACGATCTCCATTATCTTTGCACCTTCTTCATTAAATTTATCTTGCCATTTTTGAGGATCTTTCATGTAGAGATTGTGTATCTCCTGAAAAGAATCAAACTCTTTCTCATATTTGGACACCATCTCTTCGAAAACTTGAATATATTTTGCCACCATATCTAATTTCTACCATATAAAACCAGCTTTAAAAGTCTGTAGAAATTCAATTTCAAATGGTAAAATCCCAAATCCGGTCGTAAAATCTGACCAGTGGACAGAATAATAATTGGTTTAATTGGCCCAATAGCTTCTGGAAAAGGGCAGGTAGCAAAAATCCTCGAACGACGAGGTTTCTGTGTGTTCACACTTTCCAATCAAATAAGAGCCATAGCCAAAGAGACCAATGCTCCCCAAACCAGAGAAAATCTTCAAGCCATAGGTAACTCCCTAAGAGAAAAGTTTGGTCCAGAAATTTTAGTAAAAGTGGCTTTAGCAAACCTCCCAAATAATGTTGAAAGTATTGTCATTGACGGTATTAGAAATCCAGCAGAAGCGCTTTTTCTCAAAAATTGCTCTGGTATTCTACTAGCTATAGACTCAAAGCCGGAAATCAGACTGGAGCGTTACCTTTCCCGTGCCAAAATTCGTCAAGAAGACGGTGCTACGGAAGAAACATTTTGGAAGAGTAATGATATCGATTTAGGTGTTGGTGAAAGCTCCACCGGCCAAAGGGTCGGGGACTGTCTTTTACTTGCAGATTACACTATTCAAAACGACACATCCGAAACAGAGCTCGAGCTTGCAGTTACTCAATATCTGGAATCTCGTGGTCTAAGTCCAGAAGGTCTGTTTAAAAGAAAGGAGTACTAAATGCATATTGAGAGAGGGACAGAGATCACATTTGAAAACATTAGCACCCTAAAAAATGAAGGCGAAAGATTATTCGCAGAGGCATGTCTAACTTCTGGATGTGTTCTTTTCCATCCAGTTCAGGTGGGGGAGTCGGAAATTGATTTTTGGGTAATAAACCCCAAGTCCCAAAGCCCAGGTAAACTAGTTGAAGTTACATTGGAGGATGAGGCAGACTTGGATAAAAAAACTGTGACAAAAAAGATATCAGGAAAGAAGAAAAAAGTTCCCAACAAAACCGGGGAAAGAAAGAAAAGACAAATTGAAAACATGTCCGAAAGTGGTCACAGCTGGACCATTTTATTCCGTACTCACTTAGAAAATATCAGGCATAGCAAATAGCTGGTATAATCCATCTCACCAAAACATTCATGAGGAGGTAGATATGTGTTACGGACATGGATTTGGCTCTTTACCTAACTCACTTGGTCTCCTGATCTCCAGCCTTCAAAAAGGCGACGAAATCATCATCACCAATCTGGACTCCGAAGATCACGGACTTCCGGAAATCGATGTCATCCTGGAAGTTGATGGCTTCTCGGCTCTCACTGCCAAGGGCAGCATTCTTACCTGCCACAGCAATATCCAGATCGAAACCACCGGCAAACAGCTTGCCGACGGCGAATATGAGATCACCGAAAAAGCCCAAGAAATCCAGGCAGATATTGCCCGCCGTCGAGCCGAGTACGAACTCGACCTCGGAGATGACCCCCTCGAACTCCTTTAGTTCACACCCGACCCGCCTAGCGCGGGTCTTTTTTTTGCTCTTGCCGATTCTTTTCAAACATAACCAATGCCGTTGCCACACTTACATTCAAAGACGCTATTCCACTCACCATTGGTATGTGGAGCATTGAGTCGCACGCCTTAATGAGTGGCTCCGACAACCCCACTGACTCGCCACCCATCACTAGTGCTACCGAGCCGGTTAGTTCTGTGTCCCACAAACTTTCACCCATACCCACTTCCACACCTACCACTCGAATTGCATTTCTCTTTAAAGTATCAATTGCTTGGAATAGACTCATGCCGATTAGAGGGACATATGCTGCTCCACCCATAGACACTTTTGCCACCATGCTTGTAATTTCATGGACTCCATTGGGCGAGGCAATAATTGCATCCACACCTGCTGCCCAGGCGGTTCTCATGATAGCTCCCAAATTCTGCTCATAATCAATATGATTCAGAAGCAAAATAGTGACCTTTCTCTTTGAATTTATTATCTGCTCGAGTGTCCTTTCTTCTGGAAGCTTCATGAAAGCCAACACCCCCTGAGCCCCAAAGCTCTCGCTCTCTCTGTCAATTTCCTCTTGTCTGACAGTCATGACCTTTATCTTTTTGGAATTAGCTATTTTTATTATTTCCTTTACCCTACTATCCGATAATACATTTGCAGATATTTTCACCCCACTTACCTCAAGTCCAGAATTCAATGAATCGAATACTGTATTTCTACCTTCAATTTGTACCTCATTTACTGCTTTAGCCATAGTTGAATTATAACCTTACCGAAAAACCATAAAAAAACCGAGGCTTAAGCCTCGGTTGGTTTCTTACCAGTTTCCTACTTCAATATCTCCAGAGCCCATGATGCTCTTGACCGGCTTTGTATCGGAGTGATCCAGGCTGATATCGCCAGAACCCATGATGGAAAAGCTTGATGATCTGGCAGACATCGACAGGGATACGTCACCTGATCCAGCGATACTCACGCTCACCCGGTTGACGCTTCCGCCCCGAATCTTCACATCACCGCTTCCGGCAATCTGAATTTCCAGGAAATCTCCATTTACCTTTGCGCCTTTCACATCACCGCTTCCGGCAATCGACACAGACATGGACGATCGCGACTCGCCAAGTTTCAGGTTGCCTGACCCAGACATGCGAGCGCTCAAGAAGTTGAAGTTGCCGGCAGTCACATCAGTGGCACCGGACATTGACAAGGTGAAATTGGAAAAATCACCCATTTCGATCAGTTTTGCCAGGCACAGATCTTCGATCGCCAGCGCTGCGTTGGTGGGCAGGTAAATGGTGATATCCAGCCGTTTTTGAAGCGGTAGGAAAACACCGTTAATTGTCACACTGCCGTCATCATAAAACTCCACCTCGTTGTAGCGCCGGAAAGTCACGCCTGGGATTTTCTCGGAAAGGAAAGGAGAGCCATCCCTGGTAGTAAATTGAATTCCAGACTTAGCCTCCTCATCGCCGGCCACCAACACTCGGACAGTTTGCTCATTGTGTGGCAGGATTTTGATGCAGGCATATACCGGACCGATGGTCAGTTGATTGCCCACAAGCACCAAATCCAGGTCGGGTGTGGCGGGTAACTCAATCTTCACCTTAGCCCCGCATTTACCACAATAATTCAGACCACTGACATCAGCGCCGCAGCTTGTACAAAACATAGTCGACTCCTTTGCTCGAGATTCTAAAGATATTGGATAGTTAATGAACTCGCAAAGTATATCATAAACCTATAGTAAAATCAACTAAACTGGCTCTTGCCATAGATAAAATCACCTGTAATAATATTTTTGTTCCCCAATTAATTTTTGCGTCCAAAGTGTATGAAATATGGTCTAGATTTTGGCACCACAAATTCCTCTATAAGTCTGGTAGAAAATGGAGTTTCTACTCTTCTTCCTATAGACATGAAGGCTTCAAATCCAGGGGTAGTAAGATCGAGTCTGTATTTTTACCCAAGAAAACTAGTCATCTCAAACAAAGTTACCAAAGAACAGCTGGAATCAAACACTTTCTATGCTTCGCAGATTTCCTACGAAGGTGATACCAAAACATTAATCGGAAAAGAGGCTGTTGATGCTTACCTTTCCGATAACACTTCTCGCCATCCGGGGGTTAGAAGAAAAATCTATACCGGTAAATCCATAAATGTAATTCTCTATGTCACCCCAAGTGGCAAGCAGGTAACAGGCGATATTCCAGATTATTACGAAGAAATCGATTACGGTACTGGCAGGCTTTTTCACGCCCTGAAGACGGCACTCAAATCGGAGTCTTACAAAGGAAACACCGTCTTTGGAAGCTATTACAGGCTGGAAGAAATGATAGGTGAGCTAGTACGAAACATAAAAGCTAAAGCTGATGCCCAGATAGGTAAGGAAGTAAACTCAGTAGTCTGTGGTAGACCAGTGTTTTTTTCCCTCGACCCGGCTAAAGATAAGGCAGCCCAGGATCGACTAGAGAGTGCCATCAAGGAGGCTGGTTTCAAGAATGTATCTTTTGAGTTTGAACCTATCGGAGCTGCCAAGTACTATTTATCCAAATACCCCACCAAAGGACAAAAGATTCTCGTTTTCGACTTTGGCGGTGGTACCTTCGACACTACCATCATGGACAACTCAGATGGTTTTAGAGTCATTGCTACCGACGGAGTGTATATTGGAGGCGACCTCCTGAACTCAGACATTTTTTATCACAAACTTGGCAAGTACTTCGGCACCGAAGTTACCTTCGGAGACAAGCAAATCCACATGCCAGGGCATATCATCACTGCCCTAAGATCTTGGTATGGAATCCCAAATCTAAACAATCCAGAAGATATTGGTTTTCTTACCGGTGACATCAAGTACAACAACTCCGATTTGCCAGCGGTCGACAGACTTCTTCATTTAATTCAAAAAAATCTAGGTTTTGAAATCTACGAAGCCATTGAAAAAGCCAAAAAAGATCTCACCTATCAAGAAACAGCAAATATCTTTTTTGAAGATGGTCCAATCCGCATCAACGAGCAAATCACCAAAAAAGAATTTGAAACCCTTATCGATCCTAGGGTTGAGGCTGTAAGAGATTGTGTTTTGCGCACACTTAAAAAGGGTAAACTTGAGCCAGGGCAGATAGACATGGTGGTGCGTACAGGCGGATCATCTCTTATTCCTGTCTTTGAAAACATGCTTTATGATATTTTTTCGAGAGATAAGGTTACCGAATTTGATCCATTCACCTCGGTTTCTGCTGGACTAGCCTTATAATTTAATTATTTGTATAATATACAGGCACATTAAACCACAGGAGGTTACTTTGAAGAAGGTTTTCTTTGTCTTTATATTTTTCCTCATTTTGTTTGCTGGATACAAATATTTAATCACTCCACAATCCCAAAACCCTCCAAAGGTTCTGGAGGTTGTGATTGTTCCTACTAAGGCACCCAATCAGCAAAATTCCATCACCACTCCAAGCAATCCCCAGCCTGCTCAAAAAATCAGACTTGCAGTCACTGGAGACTTTGGAGATCCAACCGGACCAGTAGTATCAGTAGCCAACCAACTAGCAAACTGGAACCCTGAAGCGGTAATTACTACCGGTGACAACAACTACCCCTCGGGCAACATGGTAGATTTCTCAACCCACACATATGCCCACTACGGTAAGTTCATCGACGCCGGCACCTTTTTTCCTGCATTGGGAAATCACGACTGGGGGTACCCTGCTGCCAATTCCTATACTGCCGATACCCTGCCTCACAGCCAATACTTCTCCTACCTGCCAGGAAACAGACGTTATTACGATGTCTTGCTGGGAGGAGGCTTGGTACATGTCTTTGTCCTAGACTCCGACTACCGGGAGCCAGATGGTCGCACTCAGGACTCTTCACAAGCCCAGTGGCTGAAAACTACAATGGAAAAATCACCCGCTGCCTACAAGCTTGTATTCCTCCACGAATCACCCTTCAGCTCCTGTAAATACGGCGATATTCAAGCTGTTCAGTGGCCCTTCAAAGTTTGGGGGGCAGACGCAGTTTTTTCAGGGCACTGCCATTACTATGAGAGACTTGAAGTAGACGGACTAACGTATATCGTCAATGGTATTGGCGGGGGAGGTGGAGTCTACGACTTTGCCAGCATCAGTCCTTACAGCCTCTATCGCAACAACAAGACTCATGGCTTCAACATTGTAGATGTCTATCCCGACTACCTTCAAATATCCTTCGTCAGTGTCACTGGTGAAGTACTCGACACACACATTATCAAGTGACCAGCTCAAAGCCCCTCAACGAGGGGCTTTTTCTTTTGAGATCGAGTCACTAAAATTAGCTCAATGACAAAGCCGTCTGATAATTTTGAAGAAGCATACAATTCGCTAAACGAAAAACAAAAACAAGCAGTAGATACGATAGAGGGTCCTGTTATTGTGATGGCTGGACCAGGCACTGGTAAAACCCAGGTGCTAACACTTAGAATCGCCAACATAATCAAACAAACTGACGCTGATCCATCCTCGATTCTCGCCCTCACATTTACTGAAGCTGCCGCCAAAGAAATGAAGCAGAGGCTGGTAAACCTCATAGGCTCTTCTGCATATAAAGTCAAAATAGGCACATTTCACTCGCTTGCAAATGACGTCATCCAAGAAAATCCAGAGAAATTTGCCCCTCAAAGAATTGCCAAAAATATTTCCGATCTGGAAAGATTCAGACTTATCACCCAAATCATTGATAAAGGTGAGTTTTCACTATTAAAACCTCTAAATGCCCCTTACTATTATGTAAAAGAAATTATCGGCACCATCTCCTCTTTAAAGCGTGAGGGTATTTCCACCTCCGATCTCTCAAATCTAGTTTCAGTCTACAAAGATGAATATGAACTAGAAAAAAACGATCTCTCAAAAACAGCCAAGGCAGAAAAGGAAAAAATCATCACCAAAAATTTAGACCTAATCATAATCTACGAGCAGTACCAGGAGGCGCTCAAAGCCGCAGGTTGGTACGACTACGAAGATATGATAAATTCCGTCTCCAATGAGTTTGCCCAAGACTCAATTTTTCTCCAAGGCTTCCAAGAACAATACCAATACTTTCTTGTAGATGAATATCAAGACACCAACTCTTCACAAAACCGGTTAGTTTTCCAACTTGCTTCATACTGGGGTGAGCAAGCCAATTTGTTTGTAGTAGGAGATCCAAACCAATCAATCTATCGATTCCAGGGCGCCTCAAAAGAGAATGTATTAGAGTTTCGCCATCTCTTTCCTCAAGCTGCCGAAATCAGACTTGATACAAACTATCGCTCCACCTCCACCATCCTTCAAGCATCTGCCGCAATAGTGTCAGAAGAATCTCTTAAAGCGGGCGTAAAAATGCCAGACTCCCCACTATCTATCGCCTCATTTCCTCACTCAAGTCTAGAGGATAAATTTATTGTTGATGAAGTAAAACATCTCCTATCTAAAGGTCATAAGCTTAAAGAAATCGCCATTATTGCAAGAGACAACAAGGATCTACAAGAACTCCATCAAGTTTTGCGACAAAATGGCTTGGCCACTACCATCACCGGAGGCTCCAACATTCTTGAGTCGGCTTTTATCAGGCAATTCATAAAGCTTCTACGGGTGATCTCTCAATTTCAAGGAATAGTAGATGATATTGACCTCTTTACCGTATTAAATTATCCCTATTTCGGTATCAATCCGCTATCAGTTTTGGTAGCCAGTCGTGAGGCAAGTAAAAACAAACAATCTCTGTCAGACCTACTTCTTCACGATCATCCTGAGTTAGACGACCGCCTTATCGAAGTTTTTCGTCAGTTTATTTCATGGAATCAAAAATCACACCACCAGACTCTCCCAGAGCTATTCCAGACTGTCATTCACGAGTCTGGCATGCTGAACTACCTTCTAAGAGACAATACCAATCTCATTAGACTAAATCAGATAACCTCCCTCTTCGAACATATTAAAAATTTTGCTTCATCAAATCCCGAAAGCACCTACCTAGACTACATTTCTGGAATCGAACTAATGATGACTAACGGTTTGAAAATCGAAAGCGATTCTATGGACTTTAATCAAGATGCCCTAGTCCTTACCACTGCTCATTCAGCCAAAGGTCTTGAGTGGCCTTTTGTGTTTATCTACCGGTTTGCAGATTACCACTGGGGAAACGCTCCAAAAAGACAACTCATCAAACTACCTCCTGGTATCCTACCTCTATCCGACATCAGCAAAGAAGATAAAAATTCAGATGAAAGACGTCTTTTCTATGTCGCCCTCACAAGAGCTAGAAACAAGGTCACCATCACTGGCTCCAAAGTTTATCCAAGCTCAGCCAAGAGAACCTTTCCTAGTCAGTTCTTATCAGAAATCCCGAGTGATTATTTACACTACTTAGAAAATACCAAGTATCAAACAATAGACCCGGAGATGGTAGGTGTTTTACTTTCACCTCCTCCAAAAGAAGCCGACCCAAAAGAAAACGAATACCTTTCCAAACAAATTTCGGAGTACAAGCTCTCTCCCACTGGCTTAAACACATATCTAGAATGTCCATACAAGTTTAAGCTCGACAATCTTTTCAGGCTACCCCATGCCAAAGCTGCCCCAATGTGTTTCGGTACTGCAATCCATACTAGTCTAGAAAAGCTTTATCAAACTATAAACAATCACCAAACTCCAGACAAAACGATACTTATTAAAGATTTTGAAGCTGCATTAAGACTAGAAATTCTCAATGAATCAGATTTCAAATCAAGGCTCAAGCACGGACAAGAAATACTTTCAGGATATTTTGATGCTCACCATGAAACTTTTAAG
>CAIQPO010000008.1 GCA_903873735.1 Candidatus Collierbacteria bacterium | reverse complement strand
GGTGACTAGCCCTTGATCTACGTTTCCCTTGTCGTCAAGAAAAGATCTTTGCTTGAGAGCGTTTGGATCTGGTTGTGGTGTTTCTTTTGCCATACCTTATTCCTTAGGATATCCTACAGGAATGAGGTAGATTATAGCTTTGTTTGTAGGAATTGACAAAAGATTGGCTACTGGAGCTGGATCAAAGCCTCCAAGCACGACTGTACCGAGTTTTAAGCTTTCAACCTGAAGATACACATTTTGCGCAGCGTGACCTGCCTCAAGATAAACCATCTGATCTGATGGTTTGCCTCCAAAGGCATCAGCCATTTTCTTCATATCACCCGTGATTACTATGACCAGAGGAGCGTCTTTAAGAGAACCTTGATTTACATCTTTGTGTAGTGTGGGGCCAAAATCACCTAATTTTATGGGGACTAATTGATGTGCTGGTAGACGATCTCCGGGAATATATTCATAAACACCATTCTCCAGACCATCAATATTGTTTACAAGGATATAGACAGTGAGAGGATAAGTGGATTTGGCTGAAGGTGCGGTACGACCACCCCAGTCGGTGGTGACACCTTGAGCCGCCCAAAGTACTTGACCAAGTTGTTTTTGACTTAGCTTGTCGGTAAGGAGATTTCTTTTGCTCCTGCGCTGACGAAGAGCTGCCTCAATTGATGTACTGCTTTTGGCGTCTGGCCTGGGAAGAGGGATGATTTTGGGGTTGTTGGTGACAACAGGTGTAGGCTCTGGCTGGGGGGTAGGATTTGATTGCTTGGGAGTGAATAATCTACCTGCCACTACTAAAAGGGCAATAACAAAAACAGTGGCCAAAGGTATAGACCACTGTTTGAGTATCTTTCTAATATTTACTTTCTTAGTTTTGACGACAGAAGTCTTTTCTGTTTTCTTTTTTTGGGCAGTTTTTTTTGACACTTTACTTAGTTAGGTAATTGACGATTTTTGCGTCGGATCTAAGCTGGGTAAACCAGGCAGAAAACTTTTCAGCCACTTTCTGCTGGAGAAGCTGGGTGCGGATGTCTTCTTTGACTTCTTCAATTTTCTTCTTGGCAAAGACTTCTTTGTTTTCGTCGAAGTATTTTTTGATTTCTTCGTCGGTGACTGTTTCTGGGAAGAGTTTCTCTTGGAGTTTGGTGACGGTTAGCTTAAGAGAGAAGAAGTTTCTAAGCTGCTGCTCGGTGGCTATGCCTGCAGTTTTGGCCATTTGGCGGAGAGCATCCTTACCACCTAGCTGGGCTTCGTTGGTGGCAATTTCTGCATCAATTTCTTTAGGGGAGACGACTATGCCATTTTTCTTGGCAGCATCCAGAAGAAGATACTCAGAAACAATTTCATCAAAAGCCATCTGACCATATCTTTCCTCCATACGACTTACCAGTTCCATCTTGGTAACAGGATGGGTGTTTACCATACCAGCAATGAAGACTCCTCGATATTTTTTAGCAAGTAGGAAAAGCCCTGTACCCAAAATGATTACAGCAACCACCTTAATGATGAGATTTAGATTATTCTTTTGTGTGGCTTTAAGCTCTGATTTCTTTTCAGACAACTCGTGCTTTATTTCTTGCACTTCTTCGGCCATCGGCTTGGAGATTTTTTTTAGCTTCTTTTTGGTGGTGATAGGGGTGGTTTTTTTAACTGTGTTTTTGGTGTTTTCTTTTGCCATGAGTGTTATGTTATCACAAGTAATAATTAACGAATGGGTGAGTCTAAATCAATATTATTATCGTAGAGGGGAATGGCTGGGTCTGGAAGCTGAACAGAGAACTTTTGGAGTGATCTTTTTAAATCATCAAAGTCTGATTTTTTCTTCACTTCTTCTGTGGGTTCGGTGACATCAATTATGGGAGGGGCAAATTGGGGTGTGTTGCCTCTTGATAAATTTTTACCGATGGCTATTGCAGTAAGAAGTCCTACTAGTACGAAAAAGCCGATGATAAACCACTTGTACTTAATTAGCTTAGCCTTGATGGGGATAATGATTTCTCCAGTTTTGATTTTGCGGATGAGCTCAAGCGCTTCTGGGTTGGTGATTTGGAAGTTAGAGTTTGGCATAGTTTATGTCGATATCAATAAACTGATCGATGAGTCTTGCTTCCATCTGTCTGATGTCGCTTAAGTTTTCCACTATTTTGTTGAAGTACTGCTCGCCCATGATTGGCCCTTCTTCTTCCTCGGGAATGATTTTGGAGGTAAGGAGGTCTATTTTTTGGTTGATCATCTCTGCTTGTCCTGGTATATCTTCTAGTCTGGCTTTTAGAGGTGCTGGAGCAGGGGTAGGAAGCTTGGGATAAATTGTGTCTAGAATGTTTTTAGCGTCGATTTGGAATCTAACTAGCTGGGCGACTTTGACACCTACCTGACCGTAGAAAAAACTGCGATCGTGAATAACGGTGTTTTTTGAGTAGGTGGCGGAAAACTTTCTTAAGTCTGCTGGGGTAATAATTTCGGCGGATTTGGTAGACTCGGCAAAATAAAATTCACTGGCCTTGACGAGCTTTATAAGGATGGGGTCAAGGGCGACATAGGCGGTGTTTCTTGCTTGAATTTCCTCGGCTAAGAATCTAGCGTATGAGGCTTTGGAGAGGTCTCGTGCCTGAAGAGCTTGCTTCACCACAATGATTGATTTCTGCTGATTATCGAGAGTGGGGTTTTGGAGGTAGTCACGCTTTAGCTGGGTAAACTCGGCTAGGTTTTTGCGGTATTGAGCCAGCTGATACTCATAGTCGGTTTTGGCTGAAGCAGATACTTGAGTTGGAATTATTGCTCCGAAAAATGAATAGATACAAAAGAATAGCAGCAAGTAGATTCTGACCATAGCTACTCTAAGGATAACCCCTGACCTATCAACTTTTCAACCACGGTTTGCCAGGTAGAAAATTGTATGCCTAGTTCCTTCTCGGTATTGATAGTTTTTAATCCTCCATACTGGGGATAGCGATATGGGTTGGGTTGAGTTTTTAGAAATTCGGCAATGGAGGCTTTTTCTAGTTTTGGTTCTACTCCAAGCTGGGAAAGAGTGTACTCAATTAAATCGTAGGGAGTGGTGGTATCGGAGCTGGCATGGTAGATACCCTTGGCATCTTGCTTGATGATAGCGTCTAGAGTGCGTGATACTTCATCAATGTAGGCAATGGAAATTTGTTGGTCAGAAAATAGTGGGTACATTTTGCCAGAGGCGTAACGCTTGAGGGCACCTCTTATATAGTCGGCTTTGCCATCGAATTTGGCTCTTACGGGATAGATGATACGGAGTATTGAACCACCATGCTTTTGGATGACTTTCTC
Organism: Candidatus Collierbacteria bacterium; assembly: GCA_903873735.1. Taxonomy (GTDB): domain Bacteria; phylum Patescibacteriota; class Microgenomatia; order UBA1400; family MFAQ01; genus CAIQPO01. Next base: position 11,940 of record CAIQPO010000008.1, on the reverse strand, counting down.
GGCTTGGTTTTTGGTATAGCCATACCAGGTGAGCTTGTCTGGTGAGTCGGGAGTTTTGTCGTATTCTGCATAGGGCCCTGGTTTGTCGACTGTACCCGAAAAAACCATGTCGGTGCTGATGTGAATTATGTGATCAGAAAGAAAGGCGTTGGCTAAATTTTCTACCCCCTCGACATTTACTTTCCAGGCGGGAGATTCTGGGGTATGGTCACCTGACTCGGCTGCATTTACATCGGTGAAGGCGGCGAAGTTTACGATCCAGTCTGGATTAAAGTCGAGTACTGTTTTGTAGACAGAGTCTTGATTGGTAAGGTCGAAGTCTGGCAGATCGGGGGTGAGGAATTTGTATTCAGGAAACATCTCCACAAACAGGGAGCCTACTAAACCATGGGCACCTGTTACAAGAACTTTTGTCATATTTTTATTTATAAATACTTTCTGATTTTTCTTTGATTCCTCTCCACCACCATTCATTTTTCTGGTACCACCTAACTGTTTCTTCTAGGCGCTCGTCAAAGTTTTTTGATGGTTCCCAACCAAGCTCGTCGTGAATTTTACTCCAGTCTACGGCATAGCGCCTGTCGTGACCTGGCCTATCTTTGACAAACTCGATTCTCGATTCAGGCAGTCCAAAAATCTTGAGGATTTTTTGTGCTAGCTCTAGATTGCTGATATCTTCGGTAAGACCTCCAACAGTATATGTTTCCCCTACCCTGCCTTTGAGCAACACTAGCTCTATGGCATGACAGTGATCTTCTACATACATCCAGTCGCGAACATATTTACCATCACCATAGATGAGAATATTTCTTCCATCAATAAGATTGGTAATCATTCTCGGCATAAATTTCTCGGTGTCTTGGAAAGGTCCAAAATTGTTTGAACAATTGGTGACGGTGACAGGGACGCCAAAGGTAGTGTAGTAGGCCAGAGCCAGATGATCGGAACCAGCTTTTGAGGCAGAATAAGGACTGTTGGGCTGGTATTTGGTGTTGTGGGAGAACTTGTCTTTGGTATTTAGCTCGAGAGCTCCAAATACTTCATCGGTACTAACATGATGAAATCTGGTTTTAAATTTTCTGGCTGCTTCTAGAAGCACTTGAGTACCAATGACATTTGATTTTACGAAAACTAATGGGTCAAGAATTGATCTATCAACATGGGTCTCGGCAGCGAAGTGGACAATGATATCAACGTCTTTTACGGCTTTGTTTACCTCCTCTTGATTGGTGATGTCACCTTTGACAAAAGAGTAGTTTGGATTATTCTCTACATCTTTTAGAGACTCGAGGTGCCCGGCGTAGGTAAGTGAATCAAAATTTATGACCTTATCCTTGGGATGGTGCTTTAGCCAGTATCGAATAAAGTTGCTACCGATAAAACCAGCACCACCGGTGACGAGTATTTTCATAAAGATGTTTAAAGAGTAATCTTGCTTAGCTCACTTACCAGCAATTCCATGTGATGCTCGGAATGAGAGTTTTGGTTGATGGTGGTGTTTGGACCAATGATGCTATTTTCGATATCTTTTTTAACCTTATCTAGCACTACTGAGTCCATTAAGACTGAGTCACTTAGGGTGCTGTCGATCACCATGCAGTTGTGGAAGATGGAGGTGAATGGGCCGATGTTTGAGTTGGTGATAGTGACATTGTCGCCGATATTAATAGGTCCTTTGAGGACAGAGTTGGTGATTTTGCAGTTTTTACCAATGATGATTCTACCTTTGAGCTTGACGGTGTTGTCGAGTTTGGACTCAATTTTAGTAGTGGTGTTTTCATCTAGAAGATACATATTGGCTTCTAGCCAGTCTTCTACCTTACCTGGGTCAAGCCATTTGCCATCGATTTCAAGAGTGTCGACGACTTTCTTGTGGTCTATGAGCCACTGGAAAATTGAGGCAATTTCTAGCTCACCTCTAGCAGAGGGTTGGATGGCGTCTTTGCCAGAGAAACATTTGTAGGCTTCGGCGGAAAAGAAGTAGATGCCGGGAATGGCGTAGTCGTGGGGAGGATCTTGAGGTTTTTCCACATACTTGACCAGTCTGCCTTTTTCATCAAAATAAGGCACTCCTAGACGAGTATTCTCGGTGTGGTGAACGATTCCCACTAATCCATCTGGTTTCTTTTTACGGAAGTGATCGGCAAGATTGTTTACACCTGCGGTAAAAATATTGTCTCCTAGATGGAGTACAAATGAGTCACCTGCCATAAATTCTTCAGCTACTTGGACGATATTGGCTAAGCCTTTTGGCTCGGCCTGGAGAATGTAGGTGAATTTCAAACCCCATTGGGAGCCGTCGCCTAAGTACTGTTTGACCAGGTCAAGCTGACCTGTGTTGTAGGTAATACCGATTTCTTTAATACCAGTTTTGGCGATGGTTTCAACTGGGTAGTAAATGAGCGGTTTGTTGCCAACTGGGATGAGGTGTTTGTTGGCTGAAAAGGTAAGAGGACGCATTCTGGTACCTCTTCCCCCGGTAGGGATTAATCCTTTCATAAGACTATTATTATATGATACGACGCAAGTATGTTTGTCAAACCAAACCTATAACAATTAAACATCCAAGGACTGAGAAAAGGAGGTATTCAAGAGCCACTTTTGGCCTCAAACTTCCCTCTCCCAGATGGTGAATAATGCCCCAAAAAAAATAGAAAATTGACAGACCGATAGTGGAAAAATATACAATAGTTTTGTTGTTTGAATTGACGACGGTAAAGGCGACTGCTAAGAAAACTCCAAGGAGCAAAACTAGGTAATCATAGAAGTGTTTTCTGAATTTTATTTTCATAAGATTAAGCCTTGGCGAATAACGAAGAGGATGGCAAATAGACCAAGGAAGAAGGTGAGGTGGGCCCAGGTTTTACCTGAAACTCTGATGATGTTTTCTTTCCAAACTACCAGCCAATCGATGAAGAGGGAGAAGATAATGACAATTACGAGAGAGACAGAGAGAGATTTCTTCACTTCAAAAGGTGAAAGTCCAGTTTGAGGATAGATTTTGTTTTCACTGGGAACGATTGAAGGTGGAGTGGTGGGGACTTCTGGGTCACTGGGGAGGGGCGCGTTTTTGACGGAGTTGCCAGCAGCAGCCACTTTCTCTATTGGCTTGGCGTTGTCCGCTACTGTGACGCCAAACATTTGGACAACAATGGTGGTCTCAACTCCATTGATATATCCGTCCATTACGGCTACTCCAATATCGCGGTATCTCTTGTCGATGATGTTTTGGCGATGAGTGGGTGAGGCCATCCAGGCGGCGACGACTGCTGGTGAATTGGAGAAATCACGGGCAAGATTTTCTCCGGCATGTTGGTATTGATAGCCGGACTTGGTGATGAAAGACCAGGGCTCGGTGCCAGTGGGCGAAACATGAGCCCAGTAACCCTGAGAGAGCATGTCTTCGGCTTTGGCTTTGGCGGCGGCTGCCAGGGCGGAGTTGTAGGTAAGAGCTGGTAGCCCTTGGGCAGATCTTTCTGTGTTTGTAAGCTGAACTATCTTTTGGGGGTCAATTTGAGAGGCGTAGCCCAAAACTCCGGGCTTTACTCCAGCAAAGACATCAATAAGTGAGCGCCCCACAACCAGCAGAGCAAGGAGAACTAAAATAGATTGATGCCAGAGGATTTTTGCCTTTTGGTTGTTGTGGTGGTGGGGTGCGAAAAGTGAGTGAACGACATGAATCATAGGTCAATTCATTATGGCATAGGGTGATCAGGGCGGCAATTAGTTTATGGAGTGTTCCCAGAGACAACATCAAAGTAAGCATTGGGTGACCACTGGGAGCAGTTGCTTAAGAAATCACAAGCCTGGACTCTCCAGCAGTAGTTTCCTGGATCGTAGATGTTTGTTATGTGTTTTGTATCAGTAGTAACGCTTGTTTGAAAAATATCTGAGCTAAAGTCACATAACCCATTTGGATTTTTAGCGATTTGCCATTTGTAGTGAACTGCTGACTCTTCGAAGGTTGATGGTAAATTATCTTCTACTGGCGTCCACAATAGCCCTATGCCGGTATTGTTTTCATTGTAATAGGCATCGATTGGAGAAAGCTGGATAGGAGTATTTGGGGAGAGAGTGTCGACCACTATATTGTTAGTCAAAAAGTTGTCTGTTGGCATTGCTGATTGGTCGCCTATTGGTATGTTAACAACTAAATTGTCAATATCAAATACTTGAGGAGGCATCCATTCTTTTGTCGGCGAAAACCAAAGCGCTTTTAATTTTGGCTCAGTGATAGGAAATCCCTTGAAATTTGATTCGGATAAATTAGTTATGTAATACCCGACAATCTCGTTATTTGAGTGAAACTGCATATTAACCACCCCTATTGTATTTAGCATTAATCCGAAATAGCTATCAGGGCGGATTGGCTTATCAAAAACTGCTCTAACTTCGATAATATTCTGAAATCCGTAGACTCCATCTGGATAAGTACTGTAGATTTTTGTAAGTTTGGCTGTACTGGGCGATGAGGGGTTTATAACAACGGTAATTTGGTCAACTCTTACTACTTGAACATTACTTCCCCCCGCAGGTCTTTCGACAACATACTGGACGCCAAACTTTTGGCTGTTAATAATTTCTGGAGTAAAGTTATATCCCCAATTATCGGATCCTCCTCCATAAGATGATACAAAGTCCCCTGATACGTCAATGTTTTGATATAAAGTATGTCGCTTTTCTCCTACAGGATTACCGTCAACCAAAAGCTGAACATAAGAGTCTTTGGCTGGACCAGTTACGTCACCAATTGCTGACTTTTCAATATCTACTTTTATTCCAGTGATAGCTGTATTTGTTGGAATATTAAGATTGAATTTGGTTACCTCGAGGGCTTTTGAAGTTTGTCCTGGGGCGAGAGTGACTTGGGCATAGTTGTTGTCGGATTCGTAGGCTTTGGTCCATTCTGTCCAGGTGATTTCTTTGGATGGATCCATCGAGCCATTGTTGTCTACTACATCTACATTGGAATAGGCGGGCTTGCCTTTGATGGAGACGGCGAGGGAGGGCGGGGCAAGGAAGAGAGCGAGGGAAAACAACGCTAAATAATAAAGTATCGAACCTAATACTTTATTTTTGTTCATTAAATACCACTATAGCAGAAATATGGGTTAGTGAGGCTTGGCGATCACGATAAAGCGCTTAGAGTTTAGCCCTGGAGGATAGCAGGTCATAAGGACAAGGCGGTCTTCAGTATGGGTGGTGAGGTATTGATTGTCGGTTGGATCTACGATTTTCTTTTCAGTGACTAAGTATTGGTATTGTTTGCCCTGGTAGTAGAGAAGAATTGGGTTACCTACCTCGAGTTTGGGGAGGAGATAGAAAATGGAGTTGTAACGCATAGCTTCAAGAAAACTAGCGGATGAATGGGCAAATATAAAGATGGTGCCTTTTTCTAGCGGAGTGGCAGTACCCTCAGCATGAGCTACCCCTTGAGTAAGAGCTTTTTGATAGATGGCAGAGTTTTGAGAGTCGATATCGGGGATTACCTTGGCATTGATGTCGAGTTTGGGTATTACCAAACCGAATTCAGGATATTTTGACTCGAAGGTGGTGATTTTGGGTGTGGGCTGTACCTGTCGGATTTGATACACCACCTCGTGTTTTAGGAGGGGCAAATAGACAATGCTGGGGACAATAAGAGACACCAGCAAGAGAGTAATGCCGATATTTCTTAGCAGGTCGAGTCTCATCTATTTTGATTTTCTCACCTTGATGGCTATAAGACCACCAATGATGAAACCAGCGATGATTAGAAGCCAGTTTCTCATGGAGGAATTTTCGGTCATCCTGCCTAAGACACCTCCAGTGTTGCTGTTTCCTGTGGTTTGACCTTCACCTACAAGCTGACCTTCTTTGGATTCTTCAGACTCTTCTTGCCCAGCCTTTTCGGATGGTACTTGTGAGCCATTTGAAGCCACTTGGGCGCCTGTGGTGGGGCTGGGGGTGATGGTAGTGGAAACTACTTCAATAGTCTTGGTGATACTGTCGCCGGTAACTCCAGAAACATTGTCGGCTGAATCCAGAGCTCTTATTGCGTAGAAGTATTCTTTGCTGCAGTTTGAGACTTTGTCGGTGAATTCGTAAGCCTGATCAGAGCCAATACCTATTACGGCTATCCTATTTCCCCCATCAATACCAAAGTTTCTGTTTTCAGATCTGAAAATTTCAACCTTTACTGTTTTGCCGTTGTCGGCTCCAGTGCGGAACTTGATTTTGTACTCACAATCATTAATTCTTTCTTTGGAGAATGAATTTGGGGTATCGGGAGTGGAGTTTCTGAAATCTACAGCAACTTTTTCACTTTCAACAGGTGTTTGGCTGCCGGTGGAGGCTTTGACCATGAATGAGTAGGTGCCTGCATCTTTGATGATGTTGGTGTCTGCCTGGCAGAAACTGGTGTTGCCGCCTGCGCTTACTGTTTGGGTGGCACCAAACTGGGAATATGTTGTTTCGAGGGGGCCTTTTTTGAAACAGGAAACATTGAATTCCCTACTTTCCAAGTCCAAAACCACATAGGTGAGCTTGAAGCTGGTTTGATTGGTGGGTGACTTGGGAGCACTAAGACGCACCGAGAAATTGGCACCTTCTGCTAATACAGGTGTGGCCACGAGGGCAAACAAACCTAGGGCAGTGAGAATGTATTTTATTGATTTCATGATCTTTTCTTTGAGGTGATAACCAAATATGTTCCGGTTATGGCACTGGCTAGAGTTAGAAGTAGCCAGAGATTACCTGCGCCTGTGTTTGGCAAGCTAGTGGTGGCTCCTAAGACAGCTCCAACTTCTTTCTTTTCCTCACGCTCTACGCCGTAGGACTGATCTGAAGTTTGGGATTTGACAACATTCACATCTGTGCCTGCAAAGTAGGCTCCTAGAGTACCTTGAGCGAGTGATTGATGGAGAGTGTCTCCTAAGCTGGTAGCTCTAGCCCAGACAACATCTTTGTAGAGTCCCGGATCTTGAGTGGTGCTGATATCGGCGGTGTAGACAAGCTTGACCTCGTCTCCTTCTTGGAGCTCGGCGTCGATTTCCCAGATTCCCGGAGAGTGGTATTCGGGAGGAGTCATACCTTCAATTTCAGTGGAAACTCCGTTGCGGATGATATAGGCATGGGCTGAACCAACTCTGAACTTGAATCCTTCAGGAAGTAAGTCTTTGACTGTGAGATGTTTGATCATGGATTTGGTCACCTTGATCAGGATGGAGAAGTTGACTGAATCACCGGGGGCTTTGTCGGAGGTGGCGTCGTTTGATTTGGTAATGGTGGTTTCTGGATTGGTGTAGTTGCCGAAATAGCAGGTAATCGAGTCACCAGCGTTTAGTGATAGCTCTCGGTTGTTTACCTCATATTCACCCCTGCCGTCTCCATCCAGTGAGGGACAATAGATGCCTGATTGATTCCAGCCATCTTTGAGGGTTTCTGAGAGGTAGTAGGTGCCTGGAGTGAGGTAACCAAAGACTGCTTTTCCTTCACTGTCGGTAACTTTAGTTTCTTTGCCTTCTTGGCTTAGATTAATTGACCAACCAGAAAGTAAATCTTCTCCCCGATCGTTGTAACCGTCTTGATCTTTATCATAGTATTTGTAGACAGTAACTCTGGCTAGCTCTACATTTCCAAAGTTGTAGACTGGGCCATTGGTAGAGTTTTCCATGATCTCGAATCCGTTTGAGTTTTGATCAGGAAGAGTGACCTCGTGGCAGCCCTTGTTTGAGGGATAGGTTTGATTCCAGTTTTCTTTACCAGCTTCACAAACTTTGTATTTTCCGGGAAGCAGGTGATCAAACCAGTACCAGCCAAAGTGAGTATCGGGGCTTGTTTCCATAGAGGCAGTGGGAGTGGTGGAATATTCCTCACCGTTCCATTGGTAGAGATTGATAGTCCAACCACTTAGTTTTGGCTCTTGGAAATCTTCTCGTCCGTTGTTGTTTGTATCGCTCCATTTGTATCCATGGATTGAGCCATTAGGAGTGTTGTAGAAGGTACAGGTGGTGCTGGTGGATAGAGTAACGTTAGTTAGCCTGTCTTCACCATTAAACCTACCATTGTCTCCACAACTGGCTCCAATTAAGTCATAGCCAGATTTGAGTGTCTCGATGATTGTGTAGCTACCTGTCTTAAGAGGAGTAAGAGTAATGACACCTTTTGAATCTGTGATGGCAGGTGAAGGGTTGCTGGTATCTGTACTAGTACCGTTTACATCGAATGTCCAACCCTCTGCTGGCGTTTGGTCGCTGGTAGTGGTAAGGTCGCCATCAATATCTATGATTTTGTTGATGGTTAATGATCCAGTGTCTCTGGTATTGGTAATCCCGCAGGAAGCAGTATCACCACCATTTACGATGTTCATTGGGGTGGAGCAAGAGTTTGCAGTGACGGTGTAACCAGTAAGAGTCTTTGTTTCACTAGCTGTGTATGACCCTGCTGGAACATTGGTAAAGACAGCTTTTCCTGATGAGTCAGCACAAACTTCACCAATCTTTGGATCTGGCGAAAGAGTGAAGCAGAAGCTGGTTAGGTCCGGTTCTGATTTTGAAACAGTCTTGGTGATAGTAATGGTACCTAGTCCTCGGTTACCGAAGTTCTTATTTGGCTCACTACTTTCTGATTGAATATCAATCGTGTAGGTAGCGGGTGAAGGATATGTTTGGGTCCAACCGGTTTTCGCTTCTTCGGAAACAACATATCTACCGTAGGTGAGATTACTGAAGATGTAGTATCCATTATCATCGGTGGTGCGGTAGTTTGTCGAACCGTCGGGATTTTTAATATTTATTCTCCAGCCTTTGATGGCAGATTCGTTTGTATCCCAAATTCCATCTCCATCTGAATCATTCCATTTGTGTCCAGAAATGTAGCCATAATTGTAGTTACCAAAATCTACATTAGTGAATACACCATTTGAAGTAAGGGTGATGTCGGTTGGGTTGGTGGTGGTCTGTGTCCAGCCAGTTTGACCTACCTCACGAATTCTATATTTTCCTGGAATTAAGCCAGCGAAGGTGTAGTTGCCGTCCTTGTCGGTGATTTCATAACCATCGACTGATCCGTCAGCGTTCCTATCAGCTTCAATTCTTCAGTTGGCGATTCCTGGTTCGCCGCTATCTTTGATTCCATCTTCATCTAGGTCATTAAATTTCTGACCTGATATCTTGCCATTTTGATAGTTGCCGAACTCAAGACTAGGTGTGTTGCCAGCAAAGACGGTAATTTGTCGACAGTTTGTGCCAGACAAAACCCATCCTGATTCTAAGTATTCAGCTACGTAATAGGTTCCAGGTTCAATATTGGTAAATGAAGCATATCCATCTGATCCTGTGATAGTCTTGTAGTCATTGCCTGCACAAGCTGAATCCTTGTTTAGATAGAATGTCCAGCCTGACAGTCCACTTTCTCCTGTATCCTTGGAGCCATTGGCATTACTGTCTTGGTACTTAAGAACTGAAACTCCACCTCTCTTGGTGTTGGTAAACGTACAAGAGACATTATCACCTGAAGCGAGAGTGAAGGAGTTTGAGGTTAGCAAAGTGTCGTTTTGGTAACAGACTCTCGATGTTTGGTCCCAGCCAGAAACTGGTGTTTCCGAAATTGTATAGGTGCCGGGGAACAGACCTGAGAAAGTGTGAGCTGCGTCAGCGTCTTTGATCTCAACTTTTTGTGCATTGGTACCATCGGTGAGTGTAAATTCAAATACTTGGTCTGAGCCAGAAGGATTGGTAACTTTGTCGACGGTGACACTAGCTTTAACAACATTGTTTGAGAAGGTACAAGTACCGCCAGAGGTGGTGACTGTGAGATTAGCAGTGCCTGTAATAGTGGATGATGAACAGGATGTGCCACCAATCTGGACAAAGGTGTAGTTTGTAGGTCCAGACTCAGTGACAGTATAGTTTCCAGTGTTTAGAGTGACTTTGGTACCGCTGGTATAGGTGCCGATAGTAGCTCCAGACTCATCTTTGACAGTGAAACTCCAGAGAGAAGCACTTGAGCTATCGTCTAGAATTTTGGTGAAAGTTATTTCTCCTTTTTCAACTTGGCAGGTAGAGGAACATTTGTCTCCATTGGTTGTGTTGCCATCGTCGCAGGTTTCTCCGCTATCAGTGTCTAGTTTTCCATCACCACATTTTGGCCCTTCTATCGTCTTTGGAGTACAAGTGCCGGTTTCGCAGTAGTTACAAGAACCTCCGTATGATGGAGAACAGGTGGTAGTGTTTGAAGTTCCGTCATCACATAATTCCGCGCCGTTTTTTACACCATCGCCACAGAATTCAACTGTTTCGCATGAACCCCAACCACATAATGATGTACAGGATTGAGTGCCAGCATAACCTGATGTGGTGGTACAGGATTGAGATCCACCATCACAAACTTCCCCATTTTGTGTATCAATGTTATTGTCTCCACAATAAGGGACATATTCCCATTTACATGAGTTACAAACATAATGATCTCTTGTTGTAACTGTACCATCGCATTCTTCATTTGGAGAGGTGACTATTCCATCCCCACATGAAGGTCCAGTAACGGTTGTGTTCTTACATTCAGAACTACAGTATTGGCAAGAAGATGAATAATTTGGCGTACAAGCGACTCCGTTTGATGCGCCTGAATCACATTCCTCTGTCGTTTGATTTTTGATTCCATCACCGCATTTGGCACATTGACTGACTGTGATCTGATGTGTCTGAGAATCAAACTTGGCAGGAGATGAACTATCGGTGACCGAAAGAGAAACATCATATGTTCCTGTTGCAGGATAGGTGTATGAAGGATTTTGATCTGACGATGTATCAAGAGTAGTACTTGGATCACCAAAATTCCATGAGTATGTGTAAGGAGTTTTTCCTCCTGAAGTTTTATCTGTAAAACTCGCAGAAGCTCCTAGACAGACGTCTGCAGTTGTAAAATCTGCAACCAGAGGAGTTGTTACACTAAAACTTGTTCCTGCATAACATTTTGTTGTTCTTTCTGAGCATGAAGGAGCGGAGAAAAAGCCTGTACAAGTGTCATTCCCAGTCCCCCACGAAATAATGATATTTTTTATCTCAACTGTGCTTCCACACTCCCAAGTAAAATTAGCAATCTCTTTTGTTGAGGTTGAATTTTTTGAGATAGAATCCCCTCCACAGACGCCTTTAACTCCATTTGTTTCTAAAATAAAACTTGTAGACCCTGAAACAAGATCTCCCATAACTATAATTGCATCTCTATCGCTATTGGCATTATTTATAAAAGTTGCTTCGACTACAACTGAAACGCTACTACCTGGATTACAGCTGGATACCGGCTGCTTTGTGGTAGGGTCAATGAGTCTCATACTAGAAACAGTCACATCATTTGCTTTACACTGGAAGCCACAAGTCGGCCAGTCTGTGTCAGTAAATGTTGTTGTTGCGGCGACTTTGCCGAATGAATCTTTAATGGTTATAGAGTAGTTGGGGCGGTAGTTACCGTCTAGTTGGTATGTATAAGTGAAAGCACCTGAGGCATCCGTGAAGAATTTTCCTTCATGGGTGACTGCTGGGTTATCTTCTGATGAGATCACTATGGAATAAAGTGAAAGTGGATTTAGATTACTGCCAGTGATGGTGACTTTGTCGGTTGGGGCATAATCTGCTTTGTCGGTGAAGATTGAGCCAAATACAGCTGAAACTGCTGCAATCTCTGGTTCAGCAGGAATTGGTGTGGGTGTGGGGGTAGGTGTGGGAGATGAAGTGGGATAAGTGATTTCAGAGGGAGTGGGGGAAGAGTTTGTAGATGTTTGGTTTTCTTGGGTGTTGTTGTTTTGATTGCTGGAAGTTTCCTGAGATTGAGCCTGAGTTGCGGTGGGGGTAGGTGTTTCTGAAGGGGTAATTGCTGGAGTGGATTCTGGAGAAGGAGTAGCGGTGGGTTCTGGGGTAGATTCTGGTGTGGGGGCTGGTGTCTCGGTTGGAGTGGGGG
>CAIQPO010000007.1 GCA_903873735.1 Candidatus Collierbacteria bacterium | reverse complement strand
TAATTTATTTTCGATAAATAATCCAATACCCAAATTTATTTTGGTAATGTTTTTAGTACTAACTTTCTCTTCAACTATAAAGGAGCAACTTATTTACGTTAATAATTCATCTAAGATAAACTCCCAAGATCCAAGCTCTCAAAAAAATCAGATTAGAGCCTTAGATTGGATCTATTCACAAGCTGACGGTAAGGGATTCAAAGCCTACACTTACGTGCCAAGTGTTTATGACTATTCCTTCAATTATTTATATTGGTGGTATGGCTATAAGAAATACGGATATCAGCCTGAAGATACAGCCTATTTACCCAATCAACCTGAATACATAAAAGACTCAGAAAGAATTTGGACCCATAAAAAGCCTGTCGGCGAGACAGACATAGTGATGCTTATTAGCGAGAAGGATTCAGAAATCGCAAAAAGAGAATTGGCATGGAGAGATAATTTTTCAAAACTCTGTGTAGTGAATAGTGAATTAATCACAAAATCCTTGTATGTTGAATCTTTAGGCAAGTGCAAAACAAAGTAAGCTATCTTCTAGAAAAATTGTGATATCCCTTGCTGCCCTTTAGTCTTAATTCTGATTGCTTTCTTCCGTGTCTAAACACCCTCTGTTCATACACCAACCAGGGAGCTACCTCCAGTACCCATTCTGGTCTAATTTGCATACATTCACTGGCAAAAGCTTTTCCACTTGGATTAATAAATATTTCTCCAGATACCATTAGAGGGGATTGATCTTGCCTCCTGCTAAAGGCAGCAGATCCAGGATGGACAAATATCTCTTCTTTAGATCCATCAAGTTTTCTATAAGAAAACTTTCCCGACTGTTCGATAATGTTTCCCACAAAACCAGCAGTAACAGACTTCCCAATCTGTTCTCTGTCAAACTTCATTCTCGGGTTTTCATCCAGATAGATACCATGTCTATCCAATACATCACGTAAATCTAGTCTCACGTTCTTCACTTCCTCCATGGCTCTTTCATTAAAGTAATTCCTCTTGGCCCACTCATCACTAAAGCCACTCTTTGCATAGGCGTTCCAGATATTTAGATAAGTAAAAAAGTCTGAATCTCTATCTTTGAATTTTGAGTGAGCTCTTTCTGCCTCCTCCTCAAATCCAAAAGGTCTGGAGTAAATATTTTTACCTCCCAAAAATGCAGCAATTACGCAGATCTCTTCTACACAGCCTCTATGAAATGCCTCAATCACCATTCTCCCTAGTCTTGGCTCAAGACCCAAATCCACCATCACCTCGCCAATTTCAGTTAGATTCTCTCTGTCATCAAGAGCCCCCAGAGTTTTTAAAGTGTTAATTGCTTGAATCACTGTTTTACCTCCAGGACTATCCACAAAATCAAAATCTTCCACATTTCTAATCCCCACTTTTTTCATTGTGAGTACCACTTGTGCCAAATCTGATCTTTGAATTTCAGGCACTTGGTACTGTGGCCTTCTTCTCATGCTTTCTTTCGAAAACAGACGATAGCAGTATCCTGGTTGTGTTCTTCCCGCCCTACCCTTTCTCTGATCCAGCCCACTAATTGCGTGGTAGGTTAGTACAAGCTGGGTAATACCAGATCTAGGATTAAACTCTGTCTGTTTGATTAATCCACAATCAATTACATGCACCACTCCATCAATAGTCACTGAAGTTTCAGCGATATTTGTAGATACTATCACCTTTCTCTTGTCGGACTCTTTAAATATTTGATCCTGCTCAGCGGGCGTCAGTTCTGAATGCATTGGTAAAAGTTCTATCTTGCCAGTCCCCAGCCTAGAGGCAATCTCTTCCATAGTCATCTCAATTTCCTTCTTTCCCGGCATAAACACCAAAATATCTCCGTCTACGCCACTCCGTACAATATCTTGTACCTTTGTTGCCGCTCCTACGATAAAGTCATAATCCTCCGGAGTCTCTCGCTCGTAATACACTTCCACGGGATACATTTTCCCCTCTATCATCACTGAATTATCTTCATCACCCTCTCCAATAAATTCAGCAAATTTGTTTCTTTCTATGGTCGCCGAAGTAATGATAATCCTCAAGGGTTCTATTCTAGCGGCAGCTCTTCTGAAATTTACCTCCTTCAAAAGACCTAAGCACAAATCAATATTCAAACTTCGCTCATGTGCCTCATCCACCATTACTATCGAATATTCCAGGAGCATTGGATCAAATTGAATTTTTCTAAGGAGTATTCCATCAGTCATAAAAGTAATGTCGGTTCCTTCTGAAGTTCTATCCTCAAATCTGATGTGGTACCCCACCTGTTCACCCACTTCACAATCAAGCAACTCCGATACTCTACCCGCCACACTTCTGGTAGCCACTCTCCTGGGTTGTGTTACTGCAATTTTTCCATCAAGTCCTAGTTCGTCTCTAAGCTCCAGAAGCATCAAAGGTAAGCAAGTTGTCTTACCTGATCCCGTTTCTCCCACCAGCACAAAGTTTGGGTGTTTTCTTATCTCATCTCTAATTGCTTCTCTCAATCTGGCCACAGGAATATCTGGTAGATTGGCCAAAACATTTTCAGGTGTGTTCATACTCTTTTCTCTTTCTTTGATATATGCCATGCACCTGTATTCTAGCTGTAGATGGCAAATTTAAGTAGTGTGAATTTCTTGTTTACTACTCCAATTGGTATACTTGAACCAATGCTATCAAAGCCAACCATCGATATCATCATTCCCAGCTTCAACGGGAAGTATTTGCTGGAAAAACATCTTCCACAAGTAATGGCAAACTCCGACCATCTTGGAGAGGTCATTGTTATCGACAATGGCAGCACCGACGACACTATATCCTGGCTAAATACTCATTTTCCATCAGTAAAAATTGTCAAAAACAGCACCAATCTAGGATTTACTAAGCCCATCAACCAAGGTGTTGCTATCTCACATTCCGACTACTTCGTACTGCTAAACAACGACGTTCATCCAGAAAAAGGCTATCTAACAAATGTCCTCAAATATTTTACAGACGAAAAAGTCTTTGCAGTTTCTTTCAACGAAACCAGTGCCTCATGGCCAGTGTTAGTGCACAAGGGGAAAATTCAATTTACTGAAGGGAAAGATAAGACACTGCCGGTATTTTCTGGCTGGGCTTCAGGTGGGAGTGCAATTTACAGCCGAAAGATCTGGGATAAGATTGGCGGCTTCAACGAAATTTATGCTCCTTACTACTGGGAAGACATCGATGTTGGCTATCGCGCCTGGAAACTGGGATACAAAGTCATCTGGGATCCTCATTCAATTGTTTACCACGAACACGAATCCACCTCCAAAAAAGTCAATCAAGGATATGTCTCACTTATAAAACAAAGAAATGAGCTTCTATTCAACTGGATAAATATCACCGACCAAAACCTAAAGTCTTCTCACCTGAAGTGGCTGATTACCCACACTGTCACACACCCAGGATATTTGAAGGTGGTGGTAGCCGCCCTAATAAGGTTTGTGTTGCAATCAAAGCCAATAAAATTCATCCGTACTGATAAAGAAGTACTCTCACTAGTAAACAAACAAATAAAATAATGAATCCAAAGCTATCAATAATTCTTGTCACCTACAAATCAGAAGATAATCTTGGCAAACTTCTTGATACGATAAAAAAATCTGCTGGTCAGGTGACTCATGAAGTAATTGTGGTGGACAACTATCCCGCAGATAAGTCTGTCTCCATAGCCAAAAAACACCCAACCAAACCCCAGGTGTATCCCCAAACAGCCAACTTAGGTTTTTCCAAAGGAGTAAACATTGCCTTAAAGTATGTGAAGGGTGAGTATGTATTGCTACTAAATCCCGATACTCTTCCCAAGGGTAAAGCTATAGAGAAGTTAGTGGGTTTCGCAGAAAAACACCCAGGTCTAGGAGCTGTCGCCCCCAAGCTCCTCGACTACACCGGCAAAACCCAACCCTCATGCTACCGCTTTCCTACAATTATCAATGCCATTAGACAGTACTTCTTAGGTCACAAAAATTATTTCAATAAATATTATCCTGGAAACAAAACTACCAAGGTAGAAATTGCTGTTATGGCAGCATTTCTTTTACCCATGGAAGTAATTAAAAAGGTGGGGGGATTAGACGAAAAATATTTTCTTTACTATGAAGACATTGAATACTGCCGCCGCCTTTCAAGATTCAATCTCCCTATTTATTTCTATCCCCAAGCCCAGGTTAAACACGCTCATGGTGCCAGTGGCAACTTCAAGTCACACCTCTCAAGTCCGCTAGCCAAATCAGCTGAAATCTACCATGGAAAATTAGGCTCAAAAACCTTAAATTTTGTCCTCTGGATTGGTCAAAAATGGCAAAAAATTCTTTCTCTCTTTAAATAGCCCAATTATTGTGGCAGTTCTTATCCCTTGCTCTGCGGGTTTCTATTGTGAATTCCCCTATAGTCTCAGTATCTACCTTTGTAGATAAATCATTTTCCACATTTACATCATGATTTATCACATAATCAGATAAACCTCTCCTTGGCTCTACTACGATAAATCTTAAGCAGGTGGTTCCGTTACTGGGTTGAGTTAGTTTTCCAGGGAATCCCTCCACATGACCATACTCAAAAAATGGTCTATTATTCCATTTCTTGTCTGCATAATTATCCATCAGGAAAGACCAAACAGTTGGAATTTTATAAGGTATCCCAGTAAGCCTGATTGTAAATCCTTTCCCTTGAGACTTTTCATATAGTCTATCAATAACCATCAACTCATCATTAAGTTTCATCATTGGCTGAGGTTTCATCT
The DNA here is from genome assembly GCA_903873735.1 of Candidatus Collierbacteria bacterium. Lineage (GTDB taxonomy): Bacteria > Patescibacteriota > Microgenomatia > UBA1400 > MFAQ01 > CAIQPO01. Next base: position 12,102 of record CAIQPO010000007.1, on the reverse strand, counting down.
CTACGATTAGACTATTTTTGCTTTGGTCGATAATCTTTACGGCAGAGATGGATCCCATCAACACACACAACCCAACCAGTGCCCACTTAAACACCCCTCTCGATGCAAAAACTAGTCCAGAGAATAATATAACTAGAACTACCCCCACGCCTGAATTCAAATAGTAAGCATTATGTGATCCAAAGAAATTTACAATAACCGAACCAATTAGAAATAATATTCCTAAAAGATATTTTCTATCCCTTCTAGCCATGATAAAAAGTAAGATAAAAAACCCAACCACAAAAACACTAATAAGTTGGGGACTCAAATTAAAAGGCAGTAAATTATCCTCAAAAACAGTTCTTAGTTTCTCAAAATAGATCAACATCTTAGATTTATTCGGATCTACCAGATTCACTCCTTCAATAGTCAGCCTCATCACAGATCTAATATTATTAAATCCAAACTTTATCTCTGCCAAAATATAGGTTGAGAGAATTGCAGCAAAGGCGGCAATTCCCAACATCCAAGTTTTCATGTTTATCTTGGAAAACTTATCTCTTGAGATTAAAAGTACCAATATGTCGATAAATATTAGATAAGAATAAAGAATATTAAATTGTATTGATAATGCAGTAAATACAAACATCATAATGAGCCCTAGCTTTATGTTTTTATTGAAATAAATTAGACAAAGACCGAGAAATGTGGCGGTAATTGTCAGCACGCTCCATGCAGGATTGCCTACATACATTGCATACTGACTTTGTTCAAAAGACGTTGCATAAAGGAAAGCAGCCAAAATGCCTGCATTACTTCCGAAAAGGACTTTTCCAAAGTAAAAAACTAATAGAACTCCCAGTAAATTAATCACTCTAAAAATTGCAGCGACAATCCAAAAATTTCCTCCGCTCAAATAGTAAAGAGGAGCAATTAAATACCAATACAAAGACCCATGATGGATACCGATATTTCCGCTAGCAGGAGGTCCCACGATAATTATGTCTTTATCATTTATGATGCTTTGAGAAACATAGGCATCTCTGGCCTCATCAAATCCGAAATACACACTCTCTTCGAAATTTACAAATCGCAAGGCAAAACCAATAGCGAGTATTAAAAACAACAAAATATGAGTCAAATACTTCTTCACAGCCAATCTTAGCAAAACACTCATATATAATAAACATCAAACCTATGGAATTTATAAAAAGGCATTTCAAAAGCCTGATTGCTATTGGAATAGTATTCCAGATAATTCTTTCTGCCATTACATATCATCCAGACTTACGTGCCTTTGTTCTTGCTAGTAAATTCATCAACCAGGGCGAAGTATTCACTTTTTACGACCACGTATCCAAACTCCCAGCAGGGGACACCACCAAAAAAATCTATGGGGATGATATTTTTATTTATCCTCCGCTCTCGTATCTGATTCCAGCTGCTTTCTATGCCCCCTTTGCTCCATTCATGAAAGATATATATGACCAAGTAATTTTCCAAGATGAGTCAATATATCAATCAAATGTCGCTTTTCTGCCACTTATCATCTTTAAGCTGCCCTCATTATTTTTTAGTCTGCTGATTTTATTCTTCCTTCCCAAGTTGTTTTCAAAAAAAGAACATGGTCAAATTGCCCAGCTCATCTGGGCAATTCTCCCCACCAATTTACTAGTATCAGCTGGTATGGGTCAGGTAGATACGATTCTAGCTTTCTTAATTTTACTTTCACTGATAAAAATCAAAGAGGGAAATTTGAGCCAAGCAGCCGTATTTATCGCTCTCTCATCTCTAATTAAGCCCACCGGACTAGTGCTATTACCCTTAATTTTTATCTTTTCTTTGGTTCGAGAAGGATTAGTGAAAAGCCTTATAACAATCACCCCAGCACTTCTCGTGTGGGGTATTGTCTCCGCTCCTTTCATTTTGTCCCCCGGATACAGAATGTATGCACTCATGGCCAACCACACCAGCAAAACCATATACGCCGGAATTCAGATTGCAGGAGCAACTCTAATTCCTTGGTTCTTCATTGCCTATTCCTACATTATTGTTCGCTTAATGCACAAAAAAATCTCACTTCTATCGAGCATCGGCCTAACCATCTTGTCAGTCTTAGCATTTAATCACTTTCATCCTCAATGGTTCCTGTGGGTAGTTCCCTTTATACTGTATAAGACTATCACCAATAAGCAATTCTTACTCCTTCTGGGCTTAATCTTGTCTTGGATACTTATTTGGCTCTCGTTTGAACCGTCACTACATCTTGGTATGGTTCTTTCACTCAAAACCAATTTCCCGCCCACTCTAGCAAACCCCCTAGTTGATTCAACGATAGTACTCCTTGCAAGAAGCTTCATACTAGGCACACTCATCTATCTGCTTTCAGAAAAAAATGAAGCGAAATAAATGGCTAATAATTTCTCTTACCCTAGGTCTGCTACTTAGACTTTACCTAAGTTATTTCCAGTACTCCGGTGATCTAAAAAATCATTTAGTCTGGGGTGAATCTGCTCTCTCCAATCCTATTGGATTTTTCTCACTCCACTTCCCAGGATTTAATGATCCAAATTATCCGCCACTAGCCATCATCGCTTTTGGTATATCAATATTTCTATATCAAATTTCTATTCAAATAGTCACATTCTTAAATCACACCCTAGCGTTTTTCCCTTCCATGTTGGTTCCACTGTTTCTTTCAGAAAACATGGTTTTTGCCTACCTAAAATTTTTTCCTATTCTTTCCGATATTGGAATTTCCTTCTTAATTTACAAATTCTCCACCAAAACCAACCACGTCCCCAAATACTTTTTTCTCCTATATCTATTTAATCCTGCAGTCATCTACACCTCATCTACTTGGGGTCAAACTGAGTCTCTAACTCTCTTTTTTGTCATTCTATCTCTTTATCTTGGTATTAAGAAACGTACTCCATCTTCAGTGGTAGTATTTGCCCTAGCTGCTCTCGTAAAGCAAACCGCACTCTGGTTAGCGCCATTCTATCTAGTCTTATGGTTTAGAGAGAAAAACAAAAAAATTCTCATTAAGTCATTTATTCTCGGTCTTGGTGTGTTCTTCCTATCGTACCTAACATTTGGATTGCTCCCACCTGGAGCTCTAAAAAGCTATTTCTCCACTCTTTCAGGATCAAGTACAGTGGTCAGTGACGCTGCCTGGAATATCTGGTACTTTCTATTTCCCGGTAGAGTAGAGGACTCAGTGAGTATTGGTTTTCTCACAGTTCGGCAGATTTCCTTAGCACTATTATTTTTGTCACTCACTTTCCTCATGCAAAAGCTAATTAAGCAATTTGCTCAAGACAAGCTTCTCTGGTCACTTTTTCTCTGGTCACTAATTGCCTTCTTCATCCAAACAAGAGTTCACGAAAGACATCTTGCTCCAGCCATTCTTTTCTCTCTTCTAATTCCTCTCTCAATTAATAAAAAAATACCCTTAGTAGTAGCATTAAGTATCTTTCACCTTGCCAATCTTTATCAATCCTTATTACTTCTTCCAATATGAAATCTAAGCTAATTCTCCCCATAATTATCTTCCTGGCTACAATTTTAAGAGTCATCGATTTGAGTTTTCTTCCGATCTCTCTGTTCGGTGATGAGGTTGATGTTGGCTACCATGCATGGTCACTAGCCACCACTGCAAAGGACTACGCCGGCAATTTCTTGCCTACATATATCAAGAGTTTGTCTGAATCCAGAGCTCCACTTCTAATGTACGTTACTGCTCCTTTTGTCGGCATCCTTGGACCATCGACTTTTTCAGTAAGACTCCCCTCTGCACTGCTAGGTATCTTAGGAGTATTCCTGACCTACCTTGTTACGAGGAAGCTCACCAAAAATCAAAGTCTAAACATTATTAGCGCACTTATTCTTGCCATCACTCCGTGGCACATCCACTATTCCAGGGCGGCTTTTGAGTCAACTCTGCTTTTAGATTTAATTCTTGGAGCTGTATATTTCTATCTTGATAAAAAGCTAGCGATTAGCTCAATTTTGTTTGTTCTCACTCTCTATACCTACTCCACAGCCATGGTCTTTACTCCGCTTCTAGTCCTAGGACTTCTCCTCTTCTTCCCCCAAAAGGAAAAGCTGTCAGGTGTTTTACCAAAGCTTATTCCTGCAGCCATTATCTTACTTCCTCTATTTTTCCAGATATTCTTTGGTGAAGCATCTGGAAGATTCTCTCGCATTAGTGTTTGGTCAGATACCAAAATTGTTGATCAAGTAGTCACCAAAAGAATTGCCCCATGGGTAGGAAACACCAAAGTAGACTCAATATTTATAAACAAATACACTTTCACCTTTTATCAATTCATTCAAAATTACACCCAAACTTTCAATAAGGACTTCCTATTTGTAAACGGTGATCAGTACTTCCGGCATTCATCTGGTATGTCTGGAGAATTCCTTCTTCCGCTTTTACCTCTTTTCTTACTAGGATTAGCCACACTTATTAGGCGCTTAAATCAAGAGGACAAGCTCATGCTCTACTGGCTTCTTTTCTCACCCATCCCCTCAAGCCTAACCCAGTCTGGTGGAAATCATGCCACCAGACTATTCATAATGATTCCTGCGTTGGTTTACATCATTTCACTCGGAATTGAGGCGGGAGCCGCATTGCTTAAAAAATTACCCTTCAAGATTATTATCATTTCTGCTTATACTCTTGCCATAGCTTTTTCCTTTGGCATCTACTGGTACAACTACTCAAACCACTACAGATTTGAGTCTGCAAAATTTTGGCATTATGGTTTTGAAGAAATTTTCTCCGACACTGCCACTATCTATCCCAAAGCCAAGCGAGTTTTCATAAACAATACATACGAACCAAGTCTCCTGAGATTTGCTTTCTATACCAAGCTACCCCCAAAGGACTTCCAGAATATGTTTTACACTGATGACCCATCTAGCTTCAAATCGGAGTATTTTTCTGGATTTATGTTTGGTGATAAATATTTCTTTGGTCAGGTCAAAGACCAAGACTCACTTGAAAAATTACTTGAGCCAGGAGATGTCTACCTAGCGGTTCAAGGTATTGAGGTCCCTGGTGATTGGGACTGGAGAGTAAGTCCGCCATCTTGGGTCAGAGTATTATCCTGGACTACAAACGAAAAAAACCAGCCATTGTTCTATCTAATCACTAAGAAAACTAATTAATTAGTTTTATACCAATAACTTATATCGATAATTTGGTTGTATTTAATGCTGGCGTAAACTGCGAGCAAAATAACAACCAGCAAGATAGCCCTATTAATCGATTTGGAAATTTTAAAATTGTTTGCTGATAACAAAACGGATAACGCTAATAATAGTGGAATGCAATACCTCCAAACACTTGTATTTATAATCGCCTTATCCACAGATAATAATTTTTCACCTGCCAAGCCGATAGGTGAGAGAAGTATCAGTGATGAAAGCGTAACAAAACCAGATTCCATGCTTTTTTGAATTAAAATTGCCAAGGAAATAAACAAGAATGGGTATGTGGGTATTCTGTACCAGCCGAAAGATTCACTTCCAAAAAACAAGTAGGTACAGAGATATGAAATAAGTGGTACAAATACATATTTATATTTCTCCAGCTGATCTTTAAAGGAGAGAGCTAGAATCGATAGCCAACCAGCAAGCGGCCAGCCATCAGTTAAGTATTTTTTACCTGTTACCTTTGAGATTGTAATTAATTCATATACAGCCTGAAGTCCAATTCCATACTTCCGTCCTGAATTACTTAAAAATGTTTTTACAAATAAATTCCAGTCATAGGCAAATCCGTAGGTCAAAAATAAAGATAAAAAGCCCCCAACCACAATAACAAATCTAGTTATGTTCTTTATAAGTACGGTCTTGTCTTGCTTGACAGAAACTAAAAGGATTAGTGATGAGAGAGTTACTGAAACAGCTGAAAGCTTAAAAAGTACCGCTAATCCTGCAATTACTGCAGAAAGATATAAATACTTAGTCTGTTTTTTCTTCTCAAAGTAGTAAATGAATATTGTAGACAACAGAAACAAAGGCAAGAAACCGTTTTCTGCCTGCACCAGCCTAGAGTTTATAACCATAAGTGGCGAGATAGAGTAGAACAGGGAAGATAGTAATCCTGCTCTAGCTCCGGCAATCAAGGTCCCTAGCCAAAATATTAAGCCAATGGTAAGTACAGAAAGTACCAACACTGGCTTTCTGATTATTACTGCAGAAGCATCCTCAAAAACTCTGGCTCCTTTCAAATATGCAAAACTACCTGTCATTAGACCCATCATTGGTGGATGATCAAACCAAGGCCTATCAATCGGCATAGCGTTACCCATTACTGTATTTGAAGAAAACACTCTATCTACATTGATATATCTAAAATCATGCTCACCATATGAAGGCAAGCCACTTATTCCCACAGGATATCCAATCTGCAAAAGTGACAAACCAACCCATGCATTGCTGTATTCATCAGTCGATTCACCTGGAGGAGGAGTGGTGGCGAAGCCATTTTTTCTAAGTAGAAATCCTCCAAACAAAATTACAATCAACAGAGAAGCAGTTAGTATTTTTTTCATTTCCAAGTTAAATCTTTAGTAATAAAATTGCACTGAACTAAATTTGTTTTTCCAATCACAGTATCTTTGTTGGCTAACTTGTTTGCCACAAAACACTGCCATTTGTAAGAATCATCGTTTTTGAGATTTCCCCACTGGGTCAGTTGTTTATCATTAAAAATAAGGGGTTCTATTCCTTGAATCCTAGAATATTCCACCAGGAGTGTCTCAAGATTCGCACCGTCAATCGCCCTTAAATCCAGTGAGTTTAGAATTTTTTTATTAGGACAGGATATCTCAAGTTTGGCGTAATTGTTTCCTGCGTCCGGATCACCAACAATTACCCACTTACACGGATCATCGGTTATTGTTTTTTGTTTGGAGTTGGTAATTGCAAAATAGTTAATTTTATCTCCAAGTTCAGTGCCCATCCTTTGCGTATTTGATCGGATAAGACTAAACAGAAAAAAATTAGCAATTATTATGACTAATATCACAGAAAGAATCTCAGACAGGAAGTGAGGCTTATGTAAAGTCATTACTTTTCAGAAAATTCATTGATAAGTTTACCCAACCCTTTATCGTCAACAAAATAACAGTCAATCTGATCTCTAGGTTTAATTTTCTCTTTATAATCAACAATAAATTGTTTGTTTAAAAAACAATTCCATTTTTTTACCCCATTATTTAGTTTTCCCAATCCAGATAAAAGATATTTACTTGTTCCAAAAGATACTTCATTGATCCCATGTAAACTTGAGTGTTTGGATATCAACTCAGCAACATTATTAGTTTTTATTCCTCTTAAATCATATGTATTAATTGAGCTCTTTCCGTCCTCGCAATAAAGATTCAGTTTCACAAAAGAGTTCTCAGTTGCTAGAGGATCACCCATAATTGCCCACTTACACGGATCATCGGTTAGCTCTTTCCATCTGGAGTTTCTTTCTATTAAAGAATTTATTTCAGATTCATTGGTATTTTGCCTTAATCTAATCAACGTATACAATGCAATATTTAAAACCAATACAAACAATACCAACAATAAGATTTCAACTAAAAATGACTTTTTCTGTGATAATAAGCTCATATAGGAATCTACGCCAATTGTATATGATGTCGATAAAGTTAAATACTAGTCTTGTACCAGAGTTTTTAGCAATAGCACTGATAATTTCTCTATTTCTTCCGAGGATTTACAAACTAAACTCAAATCCCGTCAGTCTGTTCTCTGATGAAGTGGATATTGCTTATCAGGCCAAGTCGTTTAGAGAAACAGGTAAAGACTATTTTGGCAAACCATTTCCACTTCAATTCAGATCCTTCTCGGATGTTCGCACTTCACTTCCTATCTATTCCACAATTGCCCTTTCTTACCTTCCTGGAGTTACTATAGATGAAGCAGTTCGCCTTTCTCCAGCCGTGTTTAGTTTAATCTCTCTGATTGGCATTTATTTATTGAGTAGCCAAATATTCAAGCAAAAAACTGCTGGTTTATTCTCAGTTTTAATTCTTGGATCGGCTCCATGGCATTACACTTATTCCCGCACTGGCTTCGAGCTTTCCATGCTCATCTGTTTTTTCATTTTTGGTTTTTACTTCTTCCTTTTACATAGAAAAACCCACAGCAAGCTCCACTTTTTTGCATCTATGCTTCTGTTTTCCCTTACTCCTGCAATCTACAGCACCGCCAAGCTAAGCATTATTTTCATCCCCTTACTGCTTCTTCTGCTTATTGACAAACCTAAGCTTGCAAAGACTCCCCGTTATCAGCTCCTTGGCGTCTTTATGTTGTTTCTTCCACTTCTTTTAATTGTATTAAGTGGGGGATCAAGTCAAAGGTTCCAAGAGATTGCTATACATACAGACCCCACTTTACCCACAGAAGTAAATTACAATCGTCAGCTAGACTTGGGTAAAAATTTGAAGCTAGGCTCCACCCCCTCATTTACCTCAAAGCTTTATCACAATCGTCTCTCGATGATTTCCACAAAATTTTTCGACAATATATATAGTCCACTATCATCCACCTTCCTTTTTGTAGCCGGTGACCAAAATCTACGACACGCAGTTCCAGGCTGGGGGATGCTACTAAAAAGCATGGCCATACCCCTTCTTGTGGGAATTTACTTTCTAATAAAAAACAAAGATCTCAAGCTCTCACTTTTCTTTCTGGCATTATCTTTACTGGCGATTGTTCCCTCAAGTCTCACTCGAGATGGATCCACTCACTCTTCAAGAACCTTCCTACTTCTTCTACCTCTAGTCTTAGTTGCCTCCAGAGGGTTGTCCTTCATTTTTTCAAGAAGCAAGATACTAGCCTTAGGTCTCTCAGCTCTAATGGTTTTTGAATTTAGTAGTTATCTCCACACCTATTGGTATCACTACCCGGTACTATCAGAGCGATCTTTCCATGCAGGCTTAAAAGAACTTACTGAAGTATCAAAAGAATATCCCAACCAGGCAGTAATTCTCACTCGCACCTACGAGCCAACCACCATCTTCTTCCTCTACTACGGCAATTTGCCAATACCCACCGCCCAATCTCTGATTTCCTCTAGCAAGCTTACCCAGCCACTTAATGATGATCTAAACCTTGAAGGTGTAAGAGTAACGGGTACAAATATTTATCTGGCTAGTGTTCGCGATACAGGCACCAAAGACCCGCTCAAAATCAAGGATGCAGTCTATGCACTACCCTCAAACCAAGCCACTGATTTAATAAATAAAAAACAAGCCACCAAGATAAAAGATATTTACCTACCTTCAGGAGAGTTGATATATTCAGTCATCAAACCTGTCATCCCTCAAGTTGCCAACAGATCAGGGTTATAATTTACCTATGAAGTTGTCCTACAAATTATTGACCATCTCCCTTGTAGTAGGTGCAATCTTACGACTTATCTATCTTGGATCAATCCCTGTAGGGTTTACCCCTGATGAAGCCAGTCAAGGATACACTGCCTACTCCATACTCAAAACTGGCAGAGATGAGTGGGGGAATTTCTTACCCTTATCGTCATTCAAGTCATTCCTCGACTACAAAGCTCCTCTCCAAACTTATCTAATGGTTCCAGCCATTGCCGTCTTCGGACTGAATGAGTTCTCGGTGAGATTGCCTAGTGCCGTTTTCGGCATTCTGTCGATCTACGCTCTTTACCTGCTTTGCCAAAAACTCTTTCCCAAACACCCAAAAATTGCTGGTTTGGCTGCTCTCCTGCTTGCAATATCTCCCTGGCACATACAATTTTCGAGAATGGCTCTTGAAGTCAATCTCACCTCACTGCTAATACCACTAGGGTTGTATCTTTTTCTCAAGGGGGAGGAGGATGAAAAATTCTATATTTTTAGTCTAACTTCATTTGGTATAGGACTTTACGCTTATCACGCCGCCAGACTATTTATTCCTCTTTTTGGTTTATTTTTGATTCTCAATTCTTTTAAGAATATTAAAAAGATCTCACTTAATAGATTTCTTACTCTTATTTTTGTAACTGCCATATTTATCGCCCCTATAGCTACAGACATGATATTTGGCGGCTCATCCAAAAGAGGTGCAGATGTCATGATTACCAAAATGGATCGGGGGCGCATCCAGTCCATCAGTAACGCTGCCTATTTTTCTGACCTAAAATCAGTAAACCCAATACTTCCACGCGTTTTCCACAACAAGCTTACTTCTCTCGCCTCACAATTTGTCGAAAACTACTTAAGTTATTTCTCTCTTCCTTTTTGGTTCACCGAAGGTGGTAGAGAAATCACCTACTCAATTATCCCTGGTAGGGGCTTGCTCCATTTTTGGGTGTTGCCGCTTGTTCTCACTGGAATTTATCTCCTTCTTTCAAACAAAGAACTTTCTAAATCAGCCAAGATATTGATATTTTGGGGATTAATCGCAGCTATTCCAGCAGCTCTCACCAAAGAAGGTTATCGCCCCAATCGTGCTGGTTCATTTTTAGTTTACTGGGAGCTCATCGCTGCCATTGGTTTGTACTTTATTCTTGAGGCAAAATTTAAATTTAAAAAGTTATTTTTCTCGGCATTTTTCGGCTTAAGTGTTTTACTTACCATTTTCTATTTTGAAGACTACTTCTTCAACTCCAAGGTTACCTACCCAAGAGCTATGGCTTATGGCTGGAGAGACGTGGTTAAGTTTGTGTCGGGGATAGAAAACAATTACGAACAAGTAATGGTAGACAAAGGTACCCAATCACAATCATTCTTTGCTTTTTACCAAAAAACAGACCCGGTCAAGTTTCAAAATGAATCAAGTAATTGGCAGAAAAAACTAGATAGCCAACCAGTTGCTTATCTTGATCAGCTAGATCAGTACTCACTAGGGAAATACAATTTCCAGCATTTAAACTGGCCCGACGACAGAAGCACTAAGGCACTCTTCGTATACCAAGGAAACTCCGGTGGGTATGAAAGTTTACCAGGAGATAGACGTAAGCTATTTCAAATTACAGAGCCACTCGGATCAATCATCATTGAAGTTTTTGATTTTCCCAAATGAAAAAGAATTTTTTATTATTACTAGTAATAACCTTAATTGCCGCCGCCCTCCGCTTTTACCAGCTTGGAGCAATGCCAGTATCTCTAAACTGGGATGAAGTTAGTCATGGCTACAACGCCTACTCAATAATTACTACCTTAAAAGACGAGTGGGGAGTGATGCTCCCCTCAATCTTTAGAGCTTACGGAGATTACAAGTTGCCAGTCTATATCTATCTCACCACTATTCCGGTCGCCCTCCTCGGACTCACACCCCTAGCTATAAGATTTGTCTCCGCTTTGGCAGGAGTTCTAGCCATACCTGGAATTTATTTAATATCCAGACAAATTTTTGGTAAAAAATCCCTAAAGGTGGGTGAGCACGAACTCCCTCTAGCCATCATCAGTGCCTTTTTACTCACAGTCACACCCTGGCACTTCTTTATCTCCCGACCCGCTCTAGAAGCCAATCTAGCTCTCACACTAGTAATCTACGGTGTGTATTTTCTCCTCAAGGGCAGGGAGAAGTCTAGCTCATTTATTCCTGCCAGTATCTTACTCGGTTTATCAATTCACACCTACAACTCTGAAAGAGTTTTTGTCCCGTTATTTGTGGTTTTGTTTTTGTTGGCAAACTTAAAAAAGATAAAAATAGAAAAAAATACTCTCATCTCAGGAGCAATTTTTTCATTTTTTGCGCTGATAGTTGTCTATCAAGTTCTCACTGGTGTGGGCACTGCTCGTTATCAGAAGTTAAAAATTCTCACCGACAATGCTGTTTATCAAATTGGAGAGGCAAGAATTAAGTCTTCATTGCCACAGCCACTAGCCAAAGTAATTCACAATCGACCTGTCTATTTTGGGACTACGGTCCTGAAAAACTATCTTAGCTATTTCTCTCCTTCATTTATCTACCAAATTAGTGGAGTTCAAGATCAGTTTGCTATTAGAATTAAAAATCTCTTTACCTTACCAATTTGTCTTATCTTCCTCTTTGGCATATTCTATTTATTTAAAGCAGGTGATTTTAATAAACTAAAAAGTATATTGATTTGGCTGGCTTTAGCACCACTACCAGCCT
>CAIQPO010000006.1 GCA_903873735.1 Candidatus Collierbacteria bacterium | reverse complement strand
GAACGAAGAAGAAAGGAACAATTGGCCTAGGGGTGGGTGAAGCAATCCGATTATCAAAGTCCAACCCTGAGCTTAATATCTACGCTTGGCAGCTGTCGTCTACTGAAGACTTACTTAGCTCTAAGCTAGATGCTTTGCGGCTTTTTCTTCTTGATCTGGCACAAAAGAAAGTGTCTGAGCAAAAAGATAAGCTGTCGAAGTCTGCGAGAGTTGAGATAAAACTTCTCCAAAACACCAATTTGTGCCGGGAGCTAGCTGAGTTTTACAATCTAGTTTCTTTGCGCATCAACATAGGATACGAGAGCTACCTGGATGAAGTAATTAGCGAGGGGGCGATTATTGAGACTTCACATGGGACGTTACATCACCCCACCAGAGGTTTTATTCCTCATGTGACACAGATCGACCCGACAGGAGCAGACGCCCTAGCACGATTGCCCAAGCATGGGATTGACCCATCTACAGTGACCCGACTGGGTGTGTGCAGAACCTACTCCACCAGATTCGGCGCCGGTCCTTTTGTATCGCATGATCCCGAACTGACTCTTACTCTGAGAGAGGCACACAACACCGATGATGACGATTGGTTGGGAAAGTTTAAGGCTGGCTACCTAGATCTGGTTGGCTTGAGGTATGCCTTAAAAATCTGTAACCCTTACCCCCTATTCGGCATACTACTAAGTCATCTTGACGCTCTTGACGGGAAAGATCACTGGAAGGTGTGCGTGGGTTATAGGTACACAGGTAGCGAACCAGATCTTGGAGAATTCTTCTCGCTTGACGAAGAAGGATTAATCCAAGACATCATCTGGTATGAGGCACCTGACCAGGAGAGCTTGAGAGCTCATCAAATGAGATTAACTCTACTTCTGGGACAGTGTGAGCCGGTTTTACGAGATGTCTACCCTCATCCGGAGCAGACTCTAGAAGTCTCCTTAATTAAGATAATCGAGATGGAACTTCAGCTACCTGTGGTCGCAACCTCACATGGACCCAAACTAGAGGACAGATCGATTAGAGATGGATTTGAGTTCTTACTGAAATAACCTAAAGCGCTGGTTGTACCGGCGCTTTTTTTGTGGATAAATCAGGTAGAAAGACTCTACTAATGAAAAGTAGAGTGGCAATATTTCTGTATTCTGGCTGAAAGAAGTCTGAGTCAGCGTCAATTCCTGGAAGATGCCTCTGCCGCACCAAAGGGTAGGTGCGCCTGAAACCCTTGTGACAGAGTCTGTATAGAAGATTATCAAGCTCTAGACGTCGAATGAGATGAGTTTGGGCTTCTTCTTTGGCTTCATCAAGTCTTCCCAAATCAAGATATTGAAGAGTTAGTCCTTTTGAAAGTTGCTGGATTTCCAAACTGTCACCAATCCACACTCCTCCGAAGATGAAGTGTATTTGGTGTGGCTGAACTGCGTTGACTTCTTCTGATTTGGAGGTATCGAGGAATAAATTCTCATCAGATAATGTGGTGTAGAGTTCGGGCATAGAGTCTATCTGGGAAATGTCTGGACATTCACCTTTTAGGAGATTGATAGCTTCCAATCGTTCTTGGGGAGTGATTCCTGGTCTCCATATTAATGCTGCATCAGTGTCGGAATTAACTCCAGATATACCTTTCACTCGTGAGCCGATACCGAGAAATACAGGAAATAGCAACTCAGAAAGTCTGGGGTTAGCTTTTACAGCCGACACGGCTTTGATAAGAGGTTGATATGATTCTTGAGATAATTGTTCGAGATTAACTGGGAGTGGAGATCGCAAATCAGGAGCAAACCCACCCAACTCCTCGAGCTCGAATTCGGAGATAATCCCTAATCTGAAACATTGTGAGGCTGTTTTTACCACTTCGTCTACAACCACCTTGTTCTCATCATGGAGGTAATCTCTGCAGAATGTAAGCCATCTTTCCTTTTGAGTTTCAATGTTTATTTCTCTTGCTTGCTTAGCCTGCATGTCGTGTAAGCAGATCTGAAGCGTCAACACTCTAAAATCCTGATCAGATAACCCTAAGTTTTTTAGCAAGTCAAATGATAGATTGTCTATATCTTTGGACTCTGCGATACTTTGTGCTGCCCGGAAAAGAAGGGCTTCTCTTACTGATTGTTTTTCCCAAACTATTCTTTTTTTGGAAACTTTTTGAGCGTACTCTGATGTTGGGGAGAAACGAATATCAATTGCTGCTAAATCCTGAGCTAAGTGTGCAATCACTATCTCCATTTCAACATTTTGTTCCTCAATATTTTCAGTCTCTCTGGATGATAAATAAGCGTCAATGCCTTCATCTAAATTTTTTACTAGATCCAAGTCACCGTCAATTCTTGCGGCGAGCTGTATTCTTCGTACATCAGGTAGAGATATAACTCCAGAGGGTATTAAGATGTGGAGTAGATGCGCAGCTTTGCGAACTCTTTCTGGCTCTCCCATCCCTGGTTCTAACACATCTCCGTCGGTAAAACTGGCTCGAACATCACTTTCGCTTAGTAGTGAAACCCACGACTTCCTGACCTGTACTTTAAAATCTTTTTGAGCTTGCGCTAGAGCCCCCCTTGGTTTTTTACCAAATGGAATTTCGGGGAACAGGCTTTGTGGGAGATAAAGAATCAGACGGCTATTGTTTGGATTGCTGGCAATGAATTCTGATAGCAGGTGGTATGTTGCAATTGCGTCACTAACTGTAATTTGAGAAGTTTTAATTGCTTGGTATAGGTTACCATCAGAATTTTTTAGTTTTTCAAGGAATTCAGTGAGATTATCGTAAAGCTCTCGACGCACTTGCGATTCCTTTAGTAGTTCTGGGTGATTTACCAGTGAAGGGTGAAGAATATCTGCTGTACCTCCCATAAAAAGATCAACTGAAATGGGTCTAACTACTGTTATGGCCGGTTCAATTTCTTTTGACTCTGTTTTGCTTTTTAGTTCTACCTCCACCATGCTTATTTCATTCTAAACCATTTGCCAATATGAAATTTGATATGATTTAATTGTGAAGTTTTTGACTAACTCACTGAAGTTATTGTTGTCTCTATCAATTGTTTTTGGAGTTTTATTCTTGATCAAGTGTGCAACTTGCAAAGGCAAGCTAGATATCAACAAACAGCCAGGTGAAAGATTTGTGTTGAAGCTTAGCAACGACTCAATTTTTCCTATCGGATATTTGGACGGGTGTGATTTTGTGGGCGTTAAAGTTTATAAGATTACTGAAGAGGGAAAAATTCCAATGTGGTATAAAGGAAAACCTTGTTCGGAAATTCTCGTGAAGAAAATTTTATGGCCTTTTCAAGTGACTGAAATGGAATTTAAGTTTACCGATTTTAAGATGACTGAAGGAAAATATGAAGTATTGGTAGAAGTTGATAAAAGCTGGTATATAAACAATGATTTTTGGAAAAAACGCGCTAGTCCAGCACAAATTTCATCAGGAATATTCAACCTAAACTGATTCCATTTTTTCTGAAAATTTGTTAGAATGATTACCTTGAATGAATGAATTTAATGACAAAATCCAGAATGCTTTTACTGCTCTAGTTTTGATTATTTCTATTGCAGGATCGGCGGCTTTGATAGGAGTGACTGTAGCAAAGGTAAAGGTGGCTATGGAGACATTAGATAATGATAATGTTTCCCTGAGTTCACCAGATAAAGATAATAGTTTTTCAAATATTGATGATGTAAAAAGCGATTTAGTTTCACCGACCACTGCTATTTCACCGACCACGACCACAACACCAGTTCTGACGCCGACAGCAAAGAGGCAAAGTGGCTGTATAGTGACAATTTCTGGAAAGAAATATGACGTGACTACACTTAGGCAAACTCATTCTGGTGGCGACATATTTACATGTGGCACTGATATGACAGCTAAATATCAAGGTCAGCATGGGACAAATATGATTAAGATGAACAAGTATTTAATTTCCGGTCAAATAATTACGCCCTCTCCAACATCTCAACCCACTATCTCGCCAACAAATAATCAATCGTCAGTGACAAATGGTGGATGTATTGTGACAATATCTGGAAATTTATATGACGTGACTACACTTAGGCAAACTCATTCTGGTGGCGACATATTTACATGTGGCACTGATATGACAGCTAAATATCAAGGTCAGCATGGGACAGGTACTTCTCTTATAAATAAGTATTTAGTCAGTAATAGTGGTAATACTAATTCACAGACAGGAACTAACACTTCTACAAAAAATAACCCGACAATTGAGCCAACAAAAGTTGAGGACGATCATGATGAGCCAGAAGATGATTAAAAAAATCTTTTTTTTAGTTTTTGGTGTTTGTCTATTTGCTGCGGTGTTTTGGGGGACTTATGTAATGTCTATTGCTCAAATTAGAAAACAACAAATATTAAATACTACACCCACGGTGTATAAGGAATATTCACTAGAAGAACTAAAAAAATTTGATGGTACTGATCCAAATCTACCTATTTTACTGGCACTTGATGGTCTGGTTTACGATGTAACTTTGGGTAAAGATTTTTACCAACCAGGAGGTCCATACCACGACTTGGCTGGAAAAGACTCTAGTGTTCAGCTAAACTTATTTGGAGGCAGAATAATTAAAAGTAAGTATCCTGTGATAGGTAAACTGAAGTGAATAAATTTAAGAATATTGGCACTCCTCTAATCATTTCAATTTTGACGATAACTGTGTGTCTTTTTGTATTGTCGAAGATTGAAAACAATATACCAATAGTCATGTCGTGGAGGACCGTAAGTCAACTCATATCTCTTCTTGGCACTGCGCTCCTCGCAATCACCTTTGTTCTGTCTTCCAGATTTTCGATTGTTGAAACTTGGTTTGGCGGTATGGATAAGGTCTATAAAGTGCATCATATTGCAGGTGGGGTGGCCTTTGTCTTACTGCTACATCATCCCCTATTACTACTTATTGAATCTATACCCAACTACAATTTGGGTTTGAAATACGTCTGGTTTTCTGACACTCTTGCCTATAATGCCGGTGTCGCCTCGCTGTATTCAATGATGCTGATGCTAATTTTTACTTTTTTAATCAATTTACCTTACAACCTCTGGAAGAGAACTCATGAATTTATGGGGTTAGCTTTACTTTTTGCCTCGATTCATGTGGTTACAATATCCTCTGACGTCAGCAGGTTTTATCCACTAAGATTCTGGATAATTTTTCTACTTGCCTTGGCACTTATCTCTGCCCTTTATGTTCGTTTCTTGTATAAGCTCTTGGGTTCTAGATATTTATGTATTGTCGAGTCAGTAATCCGAGTTGGGGATATATACAAAATTGTCCTTGTCCCTAAAGGGAGAAGACCAAGAGTAAAACCAGGCCAGTTTTTTTCTCTAAAATTTCCAAAGATAAACAATGAAACCCACCCATTTTCAGTAGTTTCTTACGCAGATGGAAAGCTGGAGTTTGGAATTAAGATATTGGGTGATTACACCTTGAATCTTGAGAAACTTAAGAATGGCGATGCTGCTGAGGTTGTGGGGCCATTTGGTAGATTTTATGAAGGTCTTAGTACTGATAAAGATATGGTGTGGATTGCTGGGGGAATCGGTATAACTCCATTCGTATCGATGTTGGAACATGAGCTAGAAATTAAGAAGTCAAACAAGGTTCATTTATTTTATTGTTTTAGAAATGCTGAAGACGCTTATTATCTTGATAGGTTAAATGAACTAGCCAAGAAATCATCAGGTAGATTTAAAATCGTTTCGTTTTGTTCTGAAGAAAAGGGTCATTTGGATATAGACAAGATGACTTCTATTCTAGAGGACATTAAGACTAAGAAATTCTTGCTCTGTGGACCAGCGCAGATGATGCACACGTTGTCGACCCAATTACGCCAGAGGTCTCTCAAGAGAAGAGATATTGTCTTTGAAGATTTTAACTATAAATGAAAATTGTAAAAATACTATTTGTAGTATCGCTAATCAACTTTATTCTTTTGTTTGGAGTGTGGTATTGGGGAAAGTCTAACGACAAGGAGAGTTTAAAGACAGATCAAACAGTTACAATTTCAAAATGTTTGGTGACGATAAAAGGCGTTTTGTATGATTTGGAGGAGTTTAAGAAACTTCATAGTGGTGGTGATATTTTTGAGTGTGGAAAGGACATGACTCAAACACTTTTGAACCAACACCCTGAATCGTACATTTCTCAACTAGAGAAATATCGAGTTAAATAACTTATTGATTATTTCTATAGGTTTATGATATAATCCTCCAGTACTTTCCAATAGATTAAACGGAGGCAAAATTGGATATCAAGAATGTTCAGAAGCGTTATTTTGAAGAAAAAGGGCGCGAAAAAGACGCCGCACGTTTTGAAAAAATCATCGAAGCTGTAGCCGAGGCGATCAAGCCCTGGTGGGACTTGCCGGCGACTCCCGAGAATATGTGGGATGCCAAATGGGCCGCTCTGAACGCCTACACCAAAGTCTCACTCGAAGGGACATCCACTGTTCAGGCAGTTCTGATGGGAGCTGTGATGGGAATTGGCAATGCTCTGAAAGGCCGTTTCAAGGACGACAATCTCGCCCTGCAGACGACGGAGCATTATTTTCTGTCCCAAAACAGCATTACCGACCCTGAAGCTGTAGCTTTGGTGAAATCCGGCCAGGCAACCATCGGCCGCTTATTCGAACTCCAGCCTTCAATCTACTGTTAACAGCAACGCCACTCATTGAATGAGTGGCTTTTTTGTTTCCAAATTTGTAAACTAAATTTGTGCCACAACAAAAAGAATCCCAAACAAATTTAGTGGTAGTAAGTGATAAATATGGGGTTGTTGAATCAAAATTGGTACAAGGTTTTGAAACAGGATCTGAGTCTATAGAAAAGAAATATAAAATTGAAAATATTCCCCAAGAAGTAATTGAAGTATGTCAGGAGCTAGAGCGAGTTGGTGCTAGAGCACTCTTGGTAGGTGGCAGCGTGAGAGATGCAATTATCTCTCAAGAGCATCCAGAGATGAAGTTGAAGCCAAAAGACTTTGACTTGGAAGTATACGGTTTATCAGCAGAAGAGCTTAGAAGGGTGCTAACTGAAGTATTCGGGGCTGATAAATTCGACGATGTTGGCAAGGCATTTGGAATAATTAAGGTAAAAATAGATGGTTGGGATGAACCACTAGACTTTTCCATTCCCAGAGTAGATTCTCAAAACAATGGAGGCGGACATAAAGATATTGAAGTGACGGGAGTTCCTGGGATGAAAATAAGGGAAGCTGCCGCAAGAAGAGATATCACCGTTAACTCTATGGCATATGATCCACTTTCAGAAACAGTATACGACCCATTTGGTGGAATTGTTGATATTAAGGAAAAGATTATTAGATTCACCGATAGGGAAGCTTTTCAGGAAGACCCTCTTAGGGTTATTAGAGTGATGCAATTTGCGGCTAGATTTGGATTTCAAATTGCACCAGAACTTGAGGAACTGTGTGCTCAAATGGTGCAAGAGGGTAAGTTGAAAATGAGGAGAAACACCACATTGGGTAAGAAAGATAAATTCGAGTCGGTACAGTGGGACGGTAAAGACTCTGACGGGTTTTTAGTAGTAAGTGATGGAATGGAGAGCTTTAGGAGACCCGCTAAAAGTCCGGAGGTACCTGGTTTACCCGCAGAAAGAATAGCCGAAGAGTTGTATAAGTTACTACTTAAAGGTAAAAAACCCTCTCTTGGATTCGAGTTTGCCAGAAGAATTCGGTTGGTTGATGAATACTGGCCAGAGCTGGGCGTGTTGGTAGGAAAGCCACAAGAGAAAGAATGGCATCCAGAGGGCGATGTGTGGACTCATTCGATGCAAGTAATGGATGTGATGGTGGAAATTGTTGACCGAGAGCTAACAAATGGGTCATTACCCACCCCAGATATGTGGCAAGAGCTAGATAAAATGATTGAAAAATATGTTATTGAGAAAGAAAAGAACCACTTACTAGACTTTTACACAGAATCCATTAGGACAGTTGACCCAAATTTAATAGTGGAAATTGAAAGAGTTAGTAGAGAAAATTCCGAATTAGTAGCTCAAAATCATATTCAAGGATTAGAGAGCCGCACTAAGCGAGATGGTGGTGCACAGGCACTTGAGATTATTGAGAGGCAGAAATCAAAATGGGAGGCTGAAGCGTCGGCAATAGCGTTAGGCGTGCGTCAAAAAGAATATCGACGATTAGTTGAGGAAAAAATTAGAGAACTTACTGATACAAAAATAATATCGCCAGAAAAAATGAGTGACATTAGCCAAAGATCTAAGGAGATGGCTTTTGAGGACGGTGCAAATAGGAAAAAAAGTGAGGAAAAGAGACTCAAAGATGATCTTAAAATTACCCTAATACTTGCGGCATTGTGCCATGATTTAGGCAAAGCTACTACAACTGAAACGATTGATGGAAAAATAAGATCAAGGGGGCATGAGCAGGCAGGAGTGGAGCCGATGCGAAGAATTGCCTCTACTTTATATGAAACTAGATTTTCAAGTCAAGTTAAGCGAATGCTTTATCCGCTGATTGCTGAACATCTTAAGCCACCAGAGGTGTATCGAGATATTAAAGGCATAAGATCCGATGAAGACGAGGCTGAAATGGAAGAGGATGCCCGTGTTCAGAAAGAAAAAAATCCTCGGAGAAGGTTGACCAGATTGGCAAATAGATTAGCAAACGGTGATTCAGGTAGAGGTGGAGATGGATCCACAAAAAGGCCTGTTTATCCAGATGGTGGCGGTACGAATTTATACTTATTGGGATTGGTGGCAGAAGCAGATCAAAGAGGCAGAAATCCAAACGGGGTACCTTTTACCACTGAGGAGATGGGTGACAAACTTGCTTGGCAGGCATGGTGGAACGAGAGAATTTCCGAAATGAAACTCACTGAACCAGAAGTTCGAGTAATAAGTGGTGACGACTTGCTTAAAGCAATGTCCATGGAGAAGAAACAGGCTGGTGCTTGGATAAAGGTAGTGATCGGACTAGTAAACAATGACATTAGAGAAGGTTTGTTGGCCAATGAAAAGGATGATGCTATTCAGGCAGCAGTCGATTATTACCAGAGATTGAAAGTGTATATTGGCAGGCTTTTTGATATGCAAGAGCCCGGTAGTAACTTACCTATAAATGCAATATGGGAAAGGCTTTCCAAAATTAATCCTGATGATTTGCAGGATTTGATTGAAAATCAAATAAAAAACGAGCCATAAGGCTCGTTTAGGGTATTACTTCCACAGTGGTTCCCAGAGGGGCCCAGTTGAAAAGCCACTCTGCTTCATCTACTTTGAAGTTGACACATCCATGACTTTGTGGAGTACCAAAGTTGTTGTGCCAGTATGCTCCGTGCAATGCGTACCCTTCAAAGAAGTACATAGTCCAGGGAACATCAGGGGTGTCGTATCCAGGACCGGTCATTTTAGTTTGGCTAAATTTTGCGTACACAAAGAAGGTTCCGGTGACCGTTGGATACTGGTCAGTACCCGTGGAAACGACAAACTGCTTAATCAATGTGTCACCCTCGTAGGCAAAGGCTTCTTGGCTTGATAAAATCACCAAAACGCGTTTGTCGGTAGAGGGGATAGGGGTTGCACTCCCTGGGTTGGGTATGATGAGAATCTGGCCAACATAGATTAAGTTTTGATCGGTGACATCATTTACCAGGGATAGCAAAAAAAGATCCACTCCATATTCCCTGGCTATTGATTCCAATGTATCTCCAACCACCACTGTATGAGTGATGGGCAATGCTGTGGGAGTGGAAGTTTGCGTTGATGTTGGAGAAGAGGTAGGTGTAGAGGTGCTAGTAAGAGTCGGTGTTGGAGTATGAGTAGGTGAAGGGGTATGCGTGGGGGTGTGTGTTGCTTGGATAGGTGAAATGGTGCTAGCTTGACATGATGCTGACATTAACACCAAGAGAACAACGGCAACTCTAATGATTTTGGCCATATTTCCTCCTGTGAAAGTGCGATGTGTCAGTATTTTATCACTTTCGTGGAATTAAAGGGTGTCTGAGAGTCTTGGCTGACTTCTCCGCAGCGCATTTGTCTGCATGTCTACTACCTCGGATTCTCGCTTTGTGATTAGATCTGCGATGCGATGGCGCACATGAGGGTGAATTGCATCAAGCCACTTATCAATATATGAGGGTTTATGTGCCAGGTCGACATAAGGTTTAATTAGATTTTCATATTCCGCTACTAGACTATCAAAACCCAATTTCTTGGCCAGAGGAATATAGAAATCTCTTGTTTCTTCACAGTTTTCTACTCGCTTAGCTGGCTTGAGTCCATCTACAGTCTGCATGTTATGAAGTCTATCTGCTAGCTTTATAAGTAGAATACCAGGCTCAGCCAGAGCCATCGTAAAGAGGTGTGAGTGTGTCGCCTCATCATAAACTATGCCATCGAATTTAAATTTGGAAAGTCCGTCCACCATCCTGGCTGCCCTGGGTCCAAAATGCTGGGCTAGCCGGTGTTTGTTTGCCACAAGCGGGTTATCCTCCATTGTGTCATGGAGAAGTGCTGCTGTCAGGACCTCTTCATCATCAACATTGAATCTTTCTTTTACAAGCTTAGTTACCTCAAGAACATGATAAATATATGGCTCCCCTGTTTTACGGAAGTCGTTTTTGTGTATGTTAATTGAGAACTCCAAAGCTCTTTGAGCTTTTGGGGGCAGCTCAGCAATGAAGCTCATCATCTCTTCTGTCTTTTCTGGACTAACTGAGGAGTGAGAAATGTCTTCCTTAATCTTGGTCA
The DNA here is from genome assembly GCA_903873735.1 of Candidatus Collierbacteria bacterium. Classification (GTDB taxonomy): domain Bacteria; phylum Patescibacteriota; class Microgenomatia; order UBA1400; family MFAQ01; genus CAIQPO01. Next base: position 9,047 of record CAIQPO010000006.1, on the reverse strand, counting down.
GTGATACAGAGGGTAAGTCAATCTCACCAGAGGTGGCTGGAGTGGTTTGAATTTCGGCAACAACATCAAGCATACAATAATCATATATTACTTAAACACTGTGGGTAATAAAAAACCCGGTTTCCCGGGTCTTTTTATTAGCGAACAAAATTACGCTCTTTGCGGACGATCTTTTTTGGTCCTTTCTTGACCTTTTTCTCCTTTTGTGGAGCTTCTGCTTTTGGAGCATTTTTAACCTTAGTTTCTTTGGTTTTTTCGTCTTTTTCTTCTCTTAATTCTTCTTTTGATACAACTTGAACAGTAGTTTCAATCTCAGCAGCCTGACCTTTTTTAACAAAGATATCCTTTACCTTTGTAGCCTTCTTACCTAGTAGTTTTCTCAAATGATATAGCTTGGCCTTGCGAACCTTACCCTTTTTGATGATTTCAATTCCAGTGACTGTTGGGGTACTGACTGGAAATATTTTTTCAACGCCAACACCGCCTACGGAAAGCTTTCGAACGATGAAGTTTTTTCTATCACCGGTGCCACGAATTGCGATCACTATACCTTGAAAGGCTTGAGATCTGGTTTTGTCGCCCTCGCGGACGGTTTGCTGGACCTTGATTGTGTCTCCAGTAGAGAATTCAATGGTCTGCCATTTGATTTGATTTGCCATAGCCACTTATTTTACCAGCCACTCAGCGTTTTTGCCACAAGTGATTCTAGCTCTGGGGTGTAATTTACTTTGTAGGGAAGGGTTATTTTCTTGAGATTGTTTCCTGATTCAATAGCTACAATAATCTGGTGCTCCCCTGGATTCTCCTTAAAGATGTTAGAAACTTTTTGCATAACCTCCTTGGGAGTACCATTTTTAATAAAGACTTCGTGAATCATATCAACCGGAGTCGATTTGATATCAATAGTGGTACCTGAATCTACAACAATCTGAAGCTTATCTTCGCGATTATCAACTTTACCCTTAATTATGATTGGCTGGTCTTCAACCCAAATTGATGAATCTTCAGCATATAACTTGGGGAACACCACGCAATCAATGGATTTTGTATCGTCTGCTAGCGTGATGAAGGCCATTTTTGAGTTATTTTTCTTGGTTACAACTAGCTTTACTCTTGAGATAACTCCTGCAAGTGTTACCGTTTGATTTAGATGAAGAGTGGGATCTAGCTGTGAAATCTTGTGGCTGATTTGATTTGCTGCAATTCTCACAATTTTTTTGACTGGATTATCGGTAAGATAAATACCCAAAAGCTCCTTTTCTAGTTTAAGCTTTTCCTCCATTGGCCACTCTGGGATGTCGGGAAGGTGATCCGTAAAATCCATTGACCCTGCTGTAGCTGAAAATAGACTTTCTTGATTAGTTTCCTTTTCTTTTTTTGACTTTACAGCACTATCTCTTATTCCGGCTAAAGCCTGAAATAACTGTGCTCTTTTCCCCCATCTGTCCATGGCACCTGCTTTTATTAGTGATTCAGCCACCTTTTTATTTACTTTTTTAAGATCAACTCTATTAATAAAGTCTGTAAACGACTTAAATTCACCATCATCACGGGCAACGATAATTGCAGCAATTGCTGATCCACCCACATTTTTAATGGCTGACAGGCCAAATCTTATAGCCTTGCCCGTTGCCCTAGCTCTACCTTCCTGAAGCCACTCGTTTTCGGGTATATCAACTACTGTAAAGTCAGTTCTTGATTCATTAACATCTGGAGGAAGTACCCTGATACCTAAATTTTCACACTCTCCTATGGCAGCAGTAATTTTGTCTGTATCCCCTGCCTCAACAGACATAAGCGCCGTCATATACTCAACGGGATAATGAGCCTTTATATAAGCAGTCCAGTATGCAACTATGCCGTAAGAGGCAGCGTGAGCTTTGTTGAATCCATAAGAAGCAAAAGTTTCGATTTGCTTAAATAAATCTTCTGCCTTTTGCCTATCGATACCGGAAACATTGACACAACCATCCACAAACTTAGCATGCTGGGCTTCCATTTCTGCAAGAATCTTTTTTCCTATGGCTTTTCTGAATTTATCAGCTTCTTCCCAGTTGTAACCTGCAAGCTGGAGAGCCATAAACAAAACATCGTCTTGGTAGGTGATGATGCCATAAGACCGATCAAGAATTTTTTCTAAGCCAGGAACAAAGTATGTAACCTTTGAAGGGTCTCTTTTTCTTGCTACATATTCTGGGATACTTGCCATAGGACCAGGACGATATAAAGCCACCATCGCCATAACATCCTCAATTCTTTCAGGGTGCAGGTCCATAAGATATTTGGTCATTCCACCTGATGAGAGCTGAAATACTCCCATGGTCTCCCCTCTTGCAAGGAGTTCAAATGTTTCTTTGTCGTCAAGCGGAACTCTCTTAATATCCAGATCAATTTTATGTAAAGCTTCGACAATCTTTACTGCATTGGCGAGGATGGTCAAGTTGGCAATTCCAAGAATATCAAGCTTAATAAGCCCAACGTCTTCTGCCGCATGCATTTCGTATTGGGTGATAACTCTATCTCCTCCTCCAGTTTCAGGTTGAAGAGGTGTAAATTTCACTAAGTCATCAGGACCGACAATGACTGCAGCTGCATGTACAGAAATGTGCCTGGCATTACCCTCCACCCTTTGAGCCATATCTAGGAGTTTGTGAATTTCTGGATCATCATCGTACATCTTTTTTAGTTCTGGGGTGATGTCGAGTGCCTTTTTAAGAGTCATTTTAGAACCTTGGGACCCCTGAGGAATGGTCTTGCTGATCATGTCCACCTTAGAGTACGGCATGCCCATTACACGGCCGATGTCTCTTACAGCAGCTCTAGCCATCATGGTTCCGAAGGTGCAAATTTGGGCAACTTTTTCTTGGCCATAGGTATCAGCAAGATACTTTATTAGGGTATCTCTGTGGATATCTGAAACATCTAGATCGATATCTGGCGGAGATGGGCGGAAAGGATTTAAGAAGCGCTCAAAAGGTAATCTAAATCGAAGGGGATCTACGGTTGTAATACCAACACAATAAGAAGTAAAAGAGCCTGCTGCCGAACCTCTGGTATTTGTATATATCTTATTGTTGTTGGCAAAGTTGACGATACCAGACTCAAGAAGAAAATATGGCGAGTAACCTTTCTTATCAATGACGTCAAGTTCATAATTAAGCCTCTCTTCTTGTTCCTCATTAACAGACCCGAATATCTGCCTGCAACCCTCAAAAGCTTTTTCTCTTAATACGTCGCCGGCAGTTTTGCCTTCTGGTAGGTCTAGTTTGGGGAAATACCACTGCCCTAGGGTAATTTGAACATCACACCTGTCAGCTATCGCTTGAGTATTTTCCAATGCTTGAGGTAAATCGTGGAATACTTCAGCCATCTCGTCAGGGGTTTTTAGGTAAAAATCTGGGGTGTCTATATATCTAATTCTGTTGGCATCATCAAGCATTTTTCCAGACTGGACACAAACAAGGGCGTCTTGCGCTGCTGCATCATCTTTGTTTACATAGTGAGAATCGTTTGTGGCAATGAGAGGAATTGATAGTCGATGACTTAGCTCGATTAATGCTGCTTCTGCTTTTGTTTGATGCTGCTGCATCTCTATCAGCTTAACCCTGGCTGACTCGGGAACTGTTGATGCTTTTGAGTATTCTTCATAATTGTGTCTTTGGAGTTCAATATACAAATTGTTTTTCCCAAAAATTTCAAGATATTCCATCAGCTCCTTCTCCGCAGCATCGATACCTTCATCAATTATCAATCTCTGAATTCGACCTGCTGGACAAGCGGTAGTGGCGATGAGTCCTTCCGAGTATTTTCTTAATACTTCTTTGTCTATCCTGGGTTTGTAATAGAAGCCTTCTGTTTGGCCGATCGTGACCAATTTCATTAAATTTTGATATCCTAGGTAGTTCTCTGAAAGCAGTATCAGATGATTTGCATCTGATTTGTTTTTGTCAAAGCGTGAATTCTTTGCGAGATATATCTCACACCCAAGTATGGGCTTAATTTCTTCTTTTATGGCCTTTTTATAAAAGTCAATTACTCCGTACATATTGCCATGATCTGTGATGGCAAGATGTGTTTGTCCGAGCTCTTTAGTTCTGGCGATAAGTTTGCTACTTTTACTTAGCCCGTCAAGCAGGGAAAATTCGGTGTGTACATGTAAGTGTGTAAACTTGGGCATTTCTACTTATCTTCAGATGTTTTGCCAATTTTAGCAAGTAGAAAAAAAATACTCATTAAAAAAGCCCCCAATAAGGGGGCTTATGTTTTTATCTGGGAGAGAAGAACTCAATCTCTATGGGCTGGGAGTAGCTCTGTTCGCCCAATTCTCTGATGAATTCCGCCATCTCTTCTTTGCCAATCCAGTTGGTGCCGCTAATCACGTAGAACATGTAACCGTTGTAAAAACTCTCGTGATCAATAGAGCTACCATGGTCATCGGCGAAATCCTGCACCAGCTCTCCAATCTTCTCAAGGTCCATGTTTTTTCCGGGAACGGCATAGCCGGTTCGGACACAGATGAAGGCGTAGGGCATGGGATCGTCAGAGTTTTCGTACTGGCAGATAATGTCTTCTGCGCGAGCCGAGATGAAGAGCTTCAGCGTACGCAGGACTGAATATGAAATCTCATCAGCCAAAACTGTCAATAGGTGGTTGCCGTCTGTGGTTTTTGAGAGTGCCACGGAGGATCCAGAAATATGCAACCCAAGAAGTAGCTGAGTGATTTCTTCTCCAGAAGGCTGCTGACCTTCCTTGAATTTAACGAAATAAAGTGCAACACATTTTGACATAGCAGCTCCTTAAGCGTGGATTAAAAAGAAGGAGCCCTTTCGGGCTCCTTTGGGGTGTACCTTCAGGCGGTCATCAGACCCACCTGCTCTGGCCCTCCGCCAAATAGTACCCAAGCCTCGTTTGGGGAGAAGGTTTTGACTTCTCCTGTGTCACGGTTGGTCAGGGTAATCTGGGGAGTGTCGCCGCAGCCGCACGGGCAGTCTTTGTCCCATTCTAGATAGAAGTTATCCATCCAGATGATACGAAACTGCTCGGGGGGAATTCCCCTTGCGCCGCAGGGTTGACAGTAGTTGGCCATATTCTCCTCCTTGGTTGGGTTTTCTGAAGTTTGCGCTGCACACATTCACACATACCAAAGGAGTTTGAGGAGATAGGAGGAGTTAAGGTACGTTTCTTGGGTATTTTATACTCTATAGGACCTTTTGTCAATAAAAACCCTCCCACTATGGGGAGGGAATTGGTTTCTACATCATCGCGAAAGCCGCTGCGACCATCAGACCGTAGATCATTGCGTGAGCGATGGTCTCGCGGAAGCTCATGGCGAGTGGTGATTTGGCGTGCTCTTTTTTATCTTTTTGCTGGTGCTTAAAGACACCAAAGGCCAGTACCATTAAAAACATTATGGGGCCAATGTAGCGGAAGGCTTGGATGAGAACATGAACTGGAGCAGTGATAGGCGAGGTGAAGAAGAGCAGGCGGGTGATCAGCCCAATGGCTAAGAGTATGATCCCCCGGCCAAGATCCGATCTTCCTGTTCATCGTTTGAGGCAAAGATAGCCTTCCACATGATGGCCGCGTCCAGGTTGGACAAAGGCAGCAAATTCATAATGGCCAGAATGCCACCAGCCTGAACCAGAGCGTGCCCCATGGTATTTTCATCACCAAGGACGAACTTACCGAAGGCCATAATCGCCAAGTTTACCAGAAGGCCTGAATGAGCCAGCCAGGCAACGGCGCGGTGAGGCATGTTGTCTGATTTGATGTTTTCTTCGCTGGAGATGGGTGCGGCCACTGCCCCTAGCGGAAACAGTAGGAGAACTTTTGATTTGATGCTGTTGAGAGTGAAAACGAGCCAATGTCCGTACTCATGACAGATGACATGAATCAGATATGCCACCCCCATTTGCCAGGACTGACCCGCCCAGGCGAAGAAAAAGAAAAAAGCGGGGATGAAAAGCGCCTGGATCCAGGGTTTGTCAACTGCGGCGATGTAGCGCCAAATGAAACCCTTGCGGGAATCGGGTTTGGTTTCTGACTGCATGTGTACCTCCTAGTGAACGAGCTTGATGTGTTGGGTTAATGTGCCTGTAGAATATAGCACATTTGAGGCTATTTGTCAAACTATAGGGTGCTATTGATTAAGCAATTTTGAAACTATTTTGGAGAGTGTCTGCGGGTCTGCGCTACCTGCGGTTTGCTTCATGGCTTGACCGACAAAGAAACCTTGTACGTTAGTTTTTCCCTTTTTAAATTCAGCTACTACTCCTGGATTGGCTTCTATGATAGCTTCAACTATTTTTGTTAGCTCTTCTTCATTAGTGTTACCCTTTTTGTTTAAAGATTGGTAGTCTGCTTTTAGATTCTTACCCACACTTATTTTTTTATTTGCAAGGAGTGAGGCTAACTTAGGAATATCTATTTCTCTATCGTCTCTTAATTCAAGTACCGCTTTGAGCATTGATCCATCTTTGGCAATTATCTTGGCAAACTTAATTTCTACCCCCAAACCCACCAAATTGGCTACAACCTGATCAGGCAGCTCCGGTAAAGAATTTTTTAAGTTTTCAACATAGATATCATCGATTACAAATGGGGGTATGTCTGGCTCTGGGAAATAACGGTAGTCTTTTGCCTCTTCTTTAGTTCTTTGTAGAAAAGTGACTTTCTTTATTGAGTCATACCCCCTGGTAGTCTTGTTGGTATTACTCTTTTCTATCCCGGAGGAAATGAAATCATCTATTTGTCGTTTTATTTCGTAATCAATTGCTTGTTGGGCAAAGTTGAATGAATTGATATTTTTAACCTCAACAAGTGGGGTGTAGTGTGATCCTTTTTCGTCTTCAATATGAACATTGACAGTTGGCTCGAGTCTCATCTCTCCCTTCTCCATATCGGCATTGGAAACACCAAGTGCCTTTATGATTTCATGTATCTTTTTGAGGTATTCTTTAGCTTCATCACTTGAAGACAAATCTGGCTTGGATACAATTTCCACCAGAGGAACCCCGGAACGGTTGTAGTCCACCAAACTAACTTTTTCACCTTTAATGGTTGTGTGTTGTAGCTTGCCGGTATCTTCTTCTTGATGAACTCTCTCGATGCCAATTTTTTTACCACTGTCTAGAGTAATAAAACCATTCTCACAGAAAGGCTGGTCGTACTGACTAATCTGGTAACCTTTTGCCAGATCTGGATAGAAGTATTGTTTTCTATCAAATTTGCTTAGGTGATTAACTGAACAGTTTAAAGCTAGACCAATTTTTATACAGCTATCAATGGCTGCCTGATTGGGCACTGGAAGAGCACCTGGTAAGCCTAGACACACAGGACAAGTTTGGGTGTTGGGTGATTTCCCAAAATGATCGGCGGAGCAGGAGCAAAACATTTTTGATTTTGTTTTTAGCTCTACATGGACCTCTAAACCTATGAGTGGTGTGGTAGTCATAATTAGTCTAAATTTGGAAATAACTGAAAATTGGTGTTTCTTTGGTAGCAGTCGGCAATGGTAATAATTCTACCTTCACTAAACTGAGAGCCGGTAATCTGCAAACCAATTGGTAAATTATCGACAAAACCACAAGGAACACCAGCAGAAGTAAGTCCGGCAATAGAACTGGGTTCAACTAAAATGTCCTCCATTTCTCCGAACATTGGTTGGTCTTTGGTAGCACCAACTTTTTGCGCGGGACCTGGAGAAACAGGCCCGATTACCGCATCATAATCCTCAAATATTTTGGCAAATTGGTCAATAATTATGGTACGCACAGCTTGAGCTTTTTTGTAGTAAGCATCATAGTAGCCGGCTGACAATGTGTAAGTGCCGAGCATAATTCTACGTTTGTTTTCCTCGTTAAAGTGGTCACGAGTATGTCCAAAACGAATACCATCATAGCGAGCTAGATTTGAGCTAACCTCTGATCTCTGAATGACTGTATAGACTCCAATAGAGTATTTTGGATCTAAAAGAGATACTTCTTCCACCGTGGCTCCAAGCTCTCTAAACTTTTTGGCAGCGGATACGATAAGATCTTTGACTCTTTGGTCCATGGAATCAAGTAGGTATTCCTTTACCAAGGCTATTTTGAAACCAGTGAGGTCTTTTTTACCGAGATTGTCAATGTAATTTTCTACAGGTTTGGGAGAGGTGGTGGCGTCTCTAACATCTTTTCCAGAAATAACACTAAGAATGATGGCTGCGTCTTCCAAATTTCTGGTCATCGGTCCAGGTGAGTCTAATGAGCTACCCATGGCGACAACTCCGTATCTGCTTACTCTGCCGTAGGTAGGCTTTAGGCCAGTTATTCCGCACCAAGCAGCTGGCTGGCGAATTGAACCGGCTGTCTCTGACCCAATGGCTGCAGTGGCTAGCTGAGCAGCAATAGCAGCAGCAGACCCACCAGATGAGCCTCCCGGGAGACGACCTTCGTCCCAAGGGTTAAGTGTTGGTCCAAAATCTGAAGTCTCTGTGCTAGATCCATGAGCGAATGAGTCCATATTTGTTTTACCCAAGATAATTGCTCCAGCCTCGAGAAGTTTATGTGTTACTGAGGATTCATATTGAGGCATGAATCCTTTTAAAATATTTGAGCTGGCTGTAGTAATCATCCCTTTGGTAAGGAAGTTGTCTTTTATGGCAAACGGTATGCCTTGTAGTGGTAAGGTGATTCCTTGTTTTTTTATTTGTTCGTCTACTTTTTTGGCTTCCTGTAAAGCATTCTCATTTAGACTCAAAAAAATATTGAGTTTGGGATTTAGTCTTTCTATTCTTTTAAGAAAATGAGAGACGAGCTCTTCGCAGGTAAAGTCTCCATTTTTTAGACCTGCGTGAACTTCAGTAATGGTGAGGGTGTGAAGTGGCTTCATATTAGTTTGAGTCAATTAATCGTTTAACAACGAAGAATCCGTCGTAGGTTTCTTTAGCTTGTGATAGAGCATCTTCCTGACTGAGTGAATATTCTGTATTGACTACATCTTCTCTAGCAATATTCTGGAGGTTGTTTACCTGATATGTACCTTTAGTGTTTGTTGTATCAATTTCG
>CAIQPO010000005.1 GCA_903873735.1 Candidatus Collierbacteria bacterium | reverse complement strand
CTTAAAAAATGTAATACTGATAAATTCTGTATTACAAAACTAGTAAAAAAAGAAGTTGAGGGTTTGTATAAAAAACTAGGAGCTTTTGAAGATATTACTTGGAGGGAGATTAGACAGATGAGAAGAGAAACGGGATTTTCCATAGAAAAGAAAGAAGACATAAATAATAAAACTCTTGTAAGGGATTATCCCGAATTTGATACATTTTTACACTTTAGGGTTAGTGGAGTTGATAATCCGTTCAGAGTTTTCGGGGCAATGAAAAACGATTTGTGCTATATACTCCTGCTTGATGTAAAAGGTCAGATAAATCATTAATTTAAAACTGATGATTAAAAACATAAGTCCTAATTTGTTCCAATACGGGGAGCAAGGAGGTTCGGTTTGTATTTGTAATTTTGCGTAATAAGCAAGACAGCATTAAAGGTCTCTAGCATACTTTTCCTGTGTCCAAGTCAAATTTCAGGGGAAAACTACTCGCGTGTTCGTTTGGTTGAAGAGATTCTATTTCTGGTGCTTCCAAGCCTTGTTCTCTCATTACCTGTTTCATGTTCTTTTCTGTTTCTTCGCTTAACATAAATGCTCTGATTTTTAAATCTGCTTTGCTAATTCCCCTTGCTTTAAGTTGATATAGAACTGTGCAGATTTTGTCTCGAACTTCTTCTGTTGTGTCGTATGGAGGAAAGTGTATTAAACCTGCTGTTTTCGTTTCTTTATAGTAGAAAGTCATTCCACCACAGAACAGCAATATAGCTTCAAGGAATTTATAACCCTCTCTTCTACTGGTCACGTAGTAGTCGTTTGTCAGCACTTCATGGGTATTTTGTGAAGAGTTTCCCTCATTTGTAATAGTTATTGGTTCAGAGTTGTGCATGGTAAGAATATTGTATGAGATTTATTGATTATAAAATGGGCTTGAAATCATTTTTTTGGTTAGAGGTTCGTATAATTTGGGTGTATTAATATGTTATTGGTGAAAGAAATTAATTGCTCTGAGCCAGATGAGGATAAGATTCCTAAGGATGAATCATTTCATTGGGCTGATGAGATGAGGTCAGGAGAAGAGGAATCGGAACAAGATGATGGTGGCCGAACATATTCAAGTGTCTTTGAGATGCTGGAAGATGAAGAGACAGAGGAGTGGAAAAGATTGGAAGATTTTCTTAAAAAAGCTGACTGAGCTATAAGATCGAGATAAAAGAGACTAGTTTGTGTGGTGATGAATATAATGTCCTTATGACTGAAAGAAGCGGAGAAGTAGTAGAAAGAGTGAGAACTAAAGAAGTGTGTATACATGGAATAAAGGCAGTTTGTTTGCACTGTATTAAGGAGTATGAGATTTTTCATATTGAGACGGAGTTTGAGGGTGACTTAAATATTAGGGTCCGTGCTGGTTTTGATAAAGCAGATGTGGATTGGGGTGGTGTGGTAAGAAAATGCCAAGGTCATCATAAAAGGCTTTCCAGTAGATATCCTTTTAATCACGGGCAATGGGAGTTGCAGAGGAATGGACAGAAGATTGGACTTGTGAGTGTGTCCTCGGATGCTTTGATTGGGGAAGTGACACTGACTAAAGAAGAAATTGATGGTTATTTGGCTTCAGGTTTAGATTAACTTGCAGCTGTTTGGCAATGACTTGGTTTATATCTAGTAAGTCTAGAGAAATGAACGAGAAGCTCTTGACGTGATTTGCTGATATCATTTAGATATGAAGATGAAAATGATTTGGTTAATTGTTTTGATATTGGTGGTAGCGATTTTGTTGGCTGTTTACAATATTCAAATACCTTGTGGGGGGATGACTGAGGACGGGGCTTTTTGGGATGGAACATGCGCATATGGTCCTATCTTGCTGAAAAATATTCAAAATGGACATTTCTTTTTACCATTTGGGATGAAGTGAGATTTACTATCTTATAGTATTGATTTTACCTTGTTTTTGTGCTATTATGCCTGATAGTTTTAAGCACATTAATTGGAGGTTGATATGGCATTTTGCGCCGTAGTTTCAACAGGAAGGTACTTTATCAGGCATCAAGACGTGATGGCTGTTTTGCCTGATGGGTACACCTTACACGAAAGTGAGATTGAGTGTTTGGCGAACAGTATGAAGGTGGCTGGAGTTCAATCAAGATCTGATGGCCGGCTGGTGTTTTATCCCAGGACATTTGATACCACCGGTACTGCGAGATTGTTTGCAGATGCGTTTGAGGCAAAAAATGGGGTGAAGTTTGAAGAACAAAGCGACGCTTAACACAAACAACTGGAGGCAGCATGACTGAAATTTTGTTTAAAGTGATTTTGGGGCTGATTGTGTCTTTGCCGGTGATTTGGTTTTACGCTGAGGCAACCGGTTGGTATCGCTGCCCTGTGTGCGGCGAGTGGGTTCGCCTGGGGGTGAACGCGACCAATTGTGAACAATCAGATGGCAGCTGGATCCTGTGCCATGGAGAAAGTTCTCACCGCCATATTGGTGGGTGGAGAGGCATTGGAGCCAAAGCTTTTAAGTAAAATATTTCCCTGACTTTGTCAGGGATTTTTTGTCCTATATTATTGATTTTTGTGAGATGTTGTGATATAATTTGAGCCTGTAACTTATCCTCTTGCACGTTTCAATTCACCTTTGGAGGTTCCTATGAAGAAGTGGCTTTGGATTTTTCTGATCGTATTTGTTCTGTCTGTGGCCGCATGTGCACCGGCGACAATTGAAAAAGGCTCGGTGCTCATTTGCCCGAAGTACTACGAGCCGGGCATCAGCGTGTGTCGCGAAAAGACTGACGCATCGGTGGTGGCTGGCCAGGATGAACAAGAATACCGTGCCGCCTTCTTACAGGCCGATGAGATTGGCGTCTACAAAAGTGACGCCGAGTCGTATGCCGTGTACCAAGGTATGGGCTTTCACCCGACCCCGGCCGATTATGTCCGTATTTACAAGCGCGGCACGCAAAAGCTGATGTCAGACATGAGCTGCAACCCGGAGGACGAGACCAAGTGTATTGGTGTCCTCGGGAATGTGAGCCTGAAAGATCAAGCGAAATTCTCGGCCAGCTATGGCATCGAGTACTCGATCAACTTTGCTACCCAGGAAGACCTGCGTGAACTTTATGAAGTTGGTGGCTTTTTGCCGCTCATGACCGAATTCAACGACTATAGCCGGGACACCTTCCGTAACTCGCGCGACTTGGATCCGAAGGCATGGCTTGATGGCACCCTTACCTACGACGGCGTGGCTGCGAATTGGCTGGCCAAGCTTCAGGGCGACCCTCACATGACCAACTGGAAGTACTTCAACCTGTTTAAGTTTGAGACGGTGATGGTTCGATACTTTGAGCCGGATGCTGCCAAGCAGGAAGAGGTCTCGTCTGGCCAGGCCAGCGAGGACATGGAGTTTGACCGCTTCATTTCCCGGCGTGATAAGTTTTGTTCGGCGTACCCCGCCGGCTCTTCTTATCGCCTGGAGTGTGAGCGCACGTTTGTGTGCTCAGAGAAAGATGGGGCGTGCTACTTTGGTGGGTCGGTGATTCCGATCGAAGATCTGCCGACGGCGACCCCTCCGGCGATTGAATCGACTCCGACGGTGACTCCTTAAGGAGATTTGTGCCCGATGTAATACATCGGGCTTTTTTGTGGTTTGTGAGGTGTGGGGGAAGAGCTTGTAAGGATAATGGGTGAGAGGTGAATGGTGTTTACTTGACACTAACATATTGAGGTGGTAGACTATTGGTGTTGTAAGTACACTAACAAAACAAAGGAGAGCAGAGATGACAGCTAAGCCTATCACCCCAAGTGAGGTTAATAAGAAGAAGGTTGAGTTGTTGCCTGATGCGGTACTGGAGGCTTTTAATGAGCTGATTGCTGAGAATTGGGATGGAGTTTCATCGACAGTATTGCAAAAGACTGTGGTGGAAAGAATTGTGAGTAAAGGTTATTCGAGTGATCAGGTGTTTGACAATCATTGGCTGGACGTGGAGGACGTTTATCGAGGTGCTGGCTGGAAAGTGGAGTACGATAAACCGGGTTATTGTGAAAGTTATGATGCTTACTTTGTTTTTCGGAAGAAGCGATAGCGCATATTCAGACGGAGGAAACTCCGTCTTTTTTGATATATTTATAGGCAACCCTATAGTTTGACATTTGTGCCTGGTTGAGTTAGAATACGGCAAAGAACATTGTCATATTACGGTCCAAAGGAGGACTTATGTTTGACCTAAATAATTTGCGTGGGAAAGGGTCCACTGAGGAGCATAACAAGTTTTTGGAAATTCTGATGGCTACCAAGAGGGTTATCTATGATTGGGGCCAGGATGTAGTGTGGGTGTGGCCTGGAGTTGACGAATATCCTAAATCTGAAGTAGAGACGGTGATGATGTGGGGTGAAGAACTCCATGGATACTTGGCCAAGGCTGAGTGTGCCAAAAATTGGTCAACCTCTGCAGGTTTCTTGGTGGATTTACTTTCTTCTGGATTTAAGGTGATGGTGGCAACCAATACTCCACATACAATGGACCAGGTGAGAGAATTTTTCGATGCTGCTCGCGCCCAGAGACCTGAAGGTGAGCTGGGTAAACTCGAGGAATTTGAGCCTAAATACGCCAGCGAGGTGTAGATATGAAGTTCATCGGATATATGTGGGCTGTCTCCGGAGCTGTGTTGTGGCTAGTCCTTCATAACCCCGGAGGTTTGGGTTTGCTGGTGATGGGGATTATCTTTATGTTGACGGACGACGATGATGATGACGATTGATCATTTTACCAGGTGGAAACACCTGGTTTTTTATTGGATTGAAGGTAGATGCTGAGGATTGAGCGGGCAAAATTACATCCTATATATTTGATTTTTTAGGTACAAAATGATATATTTAGATATCTTGTACGTTGAGTAATGATCGGAGGAAAAATGAAGAGATGGATGTTGTTGGTGTTTCTGATGTTCTCCCTTGCTGCCTGTGGTGAGGTAGAGTTTAAAAAGGCAGATGGAGTAATGTGGAACATCAAGACTGTCCAGTATGAGTACCGATGGGTAGTGGTGAGTTATGTGCCCGTAAATAAGGTGCTTGTGCCCATCTATGGATATAGATGGAAAGAAAATGGCTTTATTGAGGCGACGGGTCAAGACATGAACCCAGCTCCCTTGATGATCGATGGGTGTGCCATGGGTAAGCCAGAAAATCCAAGTCGAGGTGATTTGTACTGTGAAGTACTACCGGTAAATTATTACCTGGTCTTTGGATCTAAACTGGCTAAAGTCAGTGAGTCGCTGTGGTATAAACATAGCGCTGATAAGCTTTACCAGACTCAAGAGATCATGGGACAAGTTTTTGTAATTGAGGAATAGAAGATACCCTGGCATAGCCAGGGTTTTTTATTCGACAAATAGTCTTTTGTTATATGGCTGGAGGAGATCTATAAGATTGTAGGTGGATGTTTTGCTATCTAGCCAATATTCCTCGTCCTTTTGGTGGATGATGGCTGGCATGCGAGGGTGGATTGGGGCTACTTGCTCATTTGGAGGGGTAGTGATAATGGCACAGGATGATGTGTTGTTTTCAGCGATATAGATGCCGGCGAGAGAAAACAGAGAATGGTCTTCGAGAGAGAATGAGATCTTTTTCTTGTCGGGTGAAAATTCATAAAAACTATTTACTGGAATGAGACAGCGGTGAGTGGTTAAAACACGCGAAAAAAATGGTTTGGAGATAATGCTTTCAAGACGAATATTGAAAGGCTTGATTTTTGAAGTAGTTGATAGAGTCATGCCCCATGTCATGGGGGTAATTTTGTTGGGGGAGTTTTTGGTGATAGTGAGTATTTTTTGGCTGGGAAAAAATTCTGGAGTTAGGGAAGTCTGCTCTGGTGAATTTGAAGTATTGTATCTTTGTTGAATTTTGTCTTGATCAGTGAGAAGAAAACGGCCGCACATGTGCTAATTTTATACGATATAGCTGTTTTGGTTTTATGAGTTTATATTGTGGGATAATGTGGGTATGAACGCAAAAAAACATTGGTTTGTGAGGAAGAGGTATGGGTGGGGATGGACTCCGGCTACCTGGGAAGGTTGGATGGTTCTGGCTATTTGGGGAGCTTTATTTTATTGGTCTATGAGAGGGGTGGACCATGAAGGTTGGAAAAATATTGCAGTGGGAATGTTGTTTACTGTGGTGTTGATTTTGGTGTGCTTCAAGACGGGAGAGAAACCTAAGTGGCAATGGGGAAAGTAAATGGGTGAACCAAATTTGGAATATCTATCCTTGGCTGCTAAAGACATAGTTGATAACAGGAGGCTGTTGAATGATTTGATAGAAAAACGTCATGGAGGTTGGAAAAATACAATGCGAGAGGTTTTTGGAGAAATGAACCGTGATCTTGGGTGGTTGATGACTGCTCCGGCAATTGCAAATTTTCATAAAGAAAGATTTCCTGGATTAGTGGCAAAAATAGGTGACTCGAAACTTGAAAGCTTGGATCATCTACAAGGATTGGCAAATGATTCTGTGAGAGTGGAGTACGTTGTGGTGCGTTTTTTGGATATATTTTCGGAAAAATATGACATGCCCTATGTTTGGAGAGGTGGAAGTGTGGATGATTTGACCAACAATGGATTAAATGGGACTTATACATTTAATGAGGAGGTTGCTAGAGGGTATGTAATGAGAGGTTTTGCTGGGGTCCATAGAAATAACCCCTGCCTTTATGGATTACCTGTTTCTTGCATAGTAAGCCAGACTGCAGGAGAGGGAAGGAGTGGGCTTATGGCCGAGCATGGGTATGATGGTATGTTTAGTATGTCGTTTGATGGGTATATAAGGAAAAAGTATCTGGATGGCTTGATGATTTACGTGTAATATTGACCTATATTATTATTTCTGGTAAAATTTGGCATCTGTTCATTGACTTGAGGAGGTAGGCATGGATGATGAAGATTTTTGGTACTGGCTCTCTTTGTCTGATCCATCATATTACTTTATGAGCAAGGCTCTTGGTGGAAAGGCTGGAAAAGGCGCCGACAAGGCGATGGATACTATGACTGAAGCTGCTCCCGTAATTTTGGTATTAGCGGTGGCGGTGTCGGTGGTGGTAGGACTATTCAAGCTCTTTGGAGGCTGATTATGAAGTGGATGATTGTGGGATTTCTTTGTTCTTTGTTTTCGGTGATTTTTGCGATAGTGGTGGTCCTGATGGGTTGGCCGCGTGACTGGCTTTGGGTGTCTATTGGCGGTGTGGTGATTGGTGCGATCTTTAAGGTGGTGGCTTTTTGGCAGAACCGACCATCGAAGATGCTACCCAAATATCCGAAGTTCTGAAATGATTCCCCAGCTTAGCTGGGGATTTTTTTTATAAAAAAACCTCTCCGGGAGGAGAGGTGTGGGTGATCAAAAAAGCAGGTGCAGAAGCAGGCCGGCGATTTGGCCAAAGATCCAGCCGGAGATGAAAAGGCTGGCGATGGCTGGAAGAGGATCATCGTTGCCACAGATGAGAAAACCAACGAGTCCGCCACCCCAGAAGGTGATGTGGTTGAAGATTCCTGGGGCGAAGAAGTTGGCAATTCCGCCGAGAACTAGGCCTGGGAGCCAGCAGATCATCGTAAGGGCTGGGGCAACTTTGGTGCGTTCATTGAGGACAACAGCGAACCAGAAGATGCGGAGGGCAATTTCAGCGATTGACATATTCGAACTCCTTTAGCTAAAAATGTGCTTAAGTTGTAGAGAGGATAATACCATTAAATTGCTAATAAGTCAATGTTATGGGGCATAATAGTGGAAAATTGTGGCAGGGGATATAAGAATAATAGTCCTATAGTTGATTTTTTCTGATTTAGGTGATATGATATCGTCTATTGGAAATTTAAAAAATTGTTCTTGGTTTTT
>CAIQPO010000004.1 GCA_903873735.1 Candidatus Collierbacteria bacterium | reverse complement strand
TGCCACAAGTTTCAACTCTACCAGCAGCATTACAAAGACTGTCGTTTGAGGTGCCATCGGCTTCTGGAGGTGTACAGCTTCTCAAGACATTATCTGATCCTGGGCATTGCTGAACACAGCTAACGGTGGTGGGGGTAGGGGTGGGTGTTTTGGTGAGAGTTGGAGTTGGAGTCTTGGTTGGGGTAGGAGTAGAAGTCATTATTTTTGATACCAGGAAGAATGGCTCTTTTAGGGTACCTATCAGGGACACCTCTTTATTGATATATTTTTCGGCTGTGGCACCATCAACAATTAGTTCGACACACCATCCTGCAGCTTTTTGAAGTCGGTATTTTGAACTTAGCGCTAGTCTGCCAGTTTCATCTTGCCCACCACCGTCTCTTTTATCTCTTCCCTGCTTACATTTAGACATATCAGTGGTCCATTTACCTCCAGCTGAAGGACAACAATATTGTTTTTGACCACAAGTTGCGAGTCTACCAGCTACATTGCAGGTGCTATCTGTAGATGTACCATCGGATTCTATTGGATTGCAACTTCTTAAGATATTGTCTTTACCAGGACACTGCTCGACGCATTTAGTACAGACACTATCAGCTTTTCTGACAAGTTTTCCAACCATGGTTGAGCCATATGATGCCCTACCTTGGCTTCCAAAGTTGCCACTTTGGAGTAAATACAAAACACTACCTAGAATAACCACACCAACCAAAAGAAGTCCAGCAACGAGCAACCTTTTTTGCTTATTCATAATTTCATTATATACATGAAAATTAAGAGGTGAATACCTGGTCTTTACTCACCTGGTCGTGATAAAATAGAGCGCACAACGGGGTATAGTATAACGGCAGTATTCACGCATGGGGTGCGTGAGATCTCAGTTCAATTCTGAGTACCCCGACATTAGATTTTTTATTCGACTGATGCCGTCATTTTTCTAAGGTAGGCTAAGAGCTTGCTTGTTGTGGTGAAAGTTAGCTATTTTTTCTCTTATAGGGTATAATATTGAGGTTCTTTAAATTCACACTCGACTTTCTCTGGAGGTGCCTATGTATGGAATCAGTATCCCGATCATTTGGCCTGCTTTGATTGCGGCCGAAAAATATATCCATCCTTTAAAGGATCATCTCTCCTGGATACCTGCTAATGACATGCAGGCCGGCTTGATTACAGACCGAGCAGCCTCTCTGGCTGCGCTCTCTGGGCTAGGGGATGAACTTATGTCGTACGCTGCCCCTACCGCCGAAGAAGTAAATCGGTTTTTGGCCGAGGCTGGACTGGACATTCGACTGGATCCGTGGACTGATCCGGATACGATTGGTATGGCTGCGGTGCTGAAGATTCTGAAGAAAGCATGGCAAGCCAAGGTGGGTCATAACTACGAGTTTGCTGACGGTAGGGAGGCCTATACCCTGCGCCCTGATGAGCGCGGCATGCGCCTTACCACCGTACTAGGGCACATCGTCACCACTGTTCCCCTGGAAAGTGGCTGGGAGATTACCTTTGTGAGTGGAGCGTCAAACGAAACAGGTTATGGCCTGATCGGTGAGGTGTCCTCACTCAAGGCTATGGCGGTATCTTCGGCTCCCTATGGAGGCGTAATGCTTCCGAGCCTGCTACAGAGCGATGTGAGGCCGGATATGGATTGGCTTCTCAATTTGCGAACTGTAGACAAGTATGGTGGCCCGTGGCGCATGGTGCAGGCTGTGGAGCAGATTAAGCTGGCATTTGGACCCATGGGGGTGAGTGCTGTGGCTGGATTTGCTGGAGCTTCCATGCTCGAGTGCTGTATCAGCCACAGGAAACCCGAGTCCGACATCTACCCTTACGATATGGGTGCCTTGTGGTCGATTTGCCGAACGGGTCATAACATCCCGGTGATTGCAGGCAGTTTCAACCGCGAGGATACGTCAGAAATCGACGTGGATGTGAACGAGTTGGATTGGTAATGATATGCCGAGCCTTAGGGCTCGGTTTTTTGTGGCATCAAATTCTCAACAACACAGGATAGATAGGCTAAAAACACATTTTCCGGAAGCGCAATGCTGGGAATTAAGGTAAGTGAGTATAAAACATCGTCAGTGTTGGGAAGCCTATCTATTAGTAGATCAAGATTATAAATATCTTGATCATGACTTAGCTTCACCACACCTCGTAGGGTGGTATCAAAAGGATGACTTAAAATAGACGATACATAAAAACTGGGGTGTGATTCCAAGGTGTGGCTATCAATATTCTTCTGTAACCTTAAGCCTGTATACACAACCTCTCCCTGGTGATCTTGACCAATGAGCTGGCACAGATAGTGTGGTTTAACATTTTTTAGAATAAAGCTTTGGTCAATGAAGGCTTCCAGATCTGCTTCCAGAGAAATTGCCAGATCTAAAATAGCTTTTTGAGGGAAGTGGTTTCGCCTTGATTTGTCGGTGTCCATTTACTTTAATATAGACTTCTTGGCGCTGATTTCACAATCTTTGGCTGTCCATAGTTTTCAATGAGTATTGAGTGCTCAATTATTTTTTCGACTTTTCCGCTAGAAATATCAATTTCTGTAAGCAGACCTTCTTTGGTTTTTTGGGACCACATTTGATCAAAAATTAGATTTCCTAAAGAATAATAAATGAAACCGCTTTGATAAACTTCGAATGTCTGCACCCAATGAGGATGATGACCGACAACCAAATTTGCGCCGTTATCAATGACCATTCTGGCAATTTTTGCCTGAAAACTTGTAGGAGTGGGTTGATACTCATTTCCCCAGTGAGGAAAAAATATCAAGAAATCGACCTTATTCTTAGAAGCTTTAATGTAATCAGCCAAGCTTTTTTCGTTTACTTCTTTATCAATAAAGTTCTGGCTGATGATACCTATTCTCTCTCCTCTAATGTTGATGACAATCAATTCTTCTGTAGAAGGCATTACGGAATTAGAATTTAGTAAATCAATAGTAAATTGCTTGCCAGATTTTCCTTGATTGTAGATGTGATTATTCTCCACACCGGCAACCGTGACACCTAGTTGTTTTAAAGTTTCAATATTTTTTACAGGAGCACAGAAAATCATACCTGTATCTTTTGGCTGACAATTGGCAGAAAACGGGGATTCTAGATTTATTAGGAAGATATCTGAGGATAACTTCTTTGAAAGTTGTCCTGCTGCCCAGCCAGGGTTTGAAAACTTAATGGATCTGGTATTTACTGATCTTCCTAGCATCACATCACCACCAACAAGAAGTTTTATTGCTTGCTTGGACTGTTTTTTGCCTAAGAATGCCAGTAAATAAGTTGTTGTCTGTTTTGGGGTTCTGCCGGTGAGAAAATCTCCTGACTCGTTTGACTCAAGAATCTCGACATCCAAACCATTTTTTTGACCCAGGGCATTAAAAACTGTAAGAGATGATGGAGAATCGAGGTAGGTATTGTTTAGTTGGAATAAATCATCTGATGAATTATTCGCAACAATATTTTTGACTAACGAGGTTTTCTCAGTGGCACTTAGAGGATCTTGATTGTGAGAAAAATCTATGGAGAAAATCACACCAAAATTCTCTTTATCTAGATAATTCACTAATGTATTTACAGTGGTCTGATTGATTTCTTTTTTCAGAGCTAAAGGAACAATACTAGCTTTTGGATAATAATATTTTATAAATGGCATTATGGTGGCAAGCGAGTGCTCGGAAGACAGGAGACTCTGACCATCACAGACTTGGTTAGTTTTAAGTAGCTCACTAATTACTTCTTTGTCTGGAACTATCTCTCCATAAGCGGTACCCCAAGTATTAGTGGTGGTAAGAACGTCACAGCTGCCGGTATTGGCGTGATTGGGTCCTACGACGAATATAGTTTTAAGTCCTGGATGTTTTTTTGAGAGCTGGAATACCCCTCGGGCGATAAGTGGGGATGCTGGAAGATGGTGAGGTATTATGATGGCTTTTATTCGCTCAAAAGATATATCTTCTTTGTTTATCAATGAAGCTACAGCCTTTTGAAAGTGATTCGAGTCGTAGGCATACTGGGTACTGATGGGCTGGGTGATAGGGATCGGCTCCCCCGATTTTCTCCAGCCGAAATAAAAAGCTACTGGCAGTAATCCGAGAAGGAGAACAGCTAGTAGCTTAGTATGTTTCATTATTTGATCTGAACCGAGTCGGCCTTACCTAGACTATAAATGCTTGGAGAAAATAATGACTGGGCAATTGGGGCATCAGCCTTAAATTCACCTGGGGATACAACTCTTGCATAGTATGACACTGGTTTTTTATAGCCTTGTGGGACGCAGAATGATACCCTCTGGAGGTTGACTTCAAAAGGATACCAAAGGTTAGAAGTATCCAATCCTTGGTTGTAAATTTTAGTGGTGGCAACTAAACCAGAGGGAAGGAAGTCGGTAACAGTAACGCAACCCTGATTGCTTACCAAACCTGAGTCAAGATTCAGCACCACGCGGACTAGATCAGTCTGATTAAAGCTATTGGTCTTGTTGCTACCAACATAATAAGACCTAGTAATCTTGTAGCTACCTCCTGCTTGACCTGGGTCGACGTTATCTTGATAGGTAAGCGAGAGACCAACACTGCCTTTTATGTCTTGGAATTTGATATTTTTTAGGTCTTCTGGAGTTAAGGTTAGCTGGAAAGCCTCACCCTTGCTTAAATTTTTGGCAGTACTTTTACCGTTTAGGAGATAGGTGAAACTTACTGGAGAGGTGCTGCCATTTTGTATCATCTTTGAGAGAGAAATTGCCTCAAAAATCCCAGAGTAGTACTCTTTGGAATAGTTTTCTGATACAAAACGATAGAGGGGTAGTGATTGGGAGTGGCTTGATAAGCCAGCAGCTCCTAGCGCAAGTAGGGTATGGCGGTAATAATCGTTTTGATTTTTACCAATCTTCAGATAGGATAAATCGCCTTCAGTCTGCAAAGACTGTTGGAATATCTGATCAAGAATTTGATTGGACGATGTGGTATCACCAATTTTTGCTAGACCAATCGCTAGGTAAAGTTTGTCCTCTTCAGTAATATCTTCTTTTAGTAGAGATTTTATTGGGACAATAACCGGCTCCCCGAGACAAGCGAGTGCGCCCAGCGACTGGCTTATGGAGAGCGAGTCCTTCGATTTATTGACCTGCTCTACAAGATATCCAACAAGTCCTGATTTTCCATTTATGTCAGTGCCAGCACAAGCAGCAGCAAAAGATTGTTCCAGACTGGGAGAACCATATGGGTATATTGAGTACCCACCATTTGAAGATTGATATGAATTGATATTTTCTTCTGATGAATCAAGTTTTTCTCCAAAGTACTCTGATAATAATCTTTTACCTACAGATCTTGCTAGCCTCTGGTCCATTCTATCCCCTGATTCGTAGGCTAGATTTGAGGCGCCAGCATAGAATTTTCCAGAACTATCATCTGAAAGAAGGATCTTAACGGGACTTTTTGACGGAGACTCGAGAGAAAGACTGTCGGACAGAAGGTAATATTTTGTCTTTGAGAATGTTTGGTAACTCGACTTAACCTGAAAATCTCTGGTGAGTGTGTCTGATAGTTGTCCATTTTTCCCAGACACAGTTATTTTGTGAGTACCCTCAATAAGCGGGTCAAGATTAATGGTTACAGACTCATTACCTTTGGCAGAAACGGTTTTATTAATCTTGAGTGTGTCTGATTTTATTTGATAACTGATCGAGTCTGAATCTTTTAGTGATTCTCCAAAAGATCTAACCACCAGAGTTGGCTTGTCTCCTGCCAGATAAACTTTATTTGTCTTTATGTCAACGAAGTAAGGTAGCTTAACTGGGAGTGGGGTGTTTGTGGATCCAGCTTTGAGATCAGAGGTTATTCCTTGGGTGGAGATGCGCCAGGAGGTTAGATTGTCTGGAAGCTTGATTTCGAGACTGGCTTGGCCATCTTGTCCGGTATTTACGGAACCAAAGTAAGCGGTGTCCATAAATAAATCTCTTCCTTTTTCGTTGTGTACATACATACCGTCTGCAATGTAAGTGTGTTGTGTGTCTACAGTGAGGTTGTAAACCGTGACATTTTTGCGGTCATGCTTCTCAATGGTGAATATGCGCTGATATTCATTTTTGAAATCCAGTAAATAGTCTCCCACTTTTGCTTCAACCGCAGTCATCCAGCGTCCATTTATGTACAAATTGTGCTCTGGTGTGACCCTTAAATTTCCATTTATCACTAAATAGTTTGAAACTTGGTGTTTGTGGGTGGCGATAACTTTGGCACTTACCAATCTTGAGTCAGTGGTACTTTTTCTAGTAAGAATTTTGTCTCCGACGCTAATATCCTCGATATTTTTAGATTGATTGCCAGGTGTAAGGATTTTTGTACCCGGCAAGAAACAACCTCCACCCTCAGCAGCATTTGTCTCAAGGGGAGCTCTATGAGAGAAGTTGGTTGATAGGCTGTTACCGCCCACAGATTTGTATATTGATCCTAAGGTATCTATCTCTTGAGGAGCAATTTTGTAGAATGCTTCGTCGACCATATTGATATTAACTTCAGATTGCTGGGGCGCCCCTTTTGAGTCTTTTACCGATATTTTTAACTTAGCGGTATCTGCCGGCTGGTAGCTAGATTTATCTAGATCAACATTTATCTTTAATTTTTTTGCAGCAGTATTAAAGGAAATCTGCCTGGATTCACCTTCAATATACGTTGAACCTGTAAATAGAACTGGGGAGATCATTACATTTGGAACATCACTTTCGGAAAACTTGAAACTGTACTTTCCACCATCTCCAACAGAATAAGATTTGAGTCCGTTTTGTAGCGATTGATAGAGTATTTTTCCCTGAATTGGCCCATCACCATATATGGGTGTTAGCTCAACTGATTCGCCGATAAGATACTTTCCAGAGCTATCTGTGGGAGAATCATCAAGACGAAGTGCATTTCTAGAGTACATATCCTGATACGACTGTCCATAAAGATATAACTTTTTGGTGGTGGTTCTGTCCTGTCCATCTTTATTGGAAAGTGTAAGCTCGTAGTGTTTGGTTTTATCTGTAGTGAATTCAAACGATGCCTCACCAGCTTGATTGGTGGTGATCGTAATCGGGTCCTTGTTGGTTTTTACTTCTTTGTACTCATATTTGGGTGAAGTTTTTTTGTTGATGAAGTCATAGTAGGTTCCTACTTCGACGCGCTCATAGTAACCCTCAACAATAGATACCGACACACTTGAAGATGATACAGGGGTGGTGAGATAGGCAGGGGTTTCTTGATAGTCGGCGTTGCTGTATTTACTAAGATCGACATTATTTAAATTTACTTTTACAGAAACTTTATTATCTTGGTGTTGGTATTTTGTACGCAAGAAATGCGATGAGTCAAAGACAGCAACTGTGGCAGAGTCTTGGATATCACCTTCTTCTGGATTCAGGGGAGATACATTGATGTATTGCTGCTGAGGCGAGTAATAGGTAGATGATGGGGCGGTTTGATTGAAGCTAAAATTGCCGCCGTTGTCAGTTTGAAAATTGATTTCTTTTCCAGAATCAGAAGCTTTTAACTTTAAGCCAGAAAGAGGTGTTCCTTCAAAAAAGCTTACTTTTCCGGTAACTGGAATTTGCTCGCCAACAAAAACTGCTTTACGAGGGGTATTTAGAGTAATTTGATACGCGGGCTTAGTATAAGTCTGAACACTAAACCCTGTTGAAATAATTACCTTATCCTGAACCTTGGCGTTTACTGTGTACCATCCTGGATTAAGAGAGTTGATGGGGATTTTGGCAATGAAAGTTCCAAGCGAGGTAGTGTTTGTCTTTATTTGATAGAGAGGATTGGTTTGATAAAAGTAATCATAGAAACCAGAACCCTCGATAGTGATTGTTACCTCTTGTGTTCTGCTTAAATTATCTCTGTCTCTTATCATGCCCCAGAGATTGACGCTGTCTGTGGGTAGATACATCAACCGATCAAGGTAAAGATAAGACCAGAAGCTATCTCTATCATGTCTTTCCTGTTCCCAGGTGCTGCCGTAATATGATCTTTCTCCTCCGGAGGTGAGGAATAAAGTATCCCCATTGTGGATTATCTCTGCGAGCGAGAGCTGGCTTTTAAGCTCATCCGGAGTAGAGGATTTCGCCAAGCCACTTTGATCTGTCTCTAGGTTTTTTCCACCTATTCTGATTGAAGCTTTGTTGGCAGGCTGACCATCATCAACTCGATTTACCCAAAAAAGAGTATCCGTGCCAGTGACAGAGATATAGGCAGAGATATTGGTGGACTGGATTAGTGCTTGTCTGGTAGTTTGTCCAATATTTACCTCTGCTAAATAGAAACCTTTGGCTAATGGCTGAGGAAATTGAAAATAGCCTGAGTAATTTTGTTTGGTGATTGGGGCTGTGAACTCAGCTACTTTATTTAAACCTGAAGAGCTAATTGAATGAGACTGTCGGTAGTAATAAGACCAGGCGGGAATCTCGACAATATCTTGCAAGGCAGCAAGAAACTTGTCTTTAGATGGGTATTGATAAAGCTTGACAGACGCTTGAGGTAACGATTCTAAGTTGTAGGCAAAGAGATTTAATGCTGGTGTATCTTTAGGTGAGAATTCATATGTCTGGTAACTTAGGTTAAAAGAATCTTGAACTTGAGATTGATTGTCTTTTGTTGTTTCGAAGGAAAAAATTGTATCCTTGTCTATAGACTGGTCTGTACCCTTTAGCTTTAAACCTTTCTTTAGGGTAACAGTGTAGAGAGTGCCAGGGTCTAGCTTTTTGGGTACGAACGAAACAGTGCGGCGATGTACTTCAAGTCTTCCTTCAACCTTTGGTGTAATTGAGAAATAAGGAGCGATGTCTTCAAAGTTTTCGTGAGTAAAGTCTAGTTCAATACCGGTATTTAAGGGGACGAATGTAGCTTTGTTGGCAGGTAAAGTCCTGGCGAGACCAAAGGTAAGTCTGGTTTGGAAAGCCCAAGAAAGCTCTGCCTCTCCAGTAGAAAGTGATATTTTGTAGACTTTATTGGTGGTGAGCGTGTCCTTTGGAATTAGGTTGTAGATTCGATTACTTACCTTTTCAATTTCTAGATCAGTATTTGGCTCGATGGAGAGATTATCTTTAATCGTTTTTGCGTCGAGATCAGCATCTGATGTAAGCACGAAATGGCTGTCTGAAAAAATACCTAAGACATCTTCTTTGGTGGCGGTTATTTGAATTTTTTGACCATCGGCCAGTTTGACCTTGGCAGACTTTCTTAAATTTGGAGCTACAAAGATTAATAAATAAGATATTAGAAGAAGAGAAAAAACTCCTAAGGCAATCTGAAATTTGGTAAGAGTTTTGAACCAGGAAATGATTTTATCCATACTCCACAAGTTTACCCGCCGAAGCTAATTAAGTCAATTTAAGATTGGTGTGATAGATCGTATAAAACTTTGCCTATGGTGGCAACATGAACCATGTAATTTAATGGAGTCTATGTGTTCCCTGCTACCATAGCCTTTGTTTTTGTGCCAGCAATAATTTGGGAACTGATTTGAAAGTTTGGCCATCAAGTCGTCACGATACACTTTAGCTATTACACTAGCCAACATCACCTCCTTCACACTGTTGTCAGCCTTGATGATTGATTTGAAGTCCGGAAAGTTTTTCATTATGTTGCCATCGACGATGTATTCGTTG
>CAIQPO010000003.1 GCA_903873735.1 Candidatus Collierbacteria bacterium | reverse complement strand
TTTCTCAAGTTCTTGAGATTGAAGTTCCAAGTTTGCTAGTTTAGCTACTTTTTTAACTTCATCTGGAGTAATGTTTTGAGCTTTGTGCATTGAGTGAATTTTACCAGAATTTTATAAAGTTAATCTTAGACCTATATTGTACTTATTTAGCTATTTTTGTTATAATTTGCGCATGTTGACCCCTCGGATTCCTCAAACCGAGGCACCTTGATTATGGAGAGTCTATGAATGATCATTGGACTGTCACTGTCTTTTTGCATAAATGACATCTGTCGCGGGGTGGTAAATGAGAGTGAAGTAGAAAAAATTATCACCTCCACATCTTGTTCAACTCCTTCAGAATTTGAAGAGGTTCTGGATGAGTACTGTCGGTGCTATTGGTATGATTTTCCCGACAGGGCAAGAACTCTAGCGACCAAGTTTTGGCTACAAGGTAGGATTGAACAGCCAAGGCTGAAGGGCCAGAGAACAAACTTCATTGGCAATGGCCACTGGATGAATCAAAACAAACAGGTTTTGAGAATTAAAGCCAATGGAGCTCGCACAATTACAGGAACTCTTCGTACTTACTAGCGGTACTACCGGACCATCATGGTCCGGTTTTTTATGGTGTTATGCCTTCTTGAACTAAATTAATTTGATGATTCTCAATTTTATAAATAATGTCACAGACATTGGATACCAATTCACGGTCATGTGATATTAAAAGAAGTGAACCTTCGAATTCCAAGAGAAAGTCTTCAAGCGCAGCCACAGACTTGAGATCGAGATGGTTTGTAGGTTCATCAAGAATTAGCAGGTCTGGGTTTGAGTGTAAAAATAAAGCTAATTGCAGTCTAGATTTTTGTCCGCCTGATAGCGTCCAAATTTTGGATTTGGCTGTTTGTTTGGTGAGATGAAATTTTTTCAAGACCTCTTCTGCCTCATAATCTCTTAAGGGAAATTTCTTGGTCATGCATTGAATTGGGGTCATGTCTTTCGGGAGGGTTTCTAGATGCTCTTGCGAGTAATAACCCACTTTTAGATTTTCACCTGGTCTGGCTGTTCCCAATTTTGGCTCAAGTTGTCCCATGATTAATTTTATTAAGGTCGATTTTCCGGATCCATTTGGAGAAAGTAGTGCCACTTTTTCTCCCACCTCAATATACATTTCGGCATTAGTGAAGATTTCACATTCTGGATACCAAAAATGAAGATCGCGCACCATAATCGCTAATTTGTTTTTTATTTGCTTAGAAGTGATTTTTGAGCTTATATCTATGCTAGTTTTTCTATTTTTTGGATCCTTGACCATTTGGGCTTCGAATCTTTCCAGTCTTTTTTGAAGTGCGTGATAGTACCTGGCTGCCTTTGGACCTCCGGCAGCTCTGATTTTAAATATGGCTACCAATGCCTTGAGCCTTTCATGTTCTTTTTGTTGGACATGAAATTTATGCTCTAAAGCTTCAGTTTCCTCTTCGTAGGCTTTGACAAATTTGCCATAACCAAAAGGGTAGGTGCGAATTTCTCTATCCTCTACCAACCAAGTATGGGTAGTGACTTCTTTGAGAAGGTGGCGATCATGAGAAATCATGATTATTAAACCGTCAAAAGACTTTATTGCTTGAGCTAGCCAATCCTTGTTGTCCATATCCAGATGATTGTCAGGTTCATCCAACAATAGGACATCATAGAGGTTTGAGTAGATTAAATCTGCGAGAAGAGCGAGCTTTTTTTGCCCACCTGAAAGGGTTGGTAAAGATTCAATTTCTTGATTGAGGATGCCAATTCTAGGTTCTGTGGACCACTCAATTTTTCCACCATCTTGCTCTTCAATCCCAGCAAGGATTTTTAACAAGGTCGACTTGCCAGAACCATTATCACCGATGAGGGCAATGACCCCTCTTCCAGTGTGCGACAAAGATATGTCGTCAAGCAGCGGCTGGTTGTAATGTTTTTCGATTTTTGATAATTTCAAGCTGATCATGTAAAGTTGGCAAATCAGTAAAAGGGCTCCTAGTTTAAAGGAAATTACGAATCATCAATATTTTAACAAAATAGATTATGATATTGTCACCTTACCGTCTTGATAGTCTATTACCACTTTTTGGTTTTGCTTGACTTTGCCTTCAATAATCTGAAGTGCTAGTTCATCTTCAATTTTGTTTTGAATGGCACGCTTAATTGGCCTGGCACCAAATAATGGATCATAACCAAAAGATGAGAGATAGGCTTTGATTTTTTGTCCGAATTCAACTTGATATCCATTTTGTGATAGCTTGCTCGAAAGTTCCAACAATCTTATCTCAACTATGGATAATAGCTGATCCTTGTTTAGACGATTAAAAATTATAGTTTGATCAATTCTGTTTAGGAACTCTGGTTTAAATGTTTTTCTTAGAAGCTCGTAAACTTTTGATTCTGAGTCAGCTTGGGTCAAATTATCGTCAGTGATAATCTCAGTGCCTAGATTGCTAGTCATAATAATTATGGTGTTTTTGAAATTTACCACCCTTCCTTGACCATCGGTGAGCCTACCATCATCTAAGATTTGCAGAAAAATATTGAAAATTTGAGGATGAGCTTTTTCAATTTCGTCAAATAGAATTACTGAGTATGGTTTGCGTCTAACAGCCTCGGTGAGTTGGCCTCCTGCGTCGAATCCAATATATCCAGGCGGGGCTCCTATAAGCCTGGCTACAGAGTGACTTTCTGAATACTCGCTCATGTCAATTCTTATTAGTGTTTTCTCGTCATTGAAAAGCTGGTCAGCCAAGGCTTTGGCTGTTTCTGTTTTACCAACCCCAGAAGGTCCGAGGAATAGCATTGACGATATCGGCTTTGAGGTATCTGAAAGTCCTGCTCTCGAACGCCTGATGGCGTTGGAAACTGCTAAGAGAGCCTTTTCTTGTCCAATTACTCTTTTTTCAAGATTTTTTTCTAAATCAATAAGTTTTTCACTTTCTGATTGAAGCAGTTTGGTGGCTGGAACACCAATCCATTTTGAAATTATCTTGGCGATATCTTCAGGCTCCACTTCAAGTCGCAGAATTTTCTTATCTTCACTTATTGAGTGCCACTCCTTTTGTAGCTCAGAAAGACTAGACTCGAGCTTTGGTAAAACTCCGTATTTTAGCTTGGCTGCAACTTCAAGATTAATATCTTTTTCTGCTTTATCTAAAGATAATTTAGTGGAGTCGATTTCTGTTTGAGTTTTGTTAATTCTCTCAATGATATTTTTTTGAATTTTCCACTCTTTCTCAAGTTTCTCAGCAGCGTCTTTTTTGGCTTCTAACTCTTTTTCTAGAACCTCTTTCCGCTCTTTAGATTGTGTAGAGGTTTCCTTTTTTAAAGCAGCTAGCTCAATCTCAATTTGAGTAATTTTGCGTTTTATAAGATCAAGCTCTTGAGGCATTGACTCAATTTCAATCTTTAATGAGGAGGCAGCCTCATCAACCAAATCAATCGCCTTGTCTGGTAGAAATCTGTCTGGAATATATCTTACCGAGAGATCGACAGCAGAGATAAGTGCGTCATCACTAATACGAAGTCCATGATGAACTTCGTATTTCTCTTTAATCCCTCGCAAAATTGCCACTGCATCCTCGATGCTTGGCTCATCTACCAAAACAGGCTGGAATCTTCTTTCTAAGGCAGCATCTTTTTCGATAAAACGTCGGTATTCATTTATGGTGGTAGCACCAATCAAGTGAAGCTCTCCTCTGGCTAGTGCTGGCTTAAGAATGTTCGCGGCATCAACGGCACCTTCAGCACCCCCTGCCCCCACTAATGTATGGAGCTCATCGATAAATAGAATGTTTTTCCCCTCTGATTTGATTACTTCATCTACAACTCCCTTAACTCTTTTTTCAAATTCTCCTCTGAATGATGCGCCTGCTAAGAGGCTAGCCATGTCTAAAATGAGGATTTCTTTATTTTTAATTGAATCGGGCACATCCCCACTTACAATTCTATTTGCCAAACCCTCTACCAGTGCTGTCTTTCCTACCCCAGGATCACCTATCAGTACCGGATTGTTTTTGGTACGTCTAGATAGAACTTGCATCATGCGACGAATCTCCACATCTCTTCCAATTACTGGGTCGAGTTTTTGTTTTCTAGACTTTTCTGTGAGGTTTACTGCGAATTTTTCAAGCAATGAACCTGATTGGTTTGTTTGAAATTGATCTTCCATTGAGGTAAGAATACCTCAAAGATAGCAGTCAGTCAAGTTGAGTGCTAATATCGTTTAGGGTAAAACCTTTCGATTTTCCATAGGTAATGAAACCGTCAATATCTAGCTTGGTATTTTTTATTTTTGACCCAACGAAGGAAGCCCCCATTATTTCAGATCCAGTTAAGTCCGCCTGTTCAAGATTGCAGTAATCAAAAATTACCTTACTTAGTTCACAAGATAGGAGTGAAGTCCTTTTCAGATTACAGTTTTTAAAGTATGAGGAAGTTAAATTGCAATTTTGGAATTCAGTACCGCATAAGTTGTTTTTATCAAAACTAACTGACTCGAGAAGGCTTGAGTTAAAAACACACGACTCAAATGCAACCTGACCAAAGTTAAGCCAACTTAGTTTTGTGTCTTGAAAATGACACTTGGTGAAATTTACCGAAGTTAGGTTAGTATTACTAAAATCAGCTGCCTTAAAACTACATGATTGAAATTGAGTAAATCTGACTTCTATATCCACAAACTTGCAACGGATAAAAGTAACACCTTCGAACAACTCTCCTTTTAAGTCAATTGATTTAAAGGTTTTGTCTCTTATTATCACAATTCCCCCTTTAGAGCAGCTATTCGGTCTTTAACTGGAGGATGGGTATTAAATAGGTTAGCGAACATACCAACAGAGTCGTGATGATTTTTAAGTGGATTAGCGATGTAGAGATGTGCCGTGGCTTTGTTGGCTGCCTCGAGTGGCTCGATATCTTGGGATATCTTTTGGAGAGCACTCACTAGCCCATCTGGGAATTTAGTTAACTCTGCAGATCCGGCGTCTGCCAAGAACTCTCTTCTTCTGGAGATTGCCAACTGAATGAGTTGAGCTACTAAGGGTGAAAGGATGGCCATTACCAAGCCTGCAATAAAGAGAATTGCTCCCAAATTACCATCTGAATCTCGATTTTTACCTCTAATTCTTGTGCGAAGTAGTATATCCGCAAGCAATGTGACCAAACCAACTAAGACAGAGACGACAGTCATCAACCTGATGTCGTAAAACCTTATATGACTAATCTCATGTGCCACAACTGCCTCAATTTCTGTTCTGTTTAGGCGTGTAAGTAAGCCTGTGGTGGCACAGATCACAGCGTGTTCTGGATCTCTACCTGTGGCAAAGGCGTTCATGGCAGTATCGTCGATAACATAAAGCCTGGGCATGGGAATCTTAGCTACATGAGCGATGTTCTCGGTAACAGTGTAAAAATCGAAGAACTCTTTTCGGCTTGCTTCTCTCGCTCCTGATATGGAAAGAATTATCTGGTCAGAGTAGTAATAACTAAGAAAACTCCCAATACTGGTAAATATCATGGCTAAAGCTATTGCGTAGGAGTCGAAGCCGAGCACATAGGCAATGAGATAAACCGCAGTAGAAATGAATACCAAAAATCCTGATAACACCACACCACTCTTAAATTTATTGCTATCTATCTGTTCGTAGATATTTTTCATAGATCTCAAAGAGAGATTTTAGGAGTTTTGGTTTCTCCGGCTGATACTTCAAGATGTTCACCAGTTTGAGGAGTGTCTAAACCCTTTTGAGTTTTAAAACCAAACATATTGGCAAAAATATTTGAAGGAAAAGTCATCAATTTTTGATTGAAGTCTGCAGATAGATCAATAACTAGTCTTCGGGAATACATAAGCTTGTCTGAAGTATCTCTAAGCTCGTCCATCAGGCGACTTACCACCTCGACACCTTTCATCTCTGGATTACTTTCTACCAATACTTGAAGCTTGGGGACCAGCGAGCTTATTGCGCTGGAGGCTTTTTCAATCTTTTGTAAATCACTTGAGCCAGCTGCACTATCAATGGCTTTTCTGGCTGAAGTAATGTCGTTGAAGATATCTTTTTCGTGCTTTAAATATCCTTTGACTGAAGACTCGAGATTGGGAATTAAATCAGCTTGGCGCTTTAGTTGATTACCAATTTCTTGAATTGAAGCAACAATTCTTGCCTGTGTGGTTTGAAACCAGTTGTAAAGCGAGATTGTATAAAAGACAGCAAACACCAGTACAGCGATCAAAATATATCCAATCATATGTGTATGTATAAATACTAACTACTCAAGTTTAACATGCCTATCAAGTTCCTTGCTGAAAGTGTATTTATGACCGAGTCTGCTTCTAGCCATCCTTTGCGAGCTTGGCTTACTCCCCAGCAGATATTATCTAGCTGAGTAATGTGATGACTGTCTGAGTTTATGGAAAATTTTACACCAGCTCTTGCTGCTTCCCTTATAAGCTCGTAGGGAAGATCCATTCTTAGAGGAGTCGCATTAATTTCGATAATCTTATGTTTTTTGGCGCAATACTCAAATATGAGAGCCCAATCAGCAAGAATTCCTTCGTGTTGATTTATTTTTCTCCCTGTGGGGTGACCTAAGACTTTGACCTTGGGGTGTCTAAGTCCAGATAGAATTCTTTGGGTATTTTCAGATCTAGAGTCTGTCAATTGACTATGAATGGAAACTATGGCGAAGTCTAAAAGCCCCAAGGCATCTTCTGGTAAAGCTAGTTCTCCATTTGGCTTGATATCCACTTCCAGGCTATTGAATAATTTTATTCCTCTATTTTTCACTAGCTTTTCATAAGAACAAATTCTTGCCTTTCTTGCCTCTAATAGGTTCAAGACTACTTCTTCTTGACCTTGTTTTGGGTTGTGGTCAGTAAGTGCAATGTATTCATATCCTAGTGATAGAGCCTTATTAATTAACTCTTGAAGTGAAGATGTACCTGTATCATGTGAGGTGTTTTGAAGCAGGTTACTATGAATATGTAAATCTCCTTTGATATCACTCTGTCTAACAAGATTAAATTTTGTACCTTTTTCTGCCAACTCAATTTCACCAGTATCTTCTCGAATTTCAGGAGGTATAAACGAAAGATTTAGAAAATGATAGAAAGCCTTTTCATCTTGAAAATGTTTTACTTCTGACCCATTACTAATACCATTTTCTGATAGAGAGTAGCCTTGTTTTTGGGCAAGCTGCCTTAACTTAATATTGTGAAACTTTGATCCTGTATAGTGTTGAAGCAAGCTCCCCCAGTCTTCTGAATTCACCGATTTCAAATCTACTTCTATTGAGTTATTTAGCCTAACCCTTGCTTCCTGATCTCCAGTTTCAATAACTTCTGAAATATCTTGGTATTTCAAAGCTTTTTCAAGTGCCAAAGTGATGTTTTTTGAGGAGAAGCCGATATCGATATCACCCACCGAAGGTAATTGTCTTCTAATACTCCCTAAAGCATTACACTCAATTATTTCACCCTGGCTCTTTAAATAGGAAATGAACTTGTTTGCGATTGAAACAGCTTCAGAAAGTAGCATTCTGTCTTTCGTGATTCGTTTCTGCTTTAAAAACAATAAAAGTCTTTTCTTGCCAGTTTCGGTTAGGCCGTGGGGGAGTTTTTTGGCATTTTTTAATTCCCTTTTCAAGTCATCCACAGCTGTCTTATCACTTTTTAGATGAAAAAATTTTGCCATTTTATAAGAGGTGATTGGTCCGAATCCCCTAATCTCCATTAGACCAAACATGCCTGCAGGCATAGACTTGAATAAAATATCAAATCTTTTCACCCTGCCAGTAGAAAGATACTCGTTTATGTATTTTGAAATTTTTACACCAACACCTGGTATTGATAGAGCCTTAGACTGGCTCTGATAATCAGAAATTGGAAAGGTAAGGCTTGAAATCGATGAAGAGGCATTGAAAAATGCCCTTGAGTGAAAGGAGTCACCCTCCTTTATACGGAAAACCGCCCCTACTTTTTTAAGTAACAGGGCGATTTCCGCGTTGCTGGTCATACGACCAGTTTAACAGTATTTTTAGCGTCCTCTTGAGAAACTTCTCTCAGGTCGTTCCTCTTTTGGTCTGGCTTCGTTTACTACGATAGCGCGTCCATCCATGTCAGATCCATTGAGTTTTTCAATGGCTTGTCTGGCTGAATCGTCTGATTCGTATTCAACAAATCCGAAACCCTTGCTTCTGCCTGAGAATTTATCGGAAATGACAGTGCATTCCGTGAGAGTTCCGAAAGGAGAAAAGATTTCCTCCATTCTTGCTTTAGTAACACTGTAGGGTAAGTTCCCTACGTACAATCTGATAGCCATTTCTGGCTCCTTTCTTCGATCTCCTGGGCATCATCTCCAGGAGGACCACCTGTAAAAAGTTAAGATGATTTAACTAGCTTATTATACCCTACAATGCTATAATGCGTTTTGCTTTCGTGGAGAGAGTATGGGGTGGTAGCTCAGTTGGTTAGAGCGCTCGCCTGTCACGCGAGAGGTCGCGGGTCCGAGTCCCGTCCGCCCCGCAGAACATCCCTTTTTTTGAGGGATTTTTTGTATTTAGGTTGATTTTTTCTCAATATTGTGATATTATAGGCTTTGCACTTTAACCTATTCAATTTCTTCCACGGAGGTTGCCATGCCCGCTGCGTTCACTTTCAACATTTTTGATATTCCGGTGAGTATTCACTGAACCACCATATTCCTGGCGATGATTCTCTGGCTTGACGCCAAGATCTACATCACCAAGGCGTACCCTTCAGGCAAGAAGAACCACATCACCACCGCCGCTATCATCGTGGCCCTGTTTACCATCCTCTCTGTGGTGGTGCATGAGGTCGCACACGCCTGGGTGGCCAATTTATTTGGCATTACGATTGTCTCTGCTGGCATCCATGGCCTGGGAGCATTCGTCGCCCCCTCGGGTAACTTGACCGAGTTTGGTTGGTTCGCTGAATTTGCAGTAGCCTTTGCCGGCCCGCTGTCGAATATCATCCTTGCCCTCATCGCTGCTTTCTATGTACGGTGGCAAGGAGAGAGCCTGCACGAAAATACTGTCCAGTATTTCGGATATATCAATACCAGACTGGCGCGCATGAACCTCTGGCCTATCTTTATCCTTGATGGCGCCAAGGTTGTTCACGCCCTAGCCTGGGCAGTGTTTGGCGTTACCGCTGCAACCTGGATCACCGCGATCGCTGGCGGTGTGACAATCTTCTGGCTCTTCAACAAAAAGAAGGGTCGCAAGGAAATTGAAGACTGGTTTATGACTGCTTAAGCTACGTGCTTTACGCCCCCCTGTGGGGGCGTTTTTTTTGATTAATCTGCATAAAAAACCTCACCACAAAGGGTGAGGTATTTGATTTATTTACGGCAATGTTCTTCTGCAAACTTTTGCACTTTGGGTGTGATTTTCTTGGATGGAACTTTGTGTTCGCCACCACAGTGTCCGCAGGCAACGACCGGTATCGCCCCCACCTTGTCACCATCAGAATCCAAATTTGGGATACCAGTGGTATCCTCTGGCTCTGCTTCACAAACAGACCCGCACACCTTGCATTTAAACTGCAGCCAAACTTTTTTGTCGACAACATTCACAGTTCACCTCCAAAAATTTCTAATGTTCCGAGTAAGGCAATTATACCCTATAAGAAGATATTTTACAAAAAACTAAGCTATTGACAAAGATAATAGTTTATATAAGATGGGAATATGAATAAAGGACAGAGTATGGAGGATATTATAAAAAATATCCTGAAGTTTTTTAAAATGAACGAAAACCAAATCAGTTCAGTAATGGGCGGTTTGGTAATTTTAGTAATTATTGGTTTGATATTTAATTATTTTCGAACTACTAATTTAAAATCCTGGCAAGGAATATTACTTAATCAGGGTGGAGTAAACACTACTGTTGAGACTGATAAGAAAACTGAAAGTGAAGTTGTAACGTATAAAGTGGTTAAGGGTGACGATTTGTGGCATATTGCCGAAAAGTTTTATAACTCTGGTTTCAATTATGTGGATATTATGAAGGAGAATAAGCTTACTTCAGGAGTAATCACCGAGGGTATGGAGCTAATAATCCCAAAGGTAGAATCGAGAAAAATCACTGCAGAAAAAACCACTCAATCCGAGAAGCAGGAGGTAAAAGCTGAAGTTAAAACCGAAAAATCAATTTCCTCAGGAGAATACACCACCGCAAAAGGTGACACAATGTGGAGCATCGCCCTTAAAGCTTATGGAGATGGATATCAATGGACAAAGATCTATCAAGCAAACAAGAATATCTTTCCCAATCCTAACGTGATTCATGCTGATGTAAAGATCTCAATTCCCTAAAGGAGAGAAAGGATGAGTTACAAAATAAGAGTCTTGCCACAAGGGCAAAACTCTCATCTTCTTGGAGTCATCCTCGGTCAATTTCTTCGCAATTGCCTCGGAGCCTGGCTCGCTGAGTTCGTTACGAAATCAGCTCCGCCTGTTCGACTCCCACATAAGTTACAAAATAAGAGTCTTGCCACAAGGGCAAAACTCTCATTTAGAGCCGGAAGTGGGAGTCGAACCCACGACTTGCGGTTTACGATACCGCTACTCTACCAACTGAGTTATTCCGGCATTAGCTGTATTTTACTAAAATAGCTTAAAATACGCTTATGCCTTTTAAATTTACCAAGAATGCAGACGGAACTGGAGTAATCACAACTGATAGTGGGACAGTAACTACCCCCATTTTTATGCCTGTCGGTACAGCTGCTGCAGTTAAAGCACTTGATGCTCGCGATATAAGCGAAACCGGAGCAGAGATAATATTGGCTAACACATATCATCTTTATCTTAGACCTGGACAAAATCTGGTGGCAGAGATGGGAGGAGTATCTAGATTTATGAACTGGGAAGGTCCAGTTCTTACTGATAGTGGAGGTTTTCAGGTTTTTTCACTTGGAGCAGGTTCTAGAGGTGAAAAATTGTCAAAGATTGACGAGGATGGAGTAACATTCAAGTCTCACTTAGATGGATCTATTCATAGATTTTCTCCAGAATCGGCTATGGACACACAGAAAGATTTAGGATCGGATATTATTATGGCTTTTGATGAGTGTACACCAGATATGGCTGATCGTCCATATGCAGAAGCAGCCTTAAATAGAACCTACAGATGGGCCAAGAGGTGTATAAACCAATGGGAAAAAAACAAGCGAATGGGTACTAACGGTAAATACCAAGCACTTTTTGGAATTATTCAAGGTAGTGTCTACAAAGACCTACGGATTGAGGCATGCAAACAGATTTCGGATTTACCTTTTGACGGCATTGCCCTCGGTGGAGAAACTATTGGCTACAACATGGAAAGTACTCTGGAAATTGTGTCTTGGCTTAAGGAGTTGTTGCCCAAAGACAAACCACTTTATGCAATGGGCCTCGGTAGAGATCCAGATAACGTTGTGGAGATAATTAAGGCTGGAGTGGATATGTTTGATTGTGTGGCACCGACTAGACTAGCGAGGAATGGAGCGCTTTATGTGGGTGAAATTAGAGGAGATAAATTTGAAAGTGAGTTTGAAAACGGAAGACTAAATATCGGAAATGCAATTTGGGCAAAAGACAATAAACCAATACTGGATGATTGTGATTGTTTTACCTGTAAATCTGGCTATACACGCTCTTACCTTAGACATCTATATCTATCTAAGGAGTTGAGCTATTACCGACTGGCGTCGATACACAACGTTCGGTTTATGGTGAGATTGTCAAAAGAATCCAGAAAACTACCTAGATAATCAGCATTGCATCTCCAAAACTGAAGAAACGCATTTTGTTTTTGATTGCTTCCTCGTATGCTTGACCAATAATTGAGTTTGAAAAACTTAAAAATGTATTTTCAGTGTTTGGGGCTGACACAAGGGCACTTACGAGCATTAGCAAGCTTGTCTTTGGTAGGTGAAAGTTGGTGATCAGGCCATCTACGAACTTATACTTGTAGCCAGGCTGAATAAAGATATCCGTATCTTTTTCGCCAAAACTAAGTACTCCATCGTCACTGCTAAACGTCTCCAGCAACCTTAATGATGTGGTTCCGACAGCAATAATTTTCTTCCCTTCTTCTTTCGCCTTGTTCAACCTTACTGCCACTTCT
>CAIQPO010000002.1 GCA_903873735.1 Candidatus Collierbacteria bacterium | reverse complement strand
ATTCACACACAGGGTATGTCTGTTATAGACTTTCAGTTGACGCTACACAGGCAGCAGGTGACTACGAAAATATGATTATTTATACAGCTACTGCCACCTTTTAATTATTTAAATGAATATGATTAAAGCTGCCCAAATCATTAAAATACAAAGAGTTGTTCTGATTGCATTATTTCTTTTTATTGCAAGTGTAAAAACAGTTCTTGCACAGACTTTTACTGCCATACCTACTAGAGTTGATTTATCTGCTGATCCAGGACAGACAGTCTCTACTGAGTTAAAGATAAGTAATGGTACTGATAAATATCTTTATTTTCAGATATTTGTGGATGACTTTGTAGTTATGGATGAAATTGGGACTCCAATACCAGTTCAGTCCAATAACACTAGATGGTCACTAAAGAACTGGATTACTGCTCCTTCCAATATTCCTGTTGATGCTAACTCTACTCAGGTGGTAAAGATATCGTTTAAAGTTCCTCTTACTGCCTTACCTGGTGGACATTATGCCATGATTACTTATCAACCCAATGTCGATCTTAAGAGAGGTGAATATAAGAAAATGGGAAACTTAATTGGCCAAAGAGTGGGAACCCTTCTGTACTTATCAGTAAATGGTCCAGTAACACAAAAGGCTGAGGTTAAGAAGTTTACCACTGCAAAATTTTATGAACAAGGTCCAGTGGAGTTTGATGGTAGTATTCTGAACTTAAGTGATATTCATGTTAACCCAAAGGGTAAGATTTCCATTTATAGCCCTTTGAATTCAAAACTTGTAGATATTCCTGTTGAGGTTGGTAATGTGTTTCCTGAAGCAAGTAGAGTGTTCAAGAGTGTATGGAATCAAAAATGGGGATATGGAAGATATAGAGCTGATCTGAATTTAGCTTATGGTACTGCAGGCTCTACTCTTACAAGTAGTGTGTATTTTTGGCTATTCCCCATCCGTCTAGTAATTTACGTTTTAGTGCTTATTGTTTCAATATTGCTGGCGATAATTCTAATTGGCAAACGAAACAAGAAACACCAAGATGAATTAGAGGCTGAGATCGTTGAACTCAAGAGAGAATTGGAGAAGGTTGATAAAAAATAGTAACTAGGCTTTTTTAACAAAGACCTCCAGAAATTGGAGGTCTCTTTGTATTAATTGCTGTTTGACAATGTCTACATATTTCTGTATACAGGATATTACCTATTAATTAGTTTATTTAATGCAAATAAACCCGCTAATATTTAGGAATTATGATATTCGTGGAGTGGTGGGAAAAGATTTAGATTCATCTAAGGTGGAGGCTTTAGGAAAAGCATACGGGAGTTTTTTAAGGAAGAGAAAAATTAGGCAAATTGTGTGTGGCAGAGATTGTAGGTTGTCTGGTGAAGAGTTTCAAAAAGCTTTTATAGATGGTGTGGTGTCTACTGGGGTAGATGTAATTGATTTGGGGGTTATTATGACCCAGATGATGTATTACGGTCAGTATCGTTTTCAAACAAACGGTGGCGCTATGCTCACTGCTTCTCATAATCCAGCAAACTTTAATGGATTTAAGCTGGGTATAGGATTTTCTCAAACTACCGGTCCCGATGAGGTGCAAGAACTTAGGAGGCTGGTTGAGACTGATGACTTTGTAGTTGCAGAAAAAAGAGGTACTGTAACCGTAGCCGATATTAAAGAAGATTACGCACAAGATGTATTAAAGAGAGTTAATCTTAAGCGAAAGTACAAAGTCGTTGTTGATCCACATTGTGGCACTACTACTTTATACATTCCTGAAATTTTGGAAAGAGCTGGATGTGATGTGGTGGTAATAAACGATAAGATGGATGGCTCATTCCCTGTTGGTACCCCAGACCCAACTGATGCAAGACTTATGAGCGACTTGGCTCAAGTGGTTAAAGAGGAGAAAGCAGATATGGGAATTGCCTTTGACGGTGATGGAGATAGAATTGGATTGGTTGATGAAAAAGGAGATATCTTGTGGAACGATGTAGCAGTAGCCATTTTTGCTAAAGAGATTTTAGAAAGATTTCCTAAGTCAAAAATCATATATAACACACTCTGTTCACAGATAGTGCCGAAAGTTATTAAGGAGAATGGTGGAATACCAGTGATTTGGAAGACAGGGCATGCTTTTATTAAGGCAAAAATTGCCTCTGAAAAAGCGGCTTTTGGTGGTGAGCTCTCCGGCCATTTTTTCTTTGCAGATAATGCTTATGGACATGATGATGGAACATATGCAGCTTTACGGATAATTGAGTATTTAGGAGAAAAGAACATGAGTCTTAGTGAACTTTATGGTACTTTTCCAAAATACACTTCTTCACCAGAAATTAAGATAGGTTGCCCGGATGAGAAGAAGGTTGGGGTTATCAAAGACTTGTCAATAAAATTTAAGGCAGACTTTCCAAATGCACAGATAACAGACGAAAATATAATTCCTGGAGATGATGGTGTAAGAGCTGATTTTGATGACGGAATGATGGTTTTTCGCTATAGCCAAAACG
The DNA here is from genome assembly GCA_903873735.1 of Candidatus Collierbacteria bacterium. GTDB lineage: Bacteria > Patescibacteriota > Microgenomatia > UBA1400 > MFAQ01 > CAIQPO01. The sequence goes on along the minus strand of CAIQPO010000002.1, from coordinate 2,259 downwards.
GTCCTTACATCACTATCAAATTTGAAGCTACAACTGATAAAGTATTTGAGGAAAGACGGTCTTATGTACGACAAATGCTAGAAAAATATCCCGAGATGATTTGGGAGGATCAGCTGTGCGTGAATTTAGACTTTGTGAGAAATAGTTGATAGATTTTGAAGGTGGATTGACTATATCCTCCTCTTATGTCTGAAAAACAAATTACACCAGAAGAGGCACTAACAATGGAAGCTTTAAAGTGGTCTCAAGAGTGGGGTGTGCAATATCCAGAAGAAATTGCAGCCGAAATGAAAAGAATTGAAGAAAAAGCGTTGAGAGTTATCAATGGTAGTGGTGAGCGCCTTACATGCCTTGAAGTATGGTACATGAACAACAAGGATAACGAATGGTTTTAGGAGATAATTTTAGTCCCTGGTGTGTCGCTTTGGGTGAGAGCCTTGAACAGGTTTCCCTCTTCCCTGCCATCTAGTATTACAGTCTCGATTCCAATTTGCGCTAAAGTCAGAAGGGTGCGGATTTTCTCTTTCATTCCTCCAGTTACATCTTTGGTCTTGGGTGGTTTTAGAGCACCATTTTTGCTGAGCAAATCAAATTTTTTTAAGTCGATTTCTTTCACCAGTAAGTTGTTTTCATCCAAAACTCCAGGGAAATCCCCCACTGAAAGTATAAGAGAAGGTTTAGTTTTCATATTTTTACTAAGATATTCCATTACCTGATCGCAGGAAAATATTACCGACCCCCTCACTTTGTCAGAAATGGCGTCTCCAAAAACAAATGGAGTGATATTTTTTTGGATGAGCTGCTGAATTGAGTTGACAAAGATTGAATCCAATTTCCCACTGGTCGCCGTCATGATACTTGATGGCGGTATAGAGATAGTGTCTATCCCCTCTTCCATAAAAATTTTGACACACATGTGATTTAGTGTGGTGGCGTCAAATTGAACAATGCAGTAGCCTCGCTTTCCCTCTTCAGTGGTAAAACCATTGGCAGTATCGTATCTACTTGCACTGGTGTGGGCAAAGGAGCCGGCGCCATTTCCTAGAATATACTGGTCACCGGTGATTTTCTGTGCTTGTGAAATTTCTATTGCAAGGCGTCTAATAACTTCTGGGCGTGAAGTGTAGGGTTTACTTTTGTCGGTGATTAGCGATCCACCCAATTTAATCTGAACCAGTCTACTCATGGCACATAAGGCGCATATCTTTGGTATGGGAACTTGATAGCATCTGGAGCGTTTTGTAGGAGGTCTGTACGGTAGGTAAAGAGAGATGATGATTCTATGTTGTTGGTGACTCCCCTGTCGCGGTCTGGAACAATACCACCATGAGCAACAAAGGAACCGTTACCTAGGAATCTCTGTTCGGTAGTTTCATCTCCAGTGGAGGCGATGGTGATCATGCTGTCTGCTAGATACCAACCATCAGCTCTGGTAACTGCTGCACTGAAGTTGATACTCTGATCTGTGATGATGATGAGTGTTCCTCCTGAAGCGATGGTGATGTTGTCGGAGATATTAACATTACCGGTGGTAAGAAGAACATACTTCTCCCCTGCTGCCACATTGATGGGTGAGCTAAAGTTTGAAGCAGTACCATCAGTACTCCTTAGGAGCATGTAGCCTTTGCCAGAACCATCAGAGTAGGCTGGGAGTTGGTTCTTGTTTGACCAGGTATCAGCGGTTTTACCTGAAAGCTTGTTTCTGAAGAACTCGTAGTTGTAGATACTGTTGCTGTTGTAGACAGATTGGACAGAAGTGTTGTTGGCGTTTACTTGGGCATTGGGGTTACTACCAAGAGTAAGTGAACCTCCGTAGACAGCAAGTCCCTGGTGAGCAGTAGTTCCGGGAAGGATGAGATACATGTTGCCTGGAAGAGAGGCAGGAATGGTAGACTGGATGTTTTGTCTGGCATATACCGGTCCACCGACTACTTGCCACCAACCGCCATACTTTCTCCAGAAACCAAAGTTGTAAATGTAACTAGCACCTGTCTCACAAGGTTGTGTCATACAACCCACTGGTGAGTTACTTAAAGAGGCGGAGGCTGATGTACAGCTAAACTTAGGAGTAGCATTACCAATGAGACCGGCATTAAGAAGATCAGTGAAGTCGTAGGTAAAGGTGTCGGGAGAGTAACCAGTAAAGGAGTATTGTCCTGAAGCGTTTACTGATATGGTAGCAGGAGAGGCAGAAGCAGGACTAACTAGTGGATATCCAGCGAGAGAAGTAATACTGAAAGTACCTGGGCCAATGACAGT
>CAIQPO010000001.1 GCA_903873735.1 Candidatus Collierbacteria bacterium | reverse complement strand
TGTGGCTAGATGAGTTGTTTTTGGGTGATCGGGCTAGTGGATTCAGATTTCCAGATGAAATTTATGAATGGTGGAAAGAAGAGGTGCTGGCTAATTATAGGATAGGTAAGAATGAGTATGTGAGGATGCTAATGCGACAGAAAATGCTTCATACTTGGGAGGTGGTGGAAGCTGGATTTGATATTGCTAGGAGCTCACCTGAGGTGGATTGGGATTGGTATTTGGTGGGGAGTGTTTGTTTGCTTCATGATATTGCTAGGTTTAAACAAGCACATTTTGAGTCATTTTCTGATGGAAAAACGGGATTTGATCATGCTGGGGTGGGTGCAGAAATGATTAGAAGAAAGGAGTTTGAAGATGCGTGGTGGGAACAGATAAAGGAAACGGTGGCGCAAGCTGTGGAGTGGCACAGTAGGATTGCTTGTGAAGTGAATGAGTCGTATGCGTTGTTTGTGCGGGATGCTGATAAATTGGGTTTGCTAAGATACATGCCATATTTAATTGATATGCGTGTTTATGAGGCTGAAGGAGTGACAAAGCGAGCTTTGGAGGATTATTTGGCGAAAAGAATGGTGAAACACTCTGATATGAAGACAAGAGCCGATGTGTGTTTGGCCTGGGGAGCTTGGGAGATTGATTTGAACTATTTTGGGACGCGTAAAGCTTTTGAAAGTGAAGGGATAAAAAAATGGATTTTGAATGAACTTAAAAGATTAAATGTTGAAATTGATTAATTTGTCATATTGATGTAATATATAGGTTAGTACATTGGTATTGCGAATTCTTGGAGGAGTATGTTTAAAACACTGGCCCAGCAATTAGCATTTGTGGAATTGCCTGTAATAATTGGGATAGCAATTTGTTTTGCTATTTGGCAGTCCTTACCTCTAGATGCTTATTTATGGATACTGGTGATGTTTGTCGCCTTTGAATTTGTTGTTTTTCCCTTGGCTGTAATAGATACGGTGGTTTATTTTGAGGAGAGAAGGAAAAAGTAATAGACCCTTTGTTTGTTAGATTATTTGGCTCTGTAAATCAGAGCCTTTTTTATATCCTATAACTTGACTTTTGGTGCGTAATATGGTAATATATCCACTATTGGAAGAGTGAATTTATCACTCTGCAGTTTGACAAGCGTCTCTACCACTTTTCTAAGAGGTAGAGGCATCGGAGAACACTTTAATGTTTAACCTCGGCAACTCCCACTTCACCCTCCGGATCCTGGCCATCCTCCTTGCTTTACTTGGTTGTTTGATTATTGGTGGAAAGCTGGATGATCTGTTGAATATGGTAAACCCCGGAATGGGTAACCAGTTCAACCAAGGGGTTGAGACCTTGAATGGTGCGGGAAAAAACTTCTGTGGTGATACGCTTCGTGATTTGGCGCCTGAAGTGACGGCAGTATGTGATACGCCAGCACAAATGGCCCAAGAAGCGCAGAAAATTAGCTCCGACATGGAACAGACCGGCAAAAATGCGGAGAACCTCTTTTCCAAGTGGTGGCGTGAAACCACCAAATGGTGGAGTGATCTCCTCAAATAATCTTGTCTGTTAGTTAGGGCCCCTTAATCGGGGTCCTTATTTTTTGGCTTAAGTGGTTAGAATGCTAACTAAATGAGTTGATTTAGATTGATGTTGGAAAGTGAATTCCCTAGACTGACGCCATAAGATTCGTGGCCTGGGTAGATAAGAGTGTCTTCTGGAAGTTTTTTGAGTACATCTAATGATGAGTACAGTTTCCTGGTGTCTGAATATGAAAAATCTGTGCGGCCAACACCTTCTGCAAAGAGGGTGTCACCAGTGACCAGTATGTTTTCAAAATGGAGACAAACCGAGCCTGGGGTGTGCCCCGGGGTGTGTATGATTTTAATATTTTCAAAGTGGGTGATTGGAAGTTGGATGGAGTCGAGCATGATTGTAGGTTTGGGCGTTTTGAAGGCTGATTTGCCAGTGAATTTGGCTGCAGAAAACTGAACATGATTTAGGAGAGGCAGATCGTTTGGGTGAATGGCTATAGGTAAATTGAAGTTTAGGACTAATTCTAGACAGCCAAGAAGATGGTCGAAGTGAGCGTGGGTAAGGACAATGGCTTTAGGGGCGAGCTTGTAGTTAATGATGGATTCAGTGATAAAGTCTGCATCGTCACCTGGATCGACGATTAAACACTCATTATTCGTGTTTGTGATGAGATAACAGTTGGTGGAAAGATCTCCTACGGTTAGCGGAAGAATGGTCATATAAATATTCTACTTTAATTGGGATTATGGGATTAATTTTGGAGAGTGATATGATGAAAGTATGAATAAAATTTTGGATTGGATAAAGAAGAATTGGATTATAGGGTTACTTTTGGCTTATATCGCTTACGGATGGATGCAGAATAATTTAGGAAGAATTGGATATTCGGTGGGCGGGTCTTCATATTCTGGAGTGGCGATGACTGATATGGCGGCTCCTGCACCAATGATGACGAAGTCCTTGTCACTTGGTGGTTCAAACATGATGTATAGAGAAGCTGCTCCTGTAGAGCAAGCAAACAGAATGGTAGTGCAGGACACGAATATGTCGATGTTGGTAAAAGATGTGGCAAAAGCTATTAAGGAAATCGAGAAGACTGTGACAGTTGCTGGAGGGTATATGGTAAATAAAGGCTTGAGTAGACCTGAAGGTGCTGCTAGTGGAAATATTAGTGTGAGGGTGCCGGTAACAAAGAGAGAGGATGTGTTGGAGGAAATTCGCGGATATGGTGTGAAGGTGGTATCTGAGAATGTATATGGAAGTGATGTGACAGATGAGTATGTAGACTTGGAAGCTAGATTGGCAAATTTGAATAAAACTAAGGCTAAGATGGAGGCGATTATGGATCAGGCTACCAGAGTGGAAGATCTAATGAGTGTGCAGAATCAACTAAATAGTATTCAGATGCAGATTGATAGCTTGAAGGGGCAACAGAAATACTTGGAGCAAACTGCTAAGCTAACTTTAATTTCGGTGTCTCTATCTACAGATGAATTGGCTTTACCTTACGCTCCAGATGGAGTGTGGAGACCAGAAGTGGTGTTTAAGAATGCAGTGAGATCAATGCTGGGGACTTTAAGATCAGTGGCAAATCTAATAATCTGGACATTTGTATATATTCCAGTAATTATCTTGGTTGTACTGGTTATTTGGTTGTTGAGAATGTTTAAGAACAGGTTTGAGGTGAACAAAAAATAAAGCAGATGGGAGAAGGTGGCGTCGATATTGATTTAACCTATCTAAAAAGAGAGGCGTCTAGAGGCTACTTTGATCTTGCAATCACAATTCAGGAAAAAATTGGTCAAGATGAAGTGCTGAAAATTAAGAATAGAGGTTTTGTGGAGGAGCATGGATCAAGACCAGTTTTATTATTGAAAGAGCAGAGGAGTAGTGTTGAGGAGGCGAAAGAAAAGCTTGCTAGTGTGAAAAAGGAGCTTGATAGGATAAGGAGTTTGGCTAGGCAGGAGGCGGATGATGGTAAATTGATGGAGGAGTTGAGAGATGAAGAAAAAGATGAAGCTAAGTTCAAAATGTATCACGATCAAGCCAGAAGAAGGTGGACAGCATCAAATGACTTGGTGGCTAGTTCGGTGAAAATCGAAAACGCTCAAACGGAAATGCTTCAGATTGTGGAGGATTCATCGGGAAGAATCATTGAAGCTTCGGCGGCGGCTCTAACGGATCCAAAGACTGGCTTACCTACTGGTAGAGGTATGATTGAAGCTGATGAAGTATTAGTGGAAAAACTTAGAGAAGGTGAGGTGAGCAAGGATTTGGTGAGTGATCAAGAGTATTTGGTAATTGATATGATGCTTTTTCACAGAGGTGTGCAGGAGTTGGGTGAGGGTTTTGATGATAGGATTGCTACCATGGCGTCGGGCTTGATTGCTGTGGCCGAATACTTGTCGCCTGGCGATGATAGTTCGGTATTTAGGGCCCTAACTGATGAGGAGAAAGATTCAGATAAGGGATTAAATTTGTATTTTCCTACGGGTAGTGAGCAAAGGAAAGCTCTCGATAAACTTAAAGAATTGGGAGTGGAAATTGTTCCCGGGAGATTTAATCCTGGGGGTGGTGATGAATTTATCATTAAATTTGATGCTAATTTGAGGGCAGATAAAGCTAGATCAGAAAGATGGGATTTAGATGAGGCTCAAGATGAGGTTGAAAGAAGGAAGAGATTCGCACTGTGTTTTGAAGTAGTCGATTCAATAATAAAAAGGACGACTTTCTCAAAAAATAGACCTGTATTGGGTTTGGATGGAATAGAACCGCTTGGCGAAGCTGATCAGAAAGATAGAATGAGGACATACGTGCACTTTTTTAATCATCTAAATGATACTGTGCCCGCCGTAGACGAAGATGCTGGAGTAACAGAAGAAGCGTCTAAATTTATTTTTGCTTTTAAAGATAGCTTGAGAACTTATTTTATGGCAAAGGCAGAGCAGTATTTGACTACAGGGCAAGGGTTGATGGCAGAAGATGTAGATATTAGGTTGGATTATGCGATGGTGGGTAGTGTTTTTAAAATGCCAAAATTTGGCGAAGTCATTTCGTATTTGAACGGAGAAGGAGCGGATGTGGACACAGATTCACCTGAGTTTGGGAAGTATTTGGACAGTTTGAGATATTGGATTGCGCATAGACTGAGTAATGAGGAGATTGCAAACAACGAAGTGTTTGAGAAGGAGATTGAAGCAATGGTCATTAAAGATTTGTTAGAGAAGTATCAACAGAAACTATTTGGAATGGTAAATGGAGATGAAAAAAAGAGAAAAAAAATTGCTGTTATGTCT